>CBIHQM010000008.1:0-37846 GCA_966211885.1 uncultured Chryseolinea sp.
TGTACCTGAACGACCAGGAGATCGCTGTGATCAAGAATGGCGAACTGAGCGTGAAGAACACGGCCAACTTGCCGCTCACCCCTTATATTCAAACCATCGACCTGGAGTTGGAAGCCATCGAGAAAGGCGGCTTCGAACACTTCATGTTGAAAGAAATTTTTGAGCAACCCCGCTCCATCCGCGACTGTATGCGCGGTCGTCTCGATTCCACCCAAGGCCGCCTGGTGCTGGGAGGCTTGAGCGAATACATCACCAAACTGGTGAATGCAGAACGCATCCTGATCGTGGCCTGCGGCACGTCGTGGCACGCCGGTCTGGTGGCGGAATATTTCTTCGAAGAGTTCTGCAGAATTCCCGTGGAGGTTGAATACGCTTCCGAGTTTCGTTATCGCAACCCCGTGATCCGCGAAGGCGATGTGGTCATTGCCATCTCGCAATCCGGTGAAACTGCCGATACATTGGCGGCGATCGAGCTGGCCAAGTCGAAAGGCGCCATCATCTTTGGGGTTTGTAACGTCGTAGGTTCTTCCATCGCCCGCGCAACCCATGCTGGCGCATACACACACGCCGGTCCCGAGATCGGGGTGGCCAGCACGAAGGCCTTCACTGCGCAACTTACCGTGCTGAGCATGATCGCTCTCTCGGTCGCCCAACGTAAAGGCACCATCACCGAGCAGAAACTTCATGAGCTACTGGTGGAAATGGAAACCATTCCCGCGAAAGTGGAGAAAGCCCTGTTGCTGAACGATGAGATCAAAAAGATCTCCGCGCTCTTCAAAGATTCACGCAACTTCATCTACCTCGGCCGGGGCTATAATTTCCCCGTGGCCCTCGAAGGTGCGTTGAAGCTGAAAGAGATCTCCTACATCCACGCCGAAGGCTATCCCGCCGCCGAAATGAAACACGGCCCCATCGCTCTCATCGACGAGGAAATGCCCGTCGTGTTCATCGCCACGCGCGATAGCTCGTACGAGAAGGTGGTATCTAACATTCAAGAAGTGAAAGCACGGAAAGGCCGTGTCATCTCCGTGGTGACGGAAGGCGACAAACTGATCCCCGCCATGTCGGAGTTTGTTGTAGAGGTGCCTGCCGTGCACGATGCGTTGATGCCGCTGGTATCGGTGATACCGTTGCAGCTGTTGTCGTATCACATCGCGGTGATGCGGGGGTGCAATGTGGATCAGCCTAGAAATTTGGCGAAGTCTGTGACGGTCGAGTAGACCATCATATCAAAATAAAAAAACAGAGGCTGTCTTTTGAAGGCAGCCTCTGTTTTTTTTTATAACTATGCCTTGCTGATGTAGACGTTGTAGACCAGTACGGCGTCTCCGTTCAAATAGATGACCAATGACGTAAATCCCGCTCGAATGAAGCGGTGATCAAAGAAATATTTACCTTCTTTATCGACCTGCAAGTTGTAGTCGAATTCAGATTCCTCATCTTTTTTTATGGGAGCGTACTTAGAAACCACGGTCACTTTATCCATTTTCTTGGATGCGTTCGTCGTAAAGCTAAACCGGACGGTTGAATCAACTTTGATTTTGATGATTCCTTTTTGGGGAAAATAGTGATTGATCTTGTGCGTCAGAAAAGAACTTAGCTTGATGGGGGCATCCAGAAATTCTTTCTTGGAAGGCGCATTTTTTATCAGAGTCCAGGAAGTGTCGGCTGGATAATGGTTTGCAATTAGAAGGTCGGGCGAGGTAATGAAGTAAACCTTATCGAATTGCCGGAAGAATTTTTCCCGCCCCATATCCACCGTGCCACTGGCCCAGGTGGGGTCGCAAAGGAACCATCGACCCTGTAACTTGACTGCATTCCAAGCATGATTGACAGATCCTGTTCCAATGCTTGATCCCCAACCTCTGCCGTATCCGCTGATGGTTTTGCAAGGAATGCCGGCGTGATCGCTCATAGAAGTCAATAGCGATGCATATCCGTAGCAAATGGCGGTTTTCTCCCGGATAATTCGCTTCGTAATGGTATTGTAAAATTTCTCCCGCCACCGCTCCAGTCGTTTTTTCTTGTAACGCAATTTCTTTTCCATTTGGACGGATTCTATGTAGCTTGGAATATCGTACGAAATATTTTCTGTGATCCATTTAAAGATAGCCCTGAATTTCTCAACGTCTGTCGAAAGATCTTTTGTTAAAAGGATCGCTAATGCCTTATGGTCTTTAAGGCTGTGATCGGCATAGTGCTCGGCAATGCTATCGGCATTGTGGAAATTGACGTCCTGGAAATAGAAAGATTGAGCCGCTGCACCGGAGCACGACAGGATAATAAATACAAGGACAAAAATGAATCTCACAGAAAACGGACGATATATTTTATCAAAAATCTATTCCAACGCCAGCTCCTTCACGGCCATCCAGGCCATTAGCCCCGGTCCGATCTTCAAGGCATCTTCATCAATATCGAAAGTAGGCGTATGCACGTAAGAAGATATGCCCTTGGCATCGTTGCGCGTCCCCAGGCGATAGAAGGCAGCGGGAATTACTTGTGAATAATACGCAAAATCTTCGGCTCCAAGGGTTATGTCGATATTGAATACATTTTCTTTGCCCACGTATTCCTCGGCAGCGGCCCGGATCCTTCGCGTAAGCTCAGGATTGTTCTCCAAATAAGGATAGCCCCGCGAAATATCCACCTCACACCGTCCACCCATGCCTTCGGCGATGCTCTCGGCCATCTTTTTGATCTTCACTAAAGCCGACTCGCGCCATTCTTCGTTCATGGCCCGGAACGTGCCCGCAATATTCACTTCGTTGGGGATGATGTTCGTGGCACCATGACCAATGATGTTTCCAAATGTGAGCACGGTGGGCTGACGTGGATTGGCGTTGCGGCTGATGATTTGCTGCAGGGCAATGATGATGTGGGAAGCGATAACGATCGGATCGATGGCCAGGTCCGGTGCAGCACCGTGACCTCCCTTGCCAATCACTTTCAGATAGATTTCGTCGGCGCTGGCCATGTACATGCCTTCGCGAAACCCGATCTTGCCCGCCGGCAGCAAAGGGAACACGTGTTGCCCGAGAATAGAAATCGGTTGAGGATTCTTCAGCGCGCCATCGCGGATCATGTAGGACGCACCCCCGGGATTTTTTTCTTCCCCTGGTTGAAACAACAAACGCACGGTCCCCTCAAACTGGTCCTTCACCTGCTGAAGAATTTTGGCCGTGCCTAACAACGACGACGTGTGCACATCGTGGCCGCAGGCATGCATCACCCCGGGGTTGGTAGACTTATAGGGAACCTGGTTGGCCTCCTCGATCGGCAGTGCATCCATATCGGCACGGAGTGCAATGGTTTTCTTTTCGGGGTTCCGTCCTTTTATTTCGGCGAGCACGCCCGTTGTCGCAATGGTTTGTGGTTCGATGCCTGCGAGGCGCAATTGCTCGGCGACATATTTTGCGGTATTAAATTCCTGGTAAGATAACTCAGGATGGGCGTGTAAATGACGACGGTAGGCGACCACGCTTTCACTATAGTTTTGTGAAAGGGTCTGTATTTGCTGAAGCAGGCTCATGAATCGTTGTTAAGAAAACAAAGGTATCCATTAGTGATCTTATTTGAAATCGGGGGGCATTATTCCGAAGGCAAACATCCCTGTATATTTTGTGAACAATCTTTGCGATTAAAGATCGATGGTCGATATTAGCGAACTTCATTTCTAATCCTTTTTCATCATGTACAATGTCAAAAGATGTTTTTTCCTGGTGATCGCCATGGCCGGATGCCTGGCGGTGCGCGCGCAGGAATCGACGTTCAGGAAAGTTTCCTTCGAAGATTTGTCCGATTTCAGACCCCAGGCCGGCAACTGGCAAGTCGTGGGCGATGTGACCATAAATCCCGCGGCAGACATTCACGAGGCGCACGATAAACCGGCTGCTCCCGAAACCAAAAAGAAGAGCAAGCGCTCCAAAGGCGAGGCCGCACCGGCAAAGCCACAGGTCGTTTCGTTCCAACCCGGCAAAGGCATTTTGCTCAACCTGAACGACGAAACAAAAAAAGACAACCTGGTCTCCGCCTTCGAGCACGGTGACATCGAACTCGAGTTCGAAGTGATGTTGCCCCGGGGTTCCAACTCTGGCGTCTACTTTCAAGGCCGCTACGAAATGCAACTGTTCGACAGCTGGGGTGTGAAAGATCCGAAGTTCTCCGACATCGGGGGCATCTATCGCAACTGGGAAACCGAACAGGGCAAGATCTACATGGGCAAAGCCCCGCTCTCCAATCCCGCAAAGGCTCCCGGTCTGTGGCAGAAATTCAAAGTGTCGTTCCGTGCCCCGCGCTTCAATGCCGCCGGACAAAAAATTGCCAATGCGCGCTTTGTATCCGTTGAGCTGAATGGCGTGCTCATCCACGACAACGTGGAGGTGCCCTTGCCCACGGGCGGACCCATCGAAAACAACGAAAAGCCCATGGGCCCGCTGCTCATCCAGGGCGACCATGGCCCGGTTGCCATCCGCAACATGTCCTATCGCCTTATGAAAGAGGTGAACTTCTCGCTTTCCAACATCACCTACAATACCTACTACGGAAACTTCAAAACGATCTCGGATTTCACTTCACGGAAGCCCGCTGCCACGGGAACAATTCCTCAGCTGACCTGCGAAGTGCTGACGAATGAGAATGCTTATGGCGTTTCCTACAAGGCCGATCTGAATGTACCACAGGATGGCACGTACCAGTTTCAACTGGCTCATACGGGAGGGGGTCGCCTGATCATCAACAATCAACAACTCACCGATCTTCAACGGCCCGATGCCTACTCCGATCAGTGGGTTACGATCACGCTGAAGGCGGGCAAAGTACCCGTCGAAATTTATAATTACAAAGACGCATCGTGGATGCCGCCGCGCCTCGGCCTCACGGTGAAGAGCGCTACCACCTATCCGCAGGCACTGCACGCTTTCAATTCGCTTCCTCCCGACGACGAACCGGTGTCGCCCATCTATCTCGACGCCACCAGCGAACCCAGATTGTTGCGCGCTTTCCTGGATTTCAAAGGCGACCGTGCACAGCGTCTTACGCACACGATCGGCGTGGCCGATCCCAGTGGCACGCACTATGTCTATGATATGAAATCGGGCAACCTGGTGTGCGTTTGGCATGGCTCGTTTGTAGATGCCACCCCCATGTGGCACGATCGTGGCGATGGTTCCTTCCGTCCGCGCGGAGCAACGCAATATTTGTTCAACAACCAGCCGCTGGCTTTCCTGGCGTCCCAAACCGAACCGTTTCCCGTGATCCTGAAGGAAGACCTCGTGAAAGCAAACGAGCACCGCGGCAAAGGATTTGAGCTTGAGCCGGCCACACACCGCCCTATATTTAAGTATACCTACGAAGGCCTCGACGTAGAAGACAAGATCTATCCCGACGACCAGAACAGGGTCATCACGCACGAAGTGAATATTAAGAACCGCGGCACCAAAACCGGCTTGTACTACAAGCTGGGCGAAGGCAGCGCCATCGCACAAATGCCCGACGGTTCCTACGCCATCGACGACAAGCAGTACTACATCAAAGTGACCACTGGCCAGCCCGTTGTGCGCGATGTGAACGGCAAGAAAGAATTGATCGTGGCCGTAGACAGTGCTGTAAAATATTCCGTGATCTGGTAACCATGAACGCTAAGAAAATGAACTCTATTGCAAAGAAATTTTTCGCTTGTGCGCTTCTGGCTTTCGGAGCCGCGAGCGCGATGGCACAAACCCCTCAGGAAGAGGAATACTACAGGATCATCACCGTGCCCACACCCGAAGGCGTGTTGCTCGAAGTGGGCGGCGTGGCCACGCTGCCCGACGGACGCATCGCATTGAGCACCCGTCGCGGAGATGTGTGGATCATTGAAAATGCAGATGGTTCTGCTCCGCAGTACACTTTGTTTGCCTCCGGTCTCCACGAGCCCCTCGGCTTGCTCTATCACCAGGGTGCGCTCTATGCCGCCCAACGCGGCGAACTCACAAAGCTGATCGACAAAGATGGCGACGACAAAGCCGACGTCTATGAAACCGTATACGCCTGGCCCCTCTCCGGCCACTACCACGAATATTCTTTCGGCCCCAAACTGGCGCCCGACGGAAACTTCTTTGTGACGGGCAACGTGGCCTTTGGCGACGAAGAATGGTGGCGTGGCGAAAGCCGCGTACCCTATCGCGGCTGGACCATGAAGATCCACACCGATGGCACGCTGGAACCGTGGGCCACGGGCATGCGCTCGCCCTGCGGCATTGGCATGATCAATGGCGAATTGTTCTATGACGACAACCAGGGCGACTGGCAAGGCACCGGCTCCATCTATCACCTCACCAAAGGAAGCTTCACCGGCCACCCCGCCGGCCTGCGCTGGACCAGCCTGCCCGATTCGCCCGTGAAACTGACTACGGCCCAGCTATACGCAAAATTTGATCCACGCCAGGTTAAGCGCGAAGGACAATATGTGAAACCCGAGAACGTCGTAAACGAAACGCCCGCGTTTCTTTACCAGGTGAAAAAGGAATTCCCCGAAACCAGACTCCCTGCCATCATGCTCCCGCACGGCGTACTGGGCATCTCCAATTCGGAGATCATCACCGACGACACCAATGGAAAGTTTGGCCCCTTTGCCGGACAGATCTTTGTCGGCGATCAAGGTCAAAGCAAGATCATGCGCGTGGTCATGGAAAAAGTGAAAGATGAGTATCAAGGTGTGGCGTTTGATTTTAAAAGCAGCTTTCAGTCGGGTGTGTTGCGGATGAACTGGGGACACGATGGTTCCCTGTTCGTGGGCGAGACCAACCGCGGTTGGGGATCGGCCGGCACCACCACATCCGGCTTGCAGCGCCTGATTTGGACCGGAAAAGCACCGCTGGAAATGTATACCGTCCACGCCATGCCCGATGGATTTGAGATCGAGTTCACACAACCGGTGGACAAGAAACTGGCCGAAGACCTGTCGTCTTATAGCGGCCGGAGCTTCATCTACAAATACCACGCGGTGTATGGTAGCCCTACCGTTAACGAGGAGAAACTCAACATCAAGGGCGTCAAAGTTTCCGACGACGGCAAGAAAGTCCGGTTAGTGATCGACAACCTGCGGCAATACTATTTGCACGAGATCATGGTGGGCGGGATCCGCACGCAAAACGGACTGGCCGTGTTGCACCCCACTGCCTATTATACGCTTAACAACATACCCGAAGGCGCCGCCCTGCCGGCAAGCGAATGGAGCACGAAGCGTTCCGTTCCATTGGCGAAACCTGTGGTGGCAAAAACAGCTGCCGCTACCAAGCCAGCCGCAGCATCGGTGAAGGCTCCGACGTATGCAGAGATTGAACCGCTGCTCGTTAAAAATACTTGTACAGCCTGCCATCAAGCCAGCAAACGCCAGGTAGGCCCCGCCTTTGCCGACGTAGCCAAGCGCAAGTACAGCAACGAGCGCATTGTCCAATTGATCTATAACCCCGAACCCAAGAACTGGCCCGAGCATGAAACACCCATGGCGCCTATGCCGCAAGTGCCAAAAGCCGAAGCCCTTAAAATTGCAGCTTGGATCAATTCCCTTCGCCCGGATAAGGATTAAATGATCCCTTCCGGTCTTAAAAAGCCCCGGGCGTAAAGCGCCGGGGCTTTTTTTGTATTAATGGCTTGAAAATGTGCAGAAAACAGGGCGTGTGCCCTAGAAGTTTTCTCCACAAATTACGAGATGTCATTTTCTACGTCAAAAAAGAAGCTCACGTTCCTTCTCGCCGAAGACGACCGCATGGTGCGGGAAGGCTTCAAGGCCTTGCTTGAACAGGAACCCATGGTTGCCTCTGTTGTGGAGGCTGGCAGCGGCGATGAAGTACTGGCTATATTGGCCATTCAATCCATCGACATCATTTTGCTGGATGCAAAAATGCCGGGCACACCCAGCATGAACGTGGTGAAGCAAGTGGTGAGCGAATACACCGACACCAAGATCATTGTCGTGTCGGGACTGAGCGGCACGGCGCTTCAATTCAATTTGCTGCGTGCCGGCATCCACGGATTTGTGCAGAAGCTGAACGGCTTCGACGAAGTGCGCAAAGCCATCGACGCCGTCATCCATTCGAACCAATATTTTCCGCCGGCCATTCTCAAGCTGCTCCAGGAAAATTTCAGGGAGTTCAATTCGCCGCCACCCATTCAGCTCACCGACAAGGAATTTCGTTTGCTGCGCGCCATCGTAGACGGTCTTCCCACCAAGCGCATTGCCGAAAAGCTCAACATCGCCATGAGCACCTGCGAGACAAACCGCAGCCGGTTGCTAAAAAAAACAGGAACACAAAACACGGCCGAACTGATTGCCTTTGCCTACAACAACGGCTTGATCTGAAAAGGATAGATCAGCGTGACGATGGTGCCTTTAGCACCCTGACGAAAATTTATCGAGGCATCGAGCATACTCAGGCGCATGCGCAGGGGAAAAAAGAGCGACCGGGTTTTGTTCAGGGTATCCCGGAGTTCGTGAAAGGACTGGCCGTCGTCTTCAATGATGATATATAATTCGTCGATCGTGAATTTCAGATGCACCAGGATGTGCCATGCGATGGTGTGTTTCAGGATGTTGTTGACCAACTCCTCCGTGACGCGCAGCAGGTGTTGCCGGTGTGCGGGAATCAGCTCACTTTCTTTTCCCTCGCTGCTGAACTCAATAAAGGCCACGCCGGGCACTTCAATTCTCCGGCAAAGTTCGCGCATCAGACCTGCAAAGGAATTGATCTCATCGTCGGGCAAAAGGTGGCGCGAGATCTTGCGGATTGAAGCCACGATCTGCTGGAAATCTTTTTTCATTTGTGACGTGATCATGTGTACGGCCATCAGGCTATCGGCCAATTCCAGTTTGTCGACATAGAGCCGGTAGACGGTCAGCTTTTGAATGAGCTCGTCGTGAAGCTCTGCACCCATTTTTTGAAGCTCATGTTCGTACTGATCGATGAGCTCGTGTACAAATTCTTTTTGATAGTCATTTGACTTTACGGATTCCGCGCGGGCCTGAAGCTTTTGTATTTCCGCGTCGCAGTTCAACCGGTGGATCAGCTGGTGAACATGGACCAGCAACGAGGTGGCTATGAGTACGAGCAAGACGTAAATCATGATGCATGGGGTGAGCGGCCCACTGCGATTTACATCAGGCCACTGCAACCAGATTGCAGTGGCCAAGAATATTTTAAAAATTGGAGATCGCCCGGTCGAGGGAAATAGCCATCTTAGTTGATGGCCACCTTATCGGGGATAATGATGGCGGTAGGAAACCGTTTTTTTACTTCCGTGAAATCTTTCTGAGCATCCAGGCGGCTGATGTATTTGCCCACCTTCACCCGGAAATTGGGTTGAGCATACTGCACATCGGCGTCCAGGTTGGGCAACGCGGAGGTCAGCGTTTTCTTGGCATTGAGGGCCTCCTCCCGTTTCAACCCGGAATAGATCTGGATGGTGAAGCCGTCTACGGCGTTGCCTTGCAGGTTATGGCGGTCGATGCTGTCGAGCACTACGTCAACTTTTTTGTTGACGGCATATTTTGGCTCTACGTATGCCGTTGGCTTGCGGGTATCCGGGGTTTGGGTGGTCGTTGTGCCCGTGGTGGTCGTCGTGGGAACCTGGTCCGGCTTGGGCCGGTAGATCGACAGATCCTCCGTGTATTTTCCACCCCCGGTCGAAGCCGTGGAGGTTTTCTTCTGGGTGGCACATCCGGCGATGAGAAGCCCCAGAACCAGGATGTAGACCGAATAACGCAATGATGCCATAAGCTTTAGTCGATTATGATACAGCGATTGTGGAGAATATCGTCCTCAAACTTTTTGTATTTAACGTCGCGCAACACTTTTCCGTCGGGGTACTGAACGCTCACTTTGTCGTTTCGACCGGCAAGTTTCTCCGATTTAACGGGCATCACTTTCTCCTGCGGGGGCCGGTTGGGTTGTTGTTGCTGCTGCGATCCTTCGCCGCCGCCACCACCACCGCTCAGCAACGAGCGTGACTCTTCTTTCTGTTCGTTCAGCTTCACTTTGGTGCGGGGCGCTCTGGCCTCTTGCACGTCGTTGGATTGCTGCACAGGGATGTCGGCTTTCAACAGGAAGGAGATCGTGTCTTCATTCACTTTAGCGATGAAGCGCTTGAACAATTCGAAGCCTTCGAATTTATAGATCAGCAAAGGATCCTTTTGTTCGTAGACAGCATTCTGAACGGATTGCTTCAAGTCGTCCATTTCGCGCAAGTGTTCTTTCCAAAGCTGGTCGATGATGGCCAGGGCGATCATCTTTTCCATGGATTTGATCAGCTCGGCATTTTCCGTTTGCAGGGTCTTTGCCAGGTTGGCCACCACACCGATCTGCTTTTGGCCATCGGAGAAGGGCACCATGATGTTGTCGACCGTTGCGCCGCGGGCCTTGAACAGGTCGCGGAAAATGGGCAATGCTTTTTCGGCTACCATCTTGTTCTTGCGATGGTAGTGTTCCAGGGCTTTGTGATAGAGATCGTCGGTCAGTTTTTGCTGATCCATTTTGTCGAACGTCTCGCGTGATATTTCATAGTCCAGGCCCAATGTGCTGAGTGCATTCAGGCGCAGGCTTTCGTAGTCGGTGGCGTTCTTGGCGTTGATCACCATGTCTTCGCAAGTGTCGTAGAGCATGGTAAGGATGTCCAACTCCAGGCGTTCGCCAAACAAGGCGTTGCGCCGGCGTTTGTAGATCACTTCGCGCTGTGAGTTCATCACGTTGTCGTACTCCAGCAAGCGCTTGCGGATACCAAAGTTGTTTTCCTCCACTTTTTTCTGTGCCCGCTCGATGGAGCTGGTCACCATGGAGTGTTGGATCACTTCGCCTTCTTTCAGACCCAGACGGTCCATGTACTTGGCGATGCGCTCGGGCATGAACATGCGCATGAGGTTGTCTTCCAGCGAAACATAGAACTGCGATGTTCCCGGGTCGCCCTGGCGTCCGGAACGACCGCGCAACTGGCGGTCTACACGGCGCGATTCGTGACGCTCGGTACCGATGATGGCCAAGCCACCGGCGGCACGCGATTCGGGGGTCAGCTTGATGTCCGTTCCCCGTCCGGCCATGTTCGTGGCGATCGTCACAGTGCCCGGCTTGCCGGCTTCGGCAACAATCTCTGCTTCACGTTGGTGTTGTTTGGCATTCAACACCTGGTGTTTGATCTTTCTCAATTGCAACAGGCGGCTCACCAATTCAGAGATTTCCACGGAAGTGGTACCCACCAGCACAGGTCTGCCTTCCTGAGTGAGTTTCACGATCTCCTCGATCACGGCGTTGAATTTCTCGCGCGTGGTCTTGTAAACTAAGTCGTCGTAATCTTTGCGTACGGCCTGGCGGTTGGTAGGGATGGTCACCACATCCAGCTTGTAGATATCCCAGAGTTCGCCTGCTTCCGTTTCGGCTGTTCCGGTCATACCGGCCAGCTTGTGGTACATGCGGAAATAGTTTTGCAGGGTGATGGTGGCGTAGGTTTGCGTGGCATCTTCCACCTTCACATTTTCTTTCGCTTCAATGGCCTGGTGCAAGCCGTCGGAGTAGCGGCGGCCTTCCATCACACGACCCGTCTGCTCGTCGACGATCTTCACTTTGCCGTCTACGATGATGTATTCTGTGTCTTTTTCAAAAAGTGTGTACGCCTTCAACAGCTGGTTCACGCTGTGGATGCGTTGTGATTTTATCTGGTAGTCGCGGATCACCTCTTCCTTCTTCTGGAAGCGGGCGGCCTCGTCGAGCGATGCATCTTTTTCGATGTGGCTCAATTCGGTTCCGATCTCGGGGAGGATAAAGAATTTTGGATCTTCGCCTTCGCCGGTGATCAGGTCGATGCCTTTTTCGGTGAGGTCTACGCTGTTGTCTTTTTCATCGATAATAAAATACAGGGGCTTGTCGGCCTCCGGCATGTTGCGCTTATTATCCTGTAAGTAATAGTTCTCTGTTTTTTGAAGGAGTGTCTTCGTACCCGTTTCGCTCAGGTACTTGATGAGGGGCTTGTGCTTGGGCATGGCGCGGAAGGCGCGGAAGAGCGGGAGTCCGCCTTCTTTTTCGTTGCCTTCGGTGATGAGCTTGCGGGCCGAGTTCAAATATTCGTTCACCAGCTTCTTCTGTGCTTCCACCAGCTTGTAGATGCGGGGCTTCAGATCGGCGAACTCGTGCTCGTCGCCACGCGGAATGGGACCGGAGATGATCAAGGGCGTACGCGCTTCGTCAATCAACACGGAGTCCACTTCATCCACCATCGCGAAATGGTGTGAGCGTTGCACGAGGTCTTGTGGCTCGCGGGCCATGTTGTCGCGCAGGTAGTCGAAGCCAAATTCGTTGTTGGTTCCGTAGATGATGTCGGCCTGGTAGGCCTTGCGGCGGGCTTCCGAGTTGGGTTCGTGTTTATCGATACAGTCGATGGTGATGCCGTGGAATTGGAAGATCGGCGCCATCCACTCGCTGTCGCGCACGGCCAGGTAATTGTTCACCGTTACGAGGTGAACGCCGCGGCGCGAAAGGGCATTGAGAAATGCGGGGAATGTAGCGACCAGGGTTTTACCTTCACCCGTGGCCATCTCGGCGATCTTGCCTTCGTGCAACACGATGCCCCCGATGATCTGCACCTCGTAGTGCACCATGTCCCAGGTGATGAGGTTTCCGGCGGCCATCCACTGGTTGGCCCAAACCGCTTTGTCGCCTTCGATCTTGATGTTGGCTTGCGTGGCGGCAAATTCACGGTCGTAGTCAAGGGCAGTAACTTCTAACGAAGTGTTTTCCTTGAAGCGGCGAGCGGTTTCGCGAACAATGGCGAAGGCACGGGGCAACACTTTGAGCAGCACCTTTTCCAGTTCTTTGTTGCGTTCGCCTTCCAGTTTATCGATCTCGGCAAAGACACCTTCCTTGTCGTTGATGTCCATGTCGGGAGTGTCGGCAATCTTTTTATGCAGCCCGGCCAGTTGGTCGTCGATCGACTTCAAATCGGCATTGATCTCGGCTTGTATGAGTTGGGTTTCGTTCCGGAGTTCGTCGTTGCTGAGGGTTGTCAGCCTTTCTCCCGCCTTTTTGGTTTCCTCCACCAGAGGCATGATGCGCTTGATGTCCTTCTCTGATTTCGTCCCAAAGATCTTGGCAATGAATTTTAGCATACTTCAGTCATTAGTCGGTTTAAGGTTAGCCTTGAACGGGTTCATCGGGGAGGTAAAACGATAAGAAATCCGCAAAAAGGTTAACTGCCCAAATGGGGCTTAAAGTTAATTTGTTTTTTGAGATTCAGGATGAACAATTACAGTTCCAAACTGCCTTCGAAGACCATTTTGGCAGGCCCGTTCAGGAAAATTTCTTCAAATGTGCCGGAGTGGCTGGATTTGAATTCCACCAGGAGGTTGCCCCCCCGGGTTTGGATGCTCACCGGCGACGGGTAGCCCAGGAAAGAAGCTGCCAGTGCGGCAGCTGTGACACCCGTGCCACATGATAAGGTTTCGTTTTCCACACCCCGCTCATAGGTGCGTACTTTCAGGGCCTGGTTGGGTAGGCGTTCCACGAAATTGACATTGGCGCCACCGGGTTTGAAGGCGTCGCTGTACCGTATTTTGCGGCCCTCTTCAAAAACGGGATACGCATCCACATCGTCAACAAACCGTATGAGATGGGGCGAGCCGGTATTCAAAAAATAGTCATCACCAATTTTTCGGGTTTCGCCGACAGGGCTCATTTTCAGACGGATGATGCCGGAAGGAAGTAACTCGGCCACGTGCTCGCCGTCGTAGGCGTTGAAAGATGCTTTGCCGTTGACCATTCCGAGGCGGGCGGCAAATTGTACGGCGGCGCGGCTTCCATTGCCACAAAGGCTTTGGGATCCGTCGCTGTTATAGTATTCGAGGTTGAAATGCAGGGTGGGATGTTTTTCGATAAGCATCAAACCATCAGCGCCCACGCCAAATTTGCGGTCGCAGAGGGCCTCGATCTGTTGGCGCGTGAGCGAAAGACCGGCTTCCCGGTTGTCGATCACCACAAAGTCGTTGCCCGTGGCTTGATATTTATAGAAATGAATTTTCACAGGAGTTTCGCTTGTTGCGTGGGAGAAGGTTGCGTGGAGGAGGATTATTTTATTTCCTCGTAGTCGATGTACTCGCCGGCCTTGTTACTGCCCTTCCCCTTCTTGTCTTTTTTTACGTCTTCATTCGCTTCGAAGTTGCGGCGTTGTTGCTGTTGCTGGTTGCGAAATTGTTGAGAAGCCGCTCCCGCCCGGAAGAACAAACCGCCGATCTTATAGATCACATACGATACAAGAAATACGGTGAGGAGGAATTTGAAAACCATAAGCGTTATGCTTTAAACCGATAAACCGGAAAACAAAGGTATAGGTTCAGTTTTAAAAGGACAATTCTTAACTAAAATCTTAGAGGTCAGCGTGTTTGCGATGATTTTGACACCGCAAACACGCCGTCCTGAAAGTTAGCGGCTCAAATAGAGGTTGCGCTCAGAATAAATCTTCATGAAATAATCGTCCATCAGGTCGTCGATGAAGTAGATCGACTCGCCGGTGGATTTCATTTCGGGGCCCAGTTCCTTGTTCACGTCGGGGAATTTGTGGAAGGAGAACACGGGTTCTTTGATGGCGTAGCCTTTCTTGGTGGGGTTGAACGTGAAGTCTTTCACTTTCTTTTCGCCCAGCATCACCTTGGTGGCGTAGTTCACATACGGTTCATCATAGGCCTTGCAAATGAACGGCACCGTGCGCGATGCACGGGGGTTGGCTTCGATGATGTATACCTTGTCGTTCTTGATGGCAAACTGGATGTTGATCAGACCCACGGTCTCCAATGCCAGCGCGATCTTGTGTGTGTAGTGCTCGATCTGCTTGATCACAAAGTCGCCGAGGTTGTAGGGCGGCAGCACGGCGTATGAATCACCCGAGTGAATACCGGCGGGCTCGATGTGTTGCATGATGCCGATGATGTACACGTCGGTGCCGTCGCAAATGGCGTCGGCCTCTGCTTCGATGGCGCCGTCGAGGAAGTGATCCAGCAACACTTTGTTTTCGGGAAGATGTTTCCAGATGTCGAGGATGTGATCTTCCAACTCTTGTTCGTTGATCACGATCTTCATGCTTTGTCCACCCAACACATACGAAGGGCGCACCAGCAACGGGAAGCCTATGGTTTTCGATACTTCGATGGCTTCGTCTGCATTTTGGGCTACGCCGAATTCAGGATAAGGAATGGCCAGCTCTTTCAAAAGCGTGGAGAAGCGTCCGCGATCTTCGGCAAGGTCAAGGGCATTATAGGATGTGCCGATGATCTTGATGCCGTACTTGTGCAGTTTCTCGGCCAGTTTCAAAGCGGTCTGTCCACCCAATTGCACGATCACCCCAACAGGTTTTTCGTGTTGGATGATGTCATAGAGATGTTCCCAGAACACGGGTTCGAAGTACAGCTTGTCGGCGATGTCGAAGTCTGTGGAAACCGTTTCGGGGTTGCAGTTGATCATGATGGTCTCATAGCCACATTCTTTTGCGGCCAACACACCGTGCACGCACGAGTAGTCAAACTCAATGCCTTGTCCGATGCGGTTCGGTCCTGAACCCAACACGACGATCTTTTTCCTGTCGGAAACGATCGACTCGTTTTCGGTATCGAACGTCGAATAATAATACGGTGTCTTCGCTTCAAATTCGGCAGCGCAGGTGTCCACCAGTTTGAACACGCGCTTGATGCCCATGTCGATGCGCTTGTTGTGAACGTCGCTTTCGTAGCAATCCAACAGGTGAGCGATCTGGCGGTCGGCGTAGCCTTTTTCTTTGGCTTTGCGCATCAATTCCGCGGGGATCGTGTGAAGTTCGTATTTGGAGATCTCTTTTTCTACTTCAATGAGTTCTTCAATTTGCTTGAGGAACCAACGGTCGATGCGCGTCAGCTTTTGGACCGTCTTCAACGGTATGCCTAGCTTCAGGGCGTCGTAAATATGGAATATGCGGTTCCAGCTGGGGTGTTCCAGGCTGTAGAGCAGTTCGTCTTGTTTGGTGAGTTCTTTTCCATCCGCACCCAACCCATTTCTGCGGATTTCCAGCGATTGACACGCCTTCTGCAGGGCTTCCTGGAAATTGCGGCCGATGCCCATGGCTTCGCCCACGGATTTCATTTGCAGGCCCAATTGGCGGTTGGCGCCGTGGAATTTATCAAAGTTCCAACGGGGCACTTTCACGATCACGTAGTCGATGGCCGGCTCGAAGTAGGCCGTTGTGGTACCCGTGATGGCGTTCGAGAGCTCGTCCAGATTATAGCCGATGGCCAGTTTCGCAGCGATCTTGGCAATGGGATACCCGGTGGCCTTGGAGGCGAGAGCCGAAGAACGCGACACGCGCGGGTTGATCTCGATGCCGATGATCTGGTCGTCGTTGTCGGGATTGAGCGAGAATTGTACGTTACAGCCTCCCGCAAACATGCCGATGCCGTTCATCATCTTGATGGCCAGGTCGCGCATGTGCTGATAGACGGTATCGGGCAGGGTCATGGCCGGCGCCACGGTGATGGAGTCGCCGGTGTGGATGCCCATGGGGTCGAAGTTTTCGATGGAGCAGATAATGATCACGTTGCCGATGTTGTCGCGCAACAGCTCCAATTCGTATTCTTTCCAGCCCATGATGCTTTGCTCTACCAGCACTTCGTGGATAGGGGAAGCGTGGAGGCCGTTGTTGAGGGCGTCGTCAAAATCTTCGGGGCTGTTCACGAATGCGCCGCCGGTGCCGCCCAAGGTGTAGGATGGGCGAATAACGAGGGGAAAACCGATTTCCTGTGCGATCTCCTTGCCGCCCAGGAACGAGGTGGCGGTGCCGCCTTTGCAGACGCCAACACCCAGCTCGATCATTTTGAGGCGGAATTTCTCCCGGTCCTCGGTGGTCTCGATGGCTTTTATGTCTACGCCGATGATGCGCACGCCAAAGTGCTGCCAGATGCCGGCTTTTTCGCAATCAATGCACAGGTTCAATGCCGTTTGCCCACCCATGGTGGGGAGCACCGCATCGATATGATGCTTTTCCAGAATTTCGCGGATGGATTTTTTCGTGAGCGGTTTCAGATACACGTGGTCTGCCGTCACTTTGTCAGTCATGATGGTGGCAGGGTTCGAGTTGATCAGCACCACTTCTATACCTTCTTCGCGCAGCGAACGTGACGCCTGCGAGCCGGCGTAATCAAATTCACATGCTTGACCGATAATAATGGGACCGCTACCGATGATGAGTACTGAGCGAATACTTCTGTCTCTTGGCATTGTTTTATGATGGGAATGGGGTGAACAAAATTGCGCAAAAATAAAACACAGATCGGAATGATTTCAAAAATGCGGATATTAATTATTGGCGGGTTTTAAGCGGTCACGCTACCGTTTGAAACTTTCCTTTCCAAAGTATTAGGGATTTTTCCAACTTTTAACGTCATAAGAAAAACGGGATGAATCTGAACGGAAAAACAAAAGCGGCCAATACATACGACGCCATCGTGGTGGGGTCGGGTATTAGCGGTGGATGGGCTGCCAAAGAGCTTTGTGAAAAAGGATTGAAAGTGCTGCTGCTGGAACGGGGCAAACCCCTGGAACATCCCACCTATCCGACCTCCACAAAAGACCCGTGGCAACTGGATCACCGGGGCAAGCTCACCGCCGAGGACCGGAAAAACAGCCACATCCAGGCCCGCCACTACAGCTTCCGCGGCGACAACAAAGCCTTCTATATTAATGACCTCGAAAATCCCTATACCGAAGTAAAGCGATTCGACTGGGTTCGCGGCGACATTGTCGGGGGAAGATCCGTGCTCTGGGGCCGGTTGTGCTACCGCTGGAGCGACCTCGACTTTGAAGCCAACCATCGCGACGGCCACGGTGTGGACTGGCCCATCCGCTACAAAGACCTGGCGCCCTGGTACGACTATGCCGAGCGCTTTATCGGCGTGAGCGGCAACCGCGAAAACATTCCCCACCTGCCCGACGGCATCTTTCAGCCGGGGATGGAAATGAATTGCGTGGAGAAGGATTTTAAACAACGCATGGCCAAAAAATATCCCGAGGTGGCCATCACCATCTCGCGCGCGGCCAACCTGACGGAGCCCGTGAAGGGGAGAGGCCAATGCCAATACCGCAACCTCTGCCACCGCGGCTGCCCCTATGGCGCCTATTTCAGCACCAACGCCAGCACGTTGCCCGCCGCCTTTGCCACGGGCAACCTGACGCTACGCCCGCAGGCATTGGTCAACCGCGTTTTATACGATGCGGAAAAAGGACGGGCTTCCGGGGTGGAGATCATCGACACGGAATCCAACGAGGTGGTTGAATACTATGCCCGCATCGTGTTTTTGAATGCGGCCACGCTGGCTACGGCCCATATTCTGTTGAATTCTACATCCGATCGCTTCCCTAATGGTTTAGGGAATGGCAGCGACCAGGTGGGGCGCAACATTATGGATCATCATAAAGGAGCGGGCGCCAGCGCGTCGGTGGAGGGATTTGAAGACGCTTATTATTTCGGACGGAGACCTACCGGGATCTATATTCCGCGGTTTAGAAACCTGAAAGAGAAACACAAAGATTTTATCCGCGGCTATGGCTACCAGGGCGATGCTTCCCGCGGCGGATGGTCGTCGTATACCAACAGCACACACTTAGGGGTCGAATTGAAAGAAGCGGTTCAGCAGCCGATGGACTGGTCGATCAGTTTTGGTGCCTATGGCGAATGTTTACCCTATGCGGAAAATCGCGCTACGCTTAACCCCTCCGTTAGGGACAAATGGGGACGGCCCACGTTGAGCATCGACGCCGAATTCAAAGAGAACGAAAAAGCGATGCAGCGCGACATGGCTTCGGCCATGGGCGAAATGCTGGAGAGCATCGGCTATAAAAATGTGAAGACGCAAATGAACACGTCGTTTCCCGGCAATGCCAATCACGAAATGGGCACGGCGCGCATGGGGCGCGATCCCAAAACGTCGGTGCTCAATGCGTTCAATCAAATGCACGAAGTGAAAAATGTTTTCATCACCGACGGCTCGGCCATGACGTCGTCGGCATGTGTGAATCCTTCGCTTACCTACATGGCGTTGACCGCCCGGGCCTGCGACCATGCCGTGAAGGAACTCAATCGTCTGAATCTTTAGTCATCGAAAAATATTAATAAACGCCTAACCTCAAAACCAAGACAGTATGCGTAGTACACGAAGAGAATTTATCAAACGGTCCACCGCCATTTCCATGGGGGCGCTGGCGTTCAGTGCAAAAAGTTATGCCAACATCATCGGCGCCAACGACCGCGTGCGGGTGGTGGTAGTGGGTTTTTCCGACCGGTTCAGGGGAGCGCTGTTGCCCTCGTTCATGAATCACTACAAAGAGCTCAACTTCGACATCGTGGCGGTTTCCGACATTTGGAAATATCGCCGCGAGGAAGGGCAGGCTTATCTCAAAGAAAAGTTCGGTCACGACATCAAGGCCTGTGTGAACAACGATGAGCTGTATAAGACTAAAGACATCGACGCCGTGATCATTAGCACCGCCGATTTTCAACACGCGCTCCACACCATCGAAGCGGTGAAAGCGGGTTGCGACACCTATACAGAGAAACCCTTTGCCGAAACCATGGAAGACAATCGCGCGGCGCTGAAGGCTGTTCGCGAATCCAAAAAGATCGTGCAGATCGGATCGCAACGCCGCAGCGGTAAAAACTATCATGCTGCCAATGATTTTATTAAAAGCGGTAAGTTTGGCAACATCACCATGGTGGAGCTGACCTGGAATGTTAACCAGCCAGGCCGTTGGCGCAGACCCGAGATGGTGGCAAAACTCCGCGAGGCAGACACCGACTGGAAACGCTTTTTGATGAACCGCCCCGTGGAGGCATTCGACCCTCGAAAATATCTCGAGTTCCGTTTGTTCTGGCCCTATTCGTCGGGTATGCCCGGTCAGTGGATGAGTCACCAGATCGACACGGTGCATTGGTTCAGTGGCTTGAAACATCCGCGCAGTGCCGTATCCAATGGCGGCATCTACCAATGGAAAGACGGTCGCAAGAATTGGGACACCACCACGGTGGTCTTCGACTATGGGCCGGAAACCGACCCGACCTCGGGCTTCCAGGTGATCTTCACGTCGCGTATGCACAACGGCGATGAAAATCCAGCAGAGATCTATTACGCCAACGGTGGTGAATTGAATCTGAACACCAACAAAGTATCCAACAAAGGAGGCCTTTCCGAAAAAATGGCCAGTGCCATGGGCATGCATGCGAACCTTTTGCCTGACCTCGACCTCACCGCATCCGCCGAAAAAGTCGTAGCCTCCGCCAACACGGGTGGCGACTCACTTACCTCGGCCCACATGCGCAACTGGATGGAATGCGTGCGCAGCCGCCAGGAGCCCAACGCGCCGGTCGAAGCCGGCTATTCACACGCCATTGCCAGCATGATGGCCACCGCCGCCGCCCACACCGGCTCCCGCGCCACCTTCGACGAGAAGACGCAGGAAGTGATAGCCAACGGCAAGCCGTTTAAATATTGATATATCGATCTTGTTAATACCCTGCATTCCTGTCGAAAAAAATCAACGACAGGAATGCGGGAAATTTTTGAACCTCCCTATGAAAAAAATATTCCTCTTCTTCTTCCTGTTGATGCAGCTTTCCCTGATCGCGCAAAAGAAAACGGACGACGGTTTCCACCTCGTCGATCAAATGGACAAAAAGCAAATCGATGTGCTCTACAACGGCAAGCTGCTCACCTCCTATTATTATGCCGACTCGGCGATGAAGCCCATTCTTTATCCCATCAAGTCCCTGGGAGGCGTCACCGTGACCCGCGGATGGCCCATGGCGCCGCGTCCGGGCGAGCGGGTAGATCACCCGCACCACTTAGGGATGTGGTTGAACTATGAATATGTGAACGGCCTCGACTTTTGGAACAATTCTACCGCCATCCCTTTCAAGGACCGCCCGCACTATGGCAGCATCGTGCATCAGTCGGTGGTGCAAAGCTCGCCCGGTAAGGACAAGGCGAAGCTGGAGGTCACAGCGAATTGGGTCGATCACTATGGCAAGATCCTGTTGAAGGAAAAGACGCTGTATACGTTCCAGGTCGAAGACAACAACTTTATCATCGATCGCGTCACCCAGCTCACCGCAGTGGCGCCCACCGTTCAATTCAACGATGTGAAGGATGGATTTCTGGGGATACGCGTGGCGCGTCAGCTGGAACATCCTTCTGATGAGGCGCAAATCTTTGTGGACAATCAAGGCAACTATACTTCAGTGCCGGCCATTAGCAACGAAGGCGTTACCGGCGAATACCTGAGCAGTGAGGGGAAGAAAGGCAACGACGTGTGGGGCACCCGTGGCACCTGGGTGAGTTTGCGCGGAAAGATCAACCGTCAGCCGGTTTCCATCACCATCATCGATCATCCGAAAAATCCCGGATATCCCACCTACTGGCACGCCCGCGGCTATGGTTTGTTTGCCGCCAACCCGTTGGGACAAGAAGTGTTTAGCAAAGGCACGGAGAAACTATACCTGGCGCTAAAAAAAGATGAATCCACCACATTTCGCTATCGCGTGGTGGTGCGGTCGGGAAGCGAGTTGCCTGTGGAAGAGATCGGTAAACTCGCCAAATCGTTTGCGAAAGTAAAGTAGCCCTAGCGCAGGATCACGATCTTCATCGTTCGGGATGCGCCCGTGGCCGTGGTCACGGTCAGGGTATAGACACCGTTGGCCAGCCGGCTTAGGTTGAGCGGATAGTCATTCAGTTTGCTCGTCGTATAATCGTCCAGAACGTGTTGTCCCTGCGCGTTGAAGAGCGTGAGCGTGGCGTTTTCCCTTCCTGGATAATTTATTTGCACCACGGCCGTGTTCACCGGGTTGGGATGGGCCGTGAGCTGATTTCCAATGCCATGTTCAGTGTTTGTAATGATGTCGATGGGTTGCGTGGAGGTGCTCTGGCAATAGTTGGACGCCGTCACGATAAGGGAAACGGTGTAAGTGCCCAAAGCGTCATACACATGCATAGGGTTTTCGTCATTGCTTTCCGCGCCATCGCCAAACTCCCAAAACCATTCGGCATCGGGGGTGTGGTCGGGAGTGAATTGAACGGGCGTGCCGGGTGTAAGATCATCCGACATGGTGAATGCGGCGGAGGGCACAGGTTTCACGGTCACGGTGATGGCGTCGGGGGAAGTACAATTCAGCGCATTGTCACGCACCACCACGTTGTAGGTGCCCGCGGTGCTCACCTCGATGCTTTGCGTTTTCTCACCCGTATTCCAGGTATATTCATCGGCAGCATTTACGGAGAGCGTAACCGATTCGCCTTCGCACAAAACGGGACTGCGCGAAGCCGTGATGGTGGGATTGGACTTCACAAACACATGCGCCGGCGTGCGCAGGCTTTCATAGGATTTGTCGGCGTTTGAAACGTACAGCACTGTGTCGTTAAACAGGCCCGGGGTGGAGAGGTCGGATCCGCTGTGCACAGGCTCGCCGCCGGTAAAATCTTTATACCAGTTGAACTTGGTTGCTCCCGTGGCGTGCAACAGGGCACTGGACCCATAGCAGACTTCCACATCGGCAACGGTGGGCACAGGCGCTTTTAATGTATAGTTGTAAACCGAGTCGGCATATTTGGCGCTGGTGATCGCATCGGCCGTGTTGCTGGCGGCATGCAGGGCGAAGGCGATCTTGATCTCCTGGCCTGCATTGATGGTGTAGGGTCCCGAGGCCACGGCGTGGCTCACATCGTTGCCGGTGGTGGGATCGCCCGCCTGGGTCTTGGTGAGGCCACTGGAAATGGAGAGGAATTTTTCGGCGTCGGTGTAGCCGTCATAGACGCCAAAAGGATTTCCGGCAATGCTCTGGTCGTTGTCGATGGCATAGTACTGGGGCTTGGTGCTCAGCATCTGGATGCCCACCGTGGGCGATGTGGAGGGCAGGGCAGGATAGACATAGCCGAGACGCGTGCCGGCATCCCACGAGGCGCGATCGCCCGCGCCGCTGTTCTCTACGTCCCAATCGGCATAGAGACCCATGTAAAAACCATTGAACGCCGTGGCCGCGGTGTTTTTGATCGTGTATTCCAGGATGATAAAATTTTGATACGGCACATTTTTCCAAACCAGGCTGCGATACGAAATGAGCAAGGATGCTGATGCCGCATCCGGTGCGTTTTGAAAGGCGCCACTCACTTCGGAATATGACCGCGTGCCGGGTGTCGACTTCATGATCTTAGTTGCCGGTGTAAAGTCCTGGTCATACTGACCACTCAGCGCCCGCACATTGTTGAACAGCACCGACGACGACGTTCCCATGATCACCCCCATTTCATATAACAGCGACCGGTCGTTATAAATAAATCCCGAGCCATTGGTTTGAGATTCGGGATTGGAAAACCCGATCCGGCCCGCAGAGCTGAGGGTGGTGGTAATGTTGTTTTCATTGATGTCGATAAACGACGGCACGACAAAGCTTAACAGTTGAAAATCCTCATAAGCACCGTCTTTGAATGTGAGCAGGATTTGGATCGGTTGATCGATGGGGGCGGTTGGCGAGAGCGAGAGCTTGAAGGGTGTGTTGGTGTTGCGCACTTTGCCATTCTCCGGGATGCTTCCCAGGTTGACAACGTCTTGCGTGATGGTGATGAATGTCGATGATGATGAAAGCGTAACGGTCAGGCCACTGGACGAAGCTTTTAGATAGTTGGTAAAATCAAAATACAAATTGGCGTCGTCGCCACGGTCCGGGGGTGTGCCATCGTCTTTCACCAGCAGTTGTTTGCTGGCGCGGATGGAAGGACTCTGAAAGGTGAGTGCGTTGGCGATGTCCAGGCGGCCCTTGCCCAGCTTGTTGAGGTAGCCGGGATTTTTATCATAGAGGGTGGCGTCGGAAGAGATTCTCAACTGCTCCGCTACTTGCAAAGGTGTCAGGGAGGGATTTACGGCCCACAACAGTGCCGCTGCGCCGGAGACGATGGGTGCCGAAAAAGAGGTGCCACCGTCAATGCCATAACTGTTGTCGAAGATGGTGGTGTAGATGTTGCTGCCCGGGGCCGTGATGTCTACCGTGCCACCGTAGTTTGAGAACGTAGAGCGGACATCGTTTTCATCGGAGGCGGCCACGGACAACACGTTGTCGTAGGCTGCCGGGTACAACGGGGTCTCTACGTTGCTGTTGCCAGCGGCGGCGACCACCAAGCACCCCAGATCAAGCGTCACGTGGTTGATGAGATCTTGCGCGATACTGCTGGCGTTGCTTCCACCCCACGAGCAGTTGATGATCTTTGCGCCGTGTGTAGCGACATACAACATGCCGAAATACGTATTGGAAGAATAGGAGGAGGCGTTGTCGGGCTGGTCGTCCGAGTAATGTTTGGTGAACAAGAGTTTACTTTTGAAGCCCACGCCCGCAATGCCGATGCTGTTGTTCGTTGCCGCCCCGGCACAGCCCGCCACCATGGTGCCGTGGCCAAAGAGATTTCCCTTCGGTACGGAAGGATCGTTGTCGCCAATAAAGCCCGGCGTGCCCACGAGCGAAGCTTTGGCGCCGGAGAAATCCCAGCCGCGATTGTTGTCGATATAGCCGTCGCCGTTGTTGTCCAGGCCATCGAGGGGCTCGGCCGGGTCAATATAAAGTTGACTTTGCAGGTCGGGGTGATCCAGGTCGCCGCCGCTGTCGACAATGCCGATCACGATTGATTCGTCACCCTGCGTAACATCCCAGGCTTCGTAGGCGCGGATAACCTGCAGATAATATTGCTGACCAATGGAGGCATCGTTCGGGGTCATCAGTGACGACACCGTGTATTCGGGCTCCACGGTTTCAAAATAGCCCGTGGCATATAGCTCCTCGATGTAGTCATCCATCGACCGGCTTTTGTCGAAGGCGAGTTGATAATACAGGGAAATGTCGACGTTCAGCTTGCGGGGTCCGAGACGCCCCTGCGATTTTTGCTGCACGGCCTGCGACATGAAGGGTTGGGCTTGCGCCGACCGGACGGCAGCGGGCATTCGTGCCGTGGCAGATTTGGATTCAAAAATGCCCTTGTATTCTGGCTTTAGCTTTACCCACACCGAACCAGCGACATAGCTGGCGGGGTCCAGGCGCTGTGGCGGCACTTTACCCGTCTGGCCTTGCGCGCAAAGGAACAGGAGAACCCCCA
Source organism: uncultured Chryseolinea sp. (assembly GCA_966211885.1). Lineage (GTDB taxonomy): Bacteria > Bacteroidota > Bacteroidia > Cytophagales > Cyclobacteriaceae > Chryseolinea. Next base: position 25,160 of record CBIHQM010000008.1, read on the forward strand.
GAAAAGTTGTCGCCAGCCGAGCCTGCATGCCTGCCAAAATTTTTAAGCCAATACTGAATACACCGGACGATATTAAAGGTAAGAAGGGATCGACAAAGAAACGCTCGAAAGCCCGAGAATTAATGTTTCCTTAAATCATGCCCCGGGCTTTCAGTTCCAGGTATTTGTTGATGGTGTTCACCGTCAGGTGTTCCGGGGCGGTGAGCAGGGCCTGGATGCCGTGTTGGTTCAGCTCTTTGGCGATGAGTTTTTTGTCGTAGCTGAATTTCTCGGCGATGGCTTTGTAGTAGACCTCCTTCAGGCTGTTGGCCGGCGCTTCGAGGAAGCTTTTCATTTCCGTGTTCTCAAAAAAGATCACCACCAATAAATGCTGTTGCGCCAAGCGTTTCAAATACGGCAGCTGGCGGTGGAGGCTGTAGATGGATTCGAAGTTAGTGAAAAGCAACAGCAGGCTGCGTTGGGTCACTTTGCGCCGCACGTGTGCAAACAGGGCGGAATAGTCCGTTTCGCGATAGGCCGTTTTCTGGTTGTAGAGTACCTCCAGGATCTGGAACATCTGGTTGTTCTGGCGGCTCGCCGGCAGCATCGTACCGATCCGGTCCTGAAAAGTGATGAGCCCGGCTTTGTCCGATTTTTTCAGGGCCACATTGGAGATGACCAGGCTGGCGTTGATGGCATAGTCGAGCAAGCTCAATCCGTTGAAGGGCATTTGCATGACGCGTCCCTTGTCAATGAGGCTGTAGACCTGCTGCGAGCGCTCGTCCTGGTAGTGGTTCACCATGAAATGATTTTTCCGCGCCGTCGCTTTCCAGTTGATGGTGCGGAAGTCGTCGCCGTTCACATATTCCTTGATGGATTCGAACTCCATGTTCTGCCCGATGCGACGGATTTTTTTGATACCGTATTCGGTGAGACGGTTGGAGATGGCCAGCAACTCGTACTTGCGCATCTGGATATAGGACGGATACACTGGCACCAGTGCATCGCCCGAGAAGCGAAACCGTCGCAAGAAAAATCCGATGGGCGAACGCACAAAGACATTCACAGCACCAAACGAATACTCGCCCCGTTTCGTAGGACGCAGAAAATATTTAATGACCTTCTTTTCTCCCGCAGGAATCTCCAAAGGGAACGTGAGGTCGCGCCGCTGGAACTGGTGAGGTATCTCATCGACCACTTGCAACACCACCTTGAACAGGTAGGAGTTCTCGAGGTGGATGCGGATCTCGTTGTCGTCGCCGTTGGAGAGTTTTTCCGGTGTGAAGCGATAGCCGTGCAGGCCGCGCCGTGTGCGGAAAAGCAGGAGGATGTCCGTGACCATCATGGCCAGCACCAGGTAGAACAGGCCTTTCGGCACGATGGTCCAGGCATCGGCAATGAAGGTGACGATGAATGCGACCACCACCACGCCGAGGGCGATGAAGAGGCGGTTGTTGAGATATAGCGCGCGGAGCAGTTTCACCTAGCGGGGCACTTCAATTTTGTCCACGATCTGTTTCACCACGTCATCGGTGGTCACGCCCTCCATTTCTTTGTCGGGGGTGAGGATAACGCGGTGGCGCAACACGGGGAGGGCGATCACTTTCACGTCTTCGGGCGTCACAAAGTCGCGGCCGTGCAGGGCGGCGTAGGCTTTGGTGGCGTTCAGGATGGCCACTGAGGCGCGCGGTGAAGCTCCCAGGAACAGCGCGGGGCTGTTGCGGGTCTCGTGGATGATCTGGGCGATGTAGCGCAGCACGTTGTCTTCCACATGGATCTGGCGGACCACTTCGCGGTAGCTGCGGATCTCTTCGGCCGAGAGCACGGCCGTGACGCCGGTCAGCGGTTGGGTGTTTTTGCGTTCGTGATGCCCGGCGAGAATAGAAACCTCTTGCTCGAACGAGGGATAGGTCACTTGGATCTTGAACAGGAAACGATCCAATTGCGCCTCGGGCAAACGATAGGTGCCTTCGTGTTCGATGGGGTTTTGCGTGGCCACCACGATGTAGGGCGGCGCCAGCGCATAGGTTGTGCCGTCCACGGTAACTTGCCGTTCCTCCATCACCTCGAAAAGGGCTGCCTGTGTCTTGGCGGGAGCGCGGTTGATCTCGTCGATGAGCACGATGTTGGAGAAGATCGGCCCTGCTTTGAATTCAAACGCGGAGTTCTTCACGTTGTAAACAGACGTACCCAGCACATCCGAAGGCATGAGGTCGGGCGTGAATTGGATGCGGCTGAACTTTACGGAGATCACTTTCGATACGAGTTTTGCCGTCAACGTCTTCGCTACGCCGGGAACACCTTCGATGAGCACGTGGCCGTCGGCCAGAATGGCGGTGATGATGAGGTCCACCATTTGCTCCTGCCCCACGAGAACCCTGCCCACTTCTTCTCTTATTTTTTTGATGCTTTCGTTTAGGGCGCGCAGGTCGAGCCGGCTTTCAAATACATTTTCTTCCATGATGTGTTTTTTTTCTTTGATGTGGTGGCCGTCGTTCGCAACGTCAGCGATTGAATTTTTCCAGTCGTTCGTCAAACTCGATCAATATGTCGGCCAAAATAGTTTTGTTCTTTTGAATATACGCGATGATGTTCACCAGTGCGCGAACTTCCTCTTCCGGCTTCCCCGATTTTTGTGTGAGCGTCTGGACGAAATTTTCGTCGAACACGATGTGGGTCAACCAATAGCGGGTGCGAAGCTGGTCCGCAAAATAGTGAATTCTTTTTTCGGCAATGTTCTTGTGTTCGGCCCGCTGGTAGTACAGGTTGCCGATCGTGTGCACAAAGTCCAGTGTGGTGTTGGCCAGGGGGTTGATGATGGGGATGATGCGTTGCTTGCGCTTCATCTCAAAGACCATGAACACCAGCAGCGCCACGAGCGTGATGTAATAAGCCCATCGCAGCGGTTCGGTGGTGAGGATGAAACGCAGTGGCGTGGAGATCTCCCGGCGGCCCAGTTGATAATATTCCGTCCACCAGAGCGGGGCGGTGGGCAGATAGGAGAGTGTGCTGGAAAGGAAACGGTGGTTTTGCCGGTCCAGCAGGTGGATGTTGGTGAACGCCATGGGCGTGGTGTTCAAAATAAAACTGCCCTGGCCCCATTTCACGCGGAGGGTGATCGGCTGGTTCAATTCATTACGGGCGATCACGGTGGTGCGCGTGGTGTCGAACCGGGTGAAATAGTTGTGGATGTCGTTGGTCCGGAACGCGTAATGTTGCGCGGTGTCCATTGCCGAGGCGGCAAACTTCAGGTAGCTGCTGTCCTGGTTGAAGAGGTCGTTGTTGCCTGAAAATAAAAAGTCGGATGTGTTCAGGCTTAAGGTGTCGCCAAAGTGGCCATAGAAATATTGTGTGGAAATAAACACGAAACCACCTTTGTTCACATGATCCAACAAAACGTCGGTATCTTCCTTCGAGCCGGAGAAGTTGGAGGCCACAATCAATACATTGGCGGCCTTTGGCAGCGAGTCTTTGAGTTCGTAGATGGTTTTATAGGTGTGATGAATGCCCTGTGGAAACAGCGCGGGCAACACGGCATTGAAGACGTAAGCGCCGTAGGGATTCTGGTCGTCCTGTGCAAAAGTGACTGTCCAGTCATGCTGCTTGGGACTGAGTAGTTTGAGCAACAGGAAGAATCCGAAGGCCGCGCTGATATAGAGTATGTATTTCCAATCTTTCATAAACGGCCTACGCTAGCTTGCTCCTCCAGGTGCTGAACGTTTTCTGTACGGTCGAAAACATGGTTGCATTGATGTTGAAATTGCCATACCACGCATATTCGAAATAATAGTTCAGTTCGTGAAAACCGTCGTGGAGGTCGGCATTTTTTAATTCGGCGAGATAATCGTGATTGGTTTTGCCTTGTTCCCAATGCACGAAGCCTTTATCGGAAAGTATTTTCAAGGCATACAGAAAAATGAGGCGTACGCCGGCGCGATGATCATTCCGGGCGGCGGCTTCACGGATCAGTTTCTCAAAATCCATTTCATGAATGTTCTCGTCCAATGCGCCGTAGCGGATGATGCTGGCTCCTTCGCCAGAATAGAAGATGCGGAAGGCATTGATCCGCAAGATGGTAAGGATAATAACAATGACGACTCCAAAGCCCACCAGGAAAGTGATCACGCGGCCCCAATTGGTGCCTACGGCGTTGCGAAACAGCGACGAGAAGAATTCGGCCAAATAGCTCATGAGACGGTCCCAAAGACTTTCTCCTACCGTGGCCGGTTTCTGGTATTGAAATGCAGGATCGTTTTTTAATTCTTCGATCCGTTCGGCATCAAAACTCCGCGCGGTGATGGCAGTGGAATCCGGTGGCGCGTTAAAAACCTTATCATTGTCTTCATCGTCCTCTTCGTTCGAAAAAATATTTTGATCGTGCTGAAAAACGGAGTCGCCGCCGCCCGAGTTAGTGGAGTCTGTAGTCACGTCCACGGAATCTTCCTGGGCGTGGGCAAGGGATGTAAACGACAAAAATAGAATGACAAGGCCCGCGATCCGTTTCACGTTCTTCCGCTGTTATAAGGACTTTTGTTAGTATTGTTCTTCGTGTGAGGGAGCTGGTCCCTCGTTGCCCAGGTTGTCGATGTGCTTCATCAGGCCGGGAGCCTCTTTGCGTTCGACCAGGTTAAAATATTGGAACGCGATGCCGAGGTTTGGCAGTGTACTCAACATGACTTGTATCAGGTAAGACACTGAAAAGAAGGCAACCGACAGGATGTTCATGCTGGACGACGGTGCCTCAAATGCGTCGGTCGAGGTGCTGTGCAGGGCATTCACGAACGTAAGCGCATAGTAGGGGATGTTGACGATATAAGAAATGACGGTCCCGATAATGCTCAGCACGAAAAGAAGACCGAACGTGCTCCACCATTTGCCTCGAATCAGCATGAAGGACCGGCCAATCGCTTCAAAAAATTCCTTTTTTTCATAGGTGCGTATAATGAACGTGAGGGATACCGCGAGTGCCGCATAGACGAAAAAAAAGAATATGGCAAAACCGGCCAAAACGACCAGGGCCGTCGAGATCTTGGCCAACACGATCACGAAGATGACAATGACCACATAGATGGCGATGAGCAACAGGAAAAAGAAAAACACCGTGCCGAAATACATCCAGAACGTACTGCGCACGCGCTCCCAAACGTCGCTGAACTCAATTTTATTGGTCTTCTTCTCATCGTAAAGAACAACGTAATTGTTGATGGTCGACAGGGCCATCACCGAACTCACTATTGAGAAGGCGACCATCAAAAAGATCTGAAGCCAAAAGACGGGGTTCATAAAGGAGTCCGAGATCGTGTCGGGCGAGCCGAAGCGCGCCATGCTGCGGGTGAGGGTTTGCAGATCCGTCATGAACGAGCCCAACATCAGGCCGGTTACGACGACGGGAGGTCCCGCGATGAACAGCAGACTCTTGCCAAGGCCTTTGAAGTTCTGTCGAATAAACTCGAACGTAACATTCACCTTGTTGCTGAAGTCGCGTGTGCGGTGAAATTCAATTACTTTAAAATTTTCCATGGCGTTTGAGGCGTAGGGGGTAGATGACAAAATAGTAAACCATAAGCAGCGCTGAAAGGGATATGATAAAAGTTTTCAGGCTCCAATGCATAAAAGCGTAGCGGGTGATAAAAGACTCGATGAATCCGGCCAGGATAAAGAAGGGAACCAATCCCATCACGATCTTCAGCCCCTTCAAGCCTCCCATTTTGAACGAAGCTAACCGCGAATAGGTGCCGGGAAACAGCAGGCTGTTCCCCATCACAAATCCGGCCGCTCCGGCAATCACGATCGACGTCAATTCGATCGTGCCGTGCAGCATGATCACAGGCAGGGCTTGCCCTAATTGTTGCTCCAGGGAAAAGAACATGACGAAGGCACCCACCATTAAGCCGTTGTTGAATAAATCGTATCCAGTGCCCAGCGATGCAAAAATCCCGAACACGAATACCCGGAAGGAAACGTAGATGTTGTTGATGGTGATCATGAAAAACATCATCACCGGCCCGGAGTCGCCATACACGGCAGTGGGGTTGCCGTTCTTGATATTTTCCAGCGTCATGTTCACATAGCCGTCGCCCAGGATGAGCCGCACAAACGTGTCGTCGTAGCGCGCGGAGACCGCGCCGATGAGGGCTGCCACGATAAAGATGATGAAGGAATACAACAAGGGCTTTTGCGTGTTGTACATCACCTCGGGCAATTCGTATTTCCAGAAGGTGATAAAACGGTTGCGCTCTTCTTTTTTGTTTTTATAGATCTCCAGGTGAACCTTGCTGGCGAGCGCGTTCAGATAATTTGTGGTGCGGCTGTTGGGGTATTGCGTGCGGGCAAACGAAAGATCGTCGGTCACCTGGATGAACAGTTCCGCCAGCCGGTCCGGCGGCGCCTGCTGCTGATTTTTGACAACGTGCTCAAACTCCTCCCAACGGGATTTGTTCTGTTTTATAAAAGCCGCCTCCTTCATTGTTCCACCGCTTGGATAACTTGTTTCATTGCCCGCCTCGCCGGCGAAGCTACTTACTATTTTTTTATGGCCTACTTCACAGACGCCGAAGCCTGTGAAGCGGCGATCACTTCATTCCATACCCGGAAAACATTTTTGGAGCAGATCTTTTCAATGTCTTCGGGCGAATAACCGCGTTTCAATAACACATAGACTAAATTCGGATACTCCGACACGTCCTTCAGTCCCAGCGGCAGGCTGTCGCCCACGCCGTCGAAGTCAGAACCGATGCCCACGTGGTCGATGCCGATAAGCTTCACGACATGGTCGATATGATCGGCCACGCGCTCCACATCCGAATACAGCGCCGCATGATTTTTTGAATACTGGTCGATGACCGGCTGCGCGGCCGAGTCGCGCGAGCTAAGGCCCTGTGCCTTCAATTTTTTCTCCACGGTATCCAGCAGGGCGATGTTGGTACGCGCCAGCGAATCCAGGAAGGAAGCACCGAAATTGATCTGGATCACGCCGCCGTTTTTGCCCAGCGCTTTGATCATGTCGTCCGACATATTGCGCTGAAAGCCCGGTGTAAAAAACCTGCACGAAGAGTGCGAGGCAATGAGCGGTGCTTTGGCGATGCGGATCACGTCAAAGAATGTGCTGTCGGTAACGTGTGAAATGTCTACCATGATGCCTGTGCGCTGCATTTCGGCCACTACTTTTTCGCCAAAAGGGCTGAGTCCATTCCACAAGGCCGTGCTGTCATAAGAAGAGTCGCAGATCTGGTTGTTCTTGGCGTGCGTGAGCGTGATGTAGCGGATCCCGCGGTCATAGAAGTACTTCACGTTTTCAAGTTTGTTTCCCAGGGGCGCACCGTTCTCCATGCCCATGGGCAGGGAAATTTTGCCGGCCTTGGTGTTGGCTTCAATGTCTTGCGGCGTTTTGGCCAGGGCATATTTGTCGGGAAGAGCAGTGGCAATGCCTTCGATCAGGTTGATGAGGGAATCGGCCAGCCCCTTGCCGTTGTCGGCAATTTTTTGATAGCGCGACGGGATGTAGATGGACATGAAAGGTGCGTCGAGGCCCCCTTTGCGGGCGCGCTCAAAATCGAAGTCGCCTTTCTCATCGTTTACCGGGATGCCCAGATTTTCGGGTGCCAACTGAAAATGAATCTCCTGGAGCCGCTCGGGAAAGTCTACGTGGGTGTCGACGAGAATAAATTTTTGGGCCAACTCCCGGGCCTGGTTGCGGAGCGCCTCATCGGAAGCGGTTTCCGTCTTCTTTTCCTGGCAGGCAATAAGGGCAATCGCGGTTATTCCCAGCAGGACAGAAGTAAATTTCATGGTTAATGCTTTAATTTGAAATTTGCACAAAAATAGAAGGCGATGCAAACCATTCGAGTACGCACCACACAAAATGTTTTTATTGACTACCCGTTGGCCAGTATCGGCGACCGCATCGTAGCCTACCTGATCGACCGGCTCATCCTTTTTCTCTATTTCATGTTGGTTATAGCCCTTATGGTGGGCATGAAAGCATTCGAAAATGAGGCCCTCCTGATCAGCCTGGGTCTGATCTTCCTGGCGTTCCCGTTTATGTTCTACGGTCTGTTTTTCGAGATTTTCATGAACGGTCAAACCCCCGGCAAGCACGCCATGAAAATACAGGTGATCCGTCTCGACGGCACACCCGCCTCTGTAGGCGGCTACATTTTCCGGTGGCTGTTCGCCATCGTGGATTTTGGCTTCTTTGGTGGGGCGGTGGCCGTGATCATCATCGCCGTCGGCGGGAAGGGCCAACGGCTCGGCGACATCGTTGCCGGAACAACCGTGGTGAAACTGGCCCAACATAAGGAGATCAACTCCAGCGACGTGTTCATCGTACCCGAGACAACCTATGTTCCAACATTTGAGCAGGTGGTCCAACTGAGCACGCGCGACATCGAGGTGATCCAGCGCGCGCTCGACGCCAACCGCGACCATGGCACGTACCAACCCCTGGAGATCATCACCGAAAAGATCAAGGGCATGCTGGGCATACAATCCGATTTGCCGCCCTCCGAATTTCTGTATACCATCGTGAAGGACTACAACAGCCTAACGGCTGGAAGGTGAAATGGACAATCTCCCTGAGTACACACGCGCTTACCTGGCCCTGCGCAACGGGCAGGACAAGCCCGAAGTGTGGGTCGCCTACAACGGACTGATCTATGATGTGACACGCTCGCGTCTGTGGCTGCGAGGAAAACATTACGAACACTGGGCCGGCCAGGACCTCACCGACGAACTGAAGGACGCTCCACACACCGAAAATGTGTTCGACCGCTTCACGGTCATCGGGAAGTTGAAACACTGATCGAAAAAATCTGTTCGCACACGAACACATTGTCCACTTCTGTTTTTTCTGTTAAATACAAATTTTAGCTTTGCGATGATTTTATGTTAACGATGTAGTACAACTCAGTCCCACGAAATACACTTACCTTTAGCAAATGATTCTTATAGCAGATAGCGGAGGCTCCAAGACCGACTGGAGACTCCTGGAAGCCGATGGCACCATCGATCAGGCCGGCACCCCGGGCTTCAACCCTTATTATCAGCCCATCGAAGACTTGAAGAAAAACGTACACGAGGTGCTGCTGCCCCGCATCAAGCACCCGGTGACAAAAATATTTTTCTATGGCGCCGGCGTATCGTCGATGAAAAATCAACTCACCATCAAAAGTGCGTTCCTGGAATTTTTTCCCGAAGCCCACATCGAGATCGGATGGGACCTGTTGGCAGCGGCGCGCGCGTTGTGCGGCCACGAGCCCGGCATCGCCTGCATCATGGGCACCGGCTCCAACTCCTGTCTGTACGACGGCCAGAACATCGTCGGCAACGTGGCTAATTTAGGATGGATCCTTGCCGATGAAGGCTCGGGCGCCAACATCGGGCGGAAATTTTTGGTAGACTACCTGCGCGAAATAATGCCCGAAGGACTGCGCAAACAATTTCACGAGCGCTTCCCGCTCACCCGCGAAGAGTTTTTGGAGAAAGTGTACCAGCAAGAGCGCCCCAGCGCTTTCCTGGCCAGCTTCACCAAATTTATTTTCCAACACCTCAAGGAACCGTATTGCTACGAACTCGTCTACAACAGCTTCTCGGAATTCTACGAGAACAACGTGATGAAGTACGAGAACTATAAAAACCTGAAGGTGCACTTCACCGGCTCCATCTCGTTCTACTTCAGCGACATCCTTCGCCAGGTGGCCAACGACAAAGGCATCACGGTCAAGAATATCCTGGAAGGTCCCATTGCCGGCCTCACCCTGTTCCATAAGAAAGATCTGAACTAAGCCATGGCTACCACCGAGGGCGCATCGCACTACGACCACCTGGAGCACATGAGCGTGCGCGACCTGCTGGCCAACATCAACCGCGAAGACAAGAGCGTGCCCCTGGCCATCGAAAAGGCGATCCCGCAGATCGAAGCCCTGGTCAACGCCATCGTCGACCGCATGCAGCATGGCGGCCGGCTGTTCTATATCGGCGCCGGCACCAGCGGCAGGCTTGGGGTGGTCGATGCTTCGGAAATACCGCCGACCTACGGCGTGCCCCACGGCCGGGTGATCGGCATCATCGCCGGCGGCGACGGCGCCATCCGCAAGGCCGTGGAAAAAGCGGAAGACAATCCCACGCAAGCGTGGAAAGACCTGGAAGAACATTCCATCAACCGGCAAGACGTGCTCATCGGCATCGCCGCGTCCGGCCGCACACCCTACGTGATCGGCGGTCTGAAAGAGGCTCGTGCCAACGGGGTGGCCACGGGCTGCATCGTATGCAACAGCAACTCCGCCGTGGCCGCGCAGGCCGACTTCCCCGTGGAGGTGATCACCGGTCCTGAATTTGTTACCGGCAGCACGCGCATGAAGGCCGGCACCGCCCAAAAGCTCGCGCTCAACATGGTGTCCACCACCGTCATGATCAAGCTGGGCCACGTACGGGGCAACAAAATGGTGGACATGCAATTGACCAACGAAAAGCTGGTGGACCGCGGCGTGAAAATGGTGATGGACGAGCTGAAAATTCCCTATGCCGAGGCCGAACAATTGTTGCATCAACACGGTTCTGTGAGGAAGGCTGTAGACAGCCGTCGCCATGCATGACATCGAACCTTACTACAACTGGCTGAAATACTACGACCCCGCCGACGACGAGCGCTCGCCCTTTCACGGCAAGCAATATAACCACGACGTCTATTCCGAAACCATCTACGGCTACTACATCGACCCCGCCTGGGATTCCATCGGCTCGGAAACGCTCTATGTAAAAATTCTCTACGCCGACTACCTACAGGGATTTGCCGTCATCGAATTCATTGGCGAATGGAACGACACCCTCCACAACGACATCATGACGCTAAAAAGAAATCTACTGGAGGTGATGATCAACGAAGGCGTCAACAAATTCATCCTCATCGGCGAAAACATCTTCAACTTTCACGGCTCCGACGACAGCTATTATGAAGAGTGGTTCGAGGAAGTAGAAGACGGCTGGATTGCTGCCGTTTCGTTTCCTGACTTCATCCTGGAGGAATTCAAGAAATACCACCTCGACAGCTACATCAACATGGGGGGCACGCTGCAGATCCCGCAGTGGCGCACGTTGCAACCGTTGAATTTTTTTGACCTGGTAAACAGCCTCGTTCAAAGAAGGCTCAACTGAACGTTGGTGACCAACGCATCCACCGGCACTAGGTAATCGCGTTTAGACTTCAATTCCTTGCAAAGCACACGGGTGCGCCGCAGCTTACCCTTGATAAAAAACTTCCCCTGCAATTGAAAAATGCTGCCCTCCGGGATGTCGGATAGCACGGCCATGGATTGGGCATTTTTATCAAATCTGCGGAAGGCTGCCGTGAGTTCGGTGTCGGCAAAAGAACTGGCCTTGGGGTTGATCATGTGACGGCGGAGTTCATGTAAGATTTCCTCCGGAAAAACACTTTCCCAGAGTAAAGGAACCGTCAAATCGGTGAAAGTGGTCTTCCATTTCTCGCCGTGGGGGTCAACCCTGGCCCCATGGGCGAGGTACACACGGAGGTGGGCTACTTCGTGCACATAGGTCAACAGGAAGAGATAGGGATTGAGATCGTTGTTCAGCGTGATGCGGGGGTGGGCCTTGGTGTGCTTGCTGGTGAAGTCGCCCACTTTGGTCTGGCGGCTCTTGGTGAGTTTGAGCTCGAAGGGGCTTTGCTTCCACAAGTTGAAACAGTATTCTACCGCGGAGGGTGGAACATGCGTTTGCAGGATAGCGAAAACCTTGTCGGCCGTCATAACGGGTGTAAAATAAAAAAGGCTTTAGAAATCTAAAGCCTTTTCGCCTCAATCTTGGAGATTGATTACTGAGCCTTCGTAGTGTCAGCTTTAGTAGTGTCAGCTGCAACAGCAGCAGAATCTACTGCAGGAGCAGCAGCTTCAACAGCAGCAGAGTCTACGTTGCTTTCAGCAGTTTCAGCTTTCTTGCCACAAGCAGCAAAAGCCAAAGCGAAGCCACATACGGCCACAAATGCGATCAATTTTTTCATAGTTTACAGGTTTTAAAAAATTCACCGCAAATATAACAGTTATCGCCCACACGGGGCCTCGGGGGTAATAAAATTTATTTTTTTCTAAAGATTAACCGTATGGGTACACCCTCAAAATCGAACTGCGCACGCATCTTATTTTCCAGGAAACGCTCGTACGAAGGTTGAATGTACTGGGGCAGGTTACAGAAGAAAACAAACGATGGAAACCGGGCATTTACCTGCGTTATGTACTTTATGTTGATGTGCTTCCCCTTGATGGACGGGGGTGGCTGACGCTCGATTTCGGGTAAAATGGCATCATTTAGCTTCGAGGTGGGTATTTTTTTGGTCTTATTCTCGAAAACTTGGACTGTTTTCTCGATCACCTGGAAAATGCGCTGTTTGGTTAAAACCGACGCAAAAATGATGGGAATGTAGTCGATGGGGGCAATTTTCTCTTCGATCTCCTTCTTGAACTTGTCTGATGTTTTCGAATCTTTCTCGATCAGGTCCCACTTGTTCACCATGATCACCATACCCTTGCCCTGCCGTTCGGCGAGGCTGATGAGGTTCACATCCTGTGCTTCCAACCCACGCTCGGCATCGATCACAATAATCACGACATCGCTATCTTCCAACGCGCGCAGTGAACGCAGCACCGAATAGAACTCAATATCTTCCTTCACTTTTCCCTTCTTCCGGACACCCGCCGTATC
>CBIHQM010000009.1:0-37811 GCA_966211885.1 uncultured Chryseolinea sp.
ATCTTCGATTTCAATGAACAGATCCACGCCGTCTACACGCAGTATACCGGATGGACGGGGAACAAAGACGCTCCCCTCTGGAAATACAATGCAGGGCTTCGCGCCGAGAAGGTTTGGAACAATGGGAAGACGCGCAACGACTCCGAGGCTTTTAAAAATGACTACTTCAACCTGTTTCCCTCCGCCAATCTATTTTACTATACACCCAAGCGAAACTATTTCAAACTGAGCTACACCCGGAGGATTGCGCGACCCGGCTTGGGTCAATTGAACCCCTTCACGGACATAACGGATTCCTTAAATCAGCATTCCGGAAATTCCAGGTTAAAACCAGAAATTATTCATGCCTTTGAGCTCGGTTACAATTACACGCTACCGAAGGCATCGCTGTCATTGGCGGCATTCTATCGACTGAGAAAGCATGCTATATTTTCCTACACGATATTGGATGAAAACGGAGTGGCCCTTTCCTTGCCGATGAATTTTGGCACGGCCTCTACCCTTGGCCTGGAGGCCATCGGTTCCTACAACCCATTTTCATTCTGGAGTATGAATCTTAGTCTCTCCGCCTACCAGACGCATATTGACAACACCGAATCCGGCGCCGAGCTCTCCACGAACCTGGTGAGCTGGTATTCAAAACTCATTCAGAATTTCACACTTCACAAGAACAGCAAGCTACAAGTCATCGGAAACTACACCTCACCTTCTGCCGTGCCGCAGGGCAAGTCGATCGCCGTTTATTTCATGGACATCGGATTTCAGCAACGCATCATGAAAGGAAAGGGAAGACTGGGACTCGTGATCACGGATGTTTTCAACACACAGCAATATGGCTTTATCACTTCTGATTATAATTTTGAGTCCAATCGCCGCGTCAAGATCGATACACGGGCTATTCTGATAACTTTTGGCTATACGTTCGGTACTTCATTCAAAGAAAATTTAATGGACAATAAATTTGAGAATGATTAGACCAATCCAACAAACCATAATAGCGGTTAACCTTTCGGGTTAGGAAATTTATCGTGATTAAAAAAGTTTTCGCAATTCCACCATCGCCTGGTGCGACCCCGTTAACTGGATGAAACCGCGCCGGGGGCGGTCGAGGTCCAGGGTGATATAGACGACCACAGAAGTGAGCACGCAAAAGCCGACCGCCACAAACCAATCCAAACGTGCTTTTCCTGCCGAGGAATAGCCCAGGTAAAAAGCAGTAGCCAAAGACAGCGCGAACAACATCGACACGATGGAGTCGGGAACACGGGCAAGTTCCGCCATCAGTCGCGTGGTGCTGATATCGAGCATGGCGTTCAGCGCAGGGATCATCTGCATGGTGGCGGCGTAGTGGTCGGATTGCTGCGACAATTTTGTGGCACGGTTCCACAACTGCGTTCCATAGTTGTCGGCTTCCCCTTTGGCTTTCAAAGCTTCTTCGATTTCATGGCCGGCCTCAAAATAGCGTATGCGCGCTTCTAAATATTGACGGAAGTCGTTTCGAAAGGCCGTGCGTTCTTCGTCTGGGTAAAGATCGGCCCGCAGGATGGCGGTGCCGATGGCGTTGGCTTCTTCGACGATGTTTTCTCTCCGGGTGTCATAGCGGCTTGCGCTCATGCTGAAGGTGAAGGCCAGTAAAAATGCCAGCAATCCCAACATGGCCGAGATCGCGGTTCCGGTGGAAACCGCTTCAATTTCGTGTTGCGCCCTGATGCGCTTCAACCCGATCATTCGGCCCACATAGATACAAACCAACATCAGCACCATCAGGATCGCCACCAGCACCTCAGCGGCGGTCTCATAAATAAAGGATTGCTGCACCATGTATATAAATTAACGAAAATAGACCCACTATGCAATTCTATTCACCCTTCAAATGGTCGACAGGGTTGGTACCCGCGGCTTTTATGGTTTGAAGGCCGGAGGCAATACTCACGAGGACAACCATGACGATCGACGGCCACACAAAAAACCATCCGCTGATCGCTATCCTGACCGGGTAGTTCTTCAACCATTCCGAAGCGCTGTAGTAGACCACCGGCGCGGAGATCAGCGTAGCCATCAAGACCAGTTTAAAATATTCTTTCGACAATAGCCTCACCAGGTTTGCCGCCGTGGCCCCCAGCACTTTCCGGATGCTGATCTCTTTCAATCGTGTATTCATCTCAAACAACGTGAGCCCTAAAATACCCAGACAGGCAATGAACACGGCGACACCGGCAAACGATCCGAAGGTTCTTGCAAAGTGTCTCTCCGTTTTAAACTGGCGATCGTAATATTCATCGAGGAAGAAATAGTCAAAGGACTTTGCAGGGAACACTTCTTTCCACGGGTCGTGTATATACGCAAGTGCTTCTTGGGGATTGCTTCCAGCACTCAATTTTACAGAGTAATACAAATCCTGGAAACGGCCGTGGTTGAAGGAGAGAATGGTGGGTTCAACCGCTTTCTTTATGGCTTCGTGGTGATAGTCTTCCACGACGCCGACGATCTTATACTTTTCAAATTTGCCACCCCAGAGCAAAAAATCAACCTCCTGATCCACGGCTTCCGCCGGAGACATGAACCCCAGCGCGCGGATGGCCGACGCATTCAAAACAATCGTGTTCCAGTTCTCCTCGTCGCCTTGCTCGGGAGAATAGTTGCGGCCCGCCGCGAGTTTGAGACCATAGAACGGAATGAAATTGTGATCAACAAAAAGGATTTTGAACCGCGTGGGGTCGTCCGGATCGGTTTGATGTCGTTTGATACGGTTCACAAAATATTCATCGATCACCATGCCCGGGATGCACGATGAACTGGTCATGTCCTTCACCATGGGGTGCTCCAGCAATTTATGCTTCAACGCCATGTAGTCAGCACGATTGGTCGAATCGTCTGCGTTTGCATAGACGGTGGGGTTTCGAAGGGAAACGACTTTATCCAAATCGATCTTCTTGTTCGTCAGCCGCATGAAGTCGAGTTGTTGGTGGATCACGAGTATGAATGCCAGGAGGACCAACGAGGAGGTGAATTGAACAACGATCAGCGACTTGCGGAGTGTGCCTCCGCGGTTCGTCCCACCCAAGCTTCCCTTTAGCGTGGCAATGGGATTGAGTTTCAGGATAAATATCGCTGGGTACATTCCGGCGATGACCGATCCAGCCAGGAATATTCCCAATGCGCCCAACCAAATCCAGGGCATCGACCATTGAAACGTAGCGATGGGAATGCCGGTCAGGTACGTGAAGCGCGGGAGAATGACCAGCAGCAGCGTCCACGCCAGGCCGGCCGCCAGGGCCACCGTACAACCATACTCGACCAGGAATTGCCAGGCGAGGTCGCTTTTTCCAGAGCCGATGATTCGCCTGACGCCCACCTCCTTTGTCCTTCGGATGAAACGGGCCGTCTCGATGTTGACATAGTTGATCCAGGCCAGCAGGAGAATGATGACGCCCAGCGCAGACAACAGGTAGACCAGGACTTCACTTCCGTTGACTTCCAATTCTTCGTTCAGATTGGAGTGGAGATGAATGGCCGCAACCGGCTGAAGGAATGCCTTGGCGCCCTGCATGCTGGGATCTTCTTTCCCGAGCGTTGCAAGCAAACGATTGAGCCGTTCCGTGACACGTGGTGCATCGGCCGACGACAGGGTTAGGTAGGTATACAGTTTGGGACCCTTCCAATACTGATCCGGGGTGACTTCCTCTTGGTGGATTAAAGCGACAAAATTTGCATGGAAGTGTGAGTTTTCTGGCATATCTTTCATCACCCCCCTGACTACAAAATCGGCAGCGTCGGCAAACGACGGCGACCGGTTTTCAATCTTTTTTCCAATGGGATCTTCGTTTCCAAAAATTTTTCTAGCCATTTTCTCGGACAATACCAGGTCGTGCGGATCTTTCAAAACAAAAGAAGGATTCCCCTTGACCAGCAACGAGGGAAACACCTGGAAGAAACTGGAGTCGGTTTGATAAAAAGATTCTGGCTCAAACAAGAGCCTGTCCTGATACCCGAAGAGAAAGCCCGCATAGGGTGCAGTTCTGTCGAATGCCGTGGCGGCCTTCACTTCGGGAATGTGTTCTTTGACCAGGCTTGTGATCCCGACGAAATTCCGAGCGGAAGTATTTTTTAGCTCGCCGGTTTGCTCCTGCGCATAGGCTACCCGGAAAATTTCGTTTGCGTTGCTATGAAACGTGTCATAGCTCAGCTCAAAACTAACATACTGAATGATCAGTACGAATGCGGTTAACCCAACCGCTAGCCCCAGCACGTTGATCAGGGCGAAGGATTTGCTTTTCATCATTTGGCGGGAGGCGATCTTCAAATAGCTGCGAAACATGTTAGGTTGGCTTAGGTTGAACAAACTGGTTTATGCCCTGTGCCGAAAAGCCGGGGCACCCTTGACTAACGAATCTCTTATATACTTATGACTTTATCCGGTTCAAGATCCTCGAAAAACCTCCCCCCTCTCCTCGTTATTTTGTCGCTCTCCTGCCTGCATTGCTGGTCGCAACCCACCGACGGTTATGTTGTGTCCTGGAACAACGACACATTACAAGTTAAAATTCTTTACATCGATATTCTTCATTTGCAGCAAGAATTGCAGGTAGAATCTCCAAAGGGCGGCATAGAGTCGCTCTTCCCAAAGGACATCAAGGCTTTTGGGCTGTACAAAAACACGAATCTAAAGCTCATCGATTTTTCCTACTACCCGATAGCTGAGACTTATAAGGATGAACCCCAGCGTGGCCTTCTTGCGGCGGAATTTTCTTCCCTGAGTCGCGCCAGCAAACTTGATCTGTTTGATTCCTTAAACGCACAGCGGGCCTACGTCAGTTTTACCAGCATCACGATAGACAACGATTTCTCCTTCTTTGCCAGGGATGCTTTTGGAGCGCGGGATGGCATTCAGGCTTACTATTATTTTTATCTTAAAATGCCAAACTACGGGCGACAAACCTCTGCGCCGATAAAATGGCTAAATGGCGATTTCATTACCTTTAAAGATGGCCGTTACATACCTTATCCCGTGGGCGCCCAGGCGAAAAAATACAGAAAGTGGCTCGGCAACCTGGTGTCTGACTACACCTTGCTATCGACGTTGGTGAGGCGCAAAGAGTTTCCCATGTACTACAACTTCATTGTCGATTCCTATCACGAGTGGAAGATCCAAAAGTCAGCAACACCGTTGGCCGCTTCCGACACGCTCGTTGCCATGAGAGGGGTCTTTGATGCGAAGCAGTACTACAAGCCCAAGGCATTCTTTTGGCCCACTTTCGGCGGCTCTACTTTGATGTTGTTCCCTGGAGCGATCTATGGGGTTTCGAAAGTGACCAAGACGTTGAAGCATCTGGATAGTATTCCCGTCCCCGATATAAATCACACCTATGCCCAGGATGAAAAATACAAGTTGGGCTACCGGGCGATGGTGACGACCAAAAATCAACGGGCAGTCGACCGGGGGGTTGTGTTGGGAACCTTGCTCTGTGCGGCAATCCTGGTGCCGCTTTCCCTATGAAAATTGCCCGTAGACTCACCGGGAAAAAATCTGTCCGAATGCTCATACGCATTTACCAACCCTTATTTTCCGATAGTAAATTGCAGCCCTCCGAACGGGCCATGCGCAAACAATAGCTGTAGCGGATACACTTACAGTCCTTTCCATTTTAGCATTTTTCACAACGTTAATTAACGGTTAAATATGCCTTTGGCGCGCTGCAAACCGCGATGCTCTTCCAAAAGCTTTGTTCAACATCACAATTTATCTAAATTCATTCAGTGCCGAAGGGATGTGCTGCCATTGTAAAAAATGTTTTCTTCTGGTCGTATTTATAACATCAAAAACTCCCCCATGTCTCCTAAATCTCTATCTCAAGATGTAGAATCGAGTTGTTCGACGCTGGAGGTGCTCAACCAGTTGAAGTTGATCCTCTCTCACGAATTGTTCAACAATTCCGCGGTGCTTTCCAATTTCCTGAAGTATATCGTTGAAGAAACCCTGGCCGGCAATCTCAAGTCTTTAAAAGAATATACCATTGGTGTGAATGGTCTCGGCAAGAAAGCCGACTTCAATCCGCAGATCGATGCCATTGTGCGCATCCATGCCGGCCGGCTGCGCCGACTGCTGACGGAGTACTACAATGGACCCGGGGTCCAGGACAGGATTGTGATCGAAGTGGTCAAAGGCTCTTATGTGCCGGTTTTCAACCAGCGCCATTCCAGGGAAGATTTGCCCATGATCCTTTCGCCTTCCATGAATGAGATCCGGCACATCACGCTTTCAAAGGTTTCCGTAGCGATCCTGCCCTTTCGCAACCTGTGCCCCACCAGTGATCACCAATATTTTGCCGATGGTCTGGGTGAAGAATTTACGCGTGTCTTTAGTACGTCGCAAGAGTTTTCGGTCATTGGCCATCACTCCACCCTGAAACACGCCGAGCTGCACACCGATCTGCACACCATCGGTTTGAAACTTCATGCACAATACATCATTACGGGTACGGTGATGAAAGACGAAAATCATTTTCGCATCACGGTCGGGTTATTGGAAACCGACCTGCGCACACAGCTGTGGTCGAAAGTTTTTGAATATGAAACCAAGGTTGGCTTCCTGCAGGCCCAGGATGAAACGATCCAGGATGTTTATACGGCGTTGGGCGGCCCGTTCGGTTTTATTGTCCGGCACAGCGCGCTCACGTCAAAGTCGATCTCCGAAGACGCTATAGCCTTCGACCCTGCGCTTTACAATTATCAATTTCAAACCAACTTCTCGTTTTATAGCTATGCCAAGACGCGCAAGGTGTTGGAGGTCATCCTGCAGGCCAATCCCCAATTTGCTTTGGCGCTCGGCATGTTGGCGGAACTCTATCTCTGGGGTCACATTTTAGGATACCCCACCGTAGAAGACCCGGTATCGACCAGTTTGCGCCTGGCGCACAAAGCCCGCAATATCGACCCCCTCTCCAAACAAGCCGGCTTTTCTTTTTTGTGGGCCTCGCTGTATGCAAAAGGGAACGAGAGCATTCAACACGAGATCGATCAACTCCTGAATCAAAATCCTCCCGCCACCCTGGACGCCGCGAAATTCGCCACGTTGCTGGTTTGGGGTGGTCATTATGAAGGTGCCGCGCCGTTGTTGGAACAATCCATCAAACTACATCCGCATTACCCCTGGAGCTTTGATTTGGCGTTGGGACTTTTATATTTTAAGGACGGCCGCTATACCGACGCCCTGGAAGTCATCGACCGGATCGGCGTCACGGATGTTTACCTGGTGGACCTCATAAAAATCGTCTTGCTGACAAAATCCGGATCACCCAAGGAAGCCAAATTCTATCTGAACACCTTGGAAGAAAACTATTCTTTCGTGGCTTCACACTTAAAAGCACACCTCAGCACATTCCTGTTCGACAAAGCGCTGATCGACGAGATCCTCGACGGCGTCCGCGAAGCCCACGAAGCGCTCCGGTGATCTTCGTCATTCCGCTTAACGGTTAAGTAACCGTATAACCCTTGCCCTACGCATGCCGGGACTATACCTTTAAGTATAATCCTCACGGTTTTGCAAGCACTACATCCCATCCCCCGCGGAGTGCCTGGTCTCCGGATTAGGCTTCATCCGATCATCAGGAACATCGGTCTTCTTGTTTTTGGTATCCTGCTGTGGCAGACCGCTGCTGCCCAAACGACCACCCCACCCCAGGACACCGTCTCGGGTTTTGACAAGTTCAACCGGAAAGCGGAAGCGCTCTTCAAGATCATTCCCGTGCCCATCATCACCTATTCGTCGGAAGCGGGTAATGTCTTCGGGTTGGCGAAGTTCAATCTGTTTCACCCTTCAAAAAAGGACACGATCTCCAGGCCGTCCAAACTCTCGGAGGTGGTAAGTTTCTCCACCAAGGGAAGGGTGAACGTTTCCATTTCGAACGACCTGATCCTGCATGAAAACAAATACATGATCCTGAGTTATTTCAACTACAAGAAGCAACCCGAGTACCTGCTCGGGATCGGCAACGACGTGTCCCTTGACAACGCCGAGCAAGTAACGATCAACCGGATCAAGTTTTTTTCCACGGCCATGATACGGGTAAAGAAATTCGTCTACGCGGGCATTGCTTTGGATGTGGCCGATTATTTTAAGGTCGAGGCCGACAGTAATAGTTTTCTGATTCGCGACAACGTGACCGGTCTTCACGGTGGAACCGATGTGGGTCTGGGGGCGGCCTTCGCGTTGGACAGCCGCGACAACCGCTACAACGCCTACAAAGGCGAGCTCTTGCTGGCCACGGTTTTATTTTATCCGGAATGGCTGGGCAGCTCCTTTCAATTTGCAAGCGTATCGCTGGATGCCCGCAAATATTACAACCCCTGGTTCAGACACGTCATTGCCGTTCAGGCCACCACTACCTACACTTCGGGCGACGTGCCGTTCTATGATCTCGCCCAACTGGGTGGTGAAGACAAAATGCGCGGCTACTACAAAGGCGCGCTGCGCGACAAGGTTTTGTTCGATGCTCAAATCGAGTATCGCATGCCGGTGTGGAATATTTTTGGTATCACCACCTGGATCGGCACGGGGCGTGTGGCCGACCAGTATAACAACCTCTCGCTCGATGGCTTCAGGCTATCGTTTGGCGGAGGCATACGGGTGCGTGTGGATACAAAAAACAATACCAACCTCAGGCTTGACATGGGCTTTGGCCCTGGCGGCGTCAGCGGTTTCTATTTCAACTTCGCCGAAGCTTTTTAAAGTATGTCACGCAAGTCCTACGACTCACGTAGGACTTACAATCTTGTTGCGGATGGCGTTCACTTTTTCGCTCAGCTCTTTCACCACGGCGTCGTTCATGATCTCGAGTCCTTTGTTGCTCGCTATTTTCTCTTCGACATTCAATTTCTGATAGACGGCGATCAATTCTTCAAACGCATTGGCATAGTAAGGATAGTTCGGATTCTTATCGGGGTCACTCGGGTCGGCATAGGATTTCAGAAAGTTATAGATGTTCTGCACGTTGCCCCGTTGATTCAATGCAATTTTAAACAGGGGAACCAAAATCACCGTGCGGGCGTCGCCGGGAAGCATGTCTTTGGGATAGGACTCCAGGGTGCCCAACACCAGGTGAAGGTTTTCGATCTGGTAGGCCGCCATGGCAATGCCGGCCAGTTTTTCCTTTTCCGTTCCCTGAAGCTTGCTGGTGGAATTTTTTAACAGATCGGAGACAACGCTTTTCACGGAATCATTTTTGGAGATGTTGTCATTATAGCGTTTCATTAAAAATTCCATGACCCCCTTTTCACCACCGATCGCTTTGCTCAATTCGTGCGCAGCGGTGAAGTATGTCTTGGTTGTCTTGGCTTGCTTGTAGGCAATACTGTAGTTCAAATCCGACAGGTAGATGCCCAGGTTCGCCGCGGCTTTCACTTCGTTGCCAGTGTATTGCACGTAGGTCTTGGGATCGCTCATCAGCGCCGGGTTAAACTCCGCTGCCGTGAACTGGACCTGGGCCGCTACTTCCGCCGGCTCCATCAGGTTGTTGAAGAACAGTTTTCGCTGCTCGGTAAACGCCGTGGCGGTGGCGGCGGCGGTGGCGGCGGCGGTATCGGCTCCGCTCTCGCGCTCTGTTGTCTCTGTGCTCTTCTTGCAGGATACAACTGCTGATCCCAGGAGGAGAATAAATATTATCTTTTTCATATTAGGTTGGTTTTATAATTTATTTACTAATGAAAGGTCGATCACATACCCTAGTCATGACACTAATCCTTTTCGCTAAACTTGACGATATCGGCCAAGTCTGATTTCTCACTACTCTTTCCTTCGTTCATCCAGGATTCGTAAAGCTTATAGCCCAGCGACAAGATGACGGCGCCTAGAAACAATCCCAGGAATCCCGTGGCAATGAAACCGCCGATGGCACCGAGGAACACGACCAGCATGGGCACAGGCGCGCCGCGTCCCAGCAGCAAGGGCTTTAAAATATTGTCGGAGATCAAAGTCAGACCACCCCAGATCAGGAACAAAATGCTCGTGGTCAGGTCCTCCGTGTTGAACACATAGATGATCATGGGGATCATCACCGGGCCAACGCCCACCTGAATGATGGCAAAGATCAGACAAAACAATGTCCATAGTCCCGCCGCAGGAATGCCGACAACCACAAATCCTATTCCCGACATCAGTGTCTGAACGATGGCCACGCCCAAAATGCCTTTCACCACGCTGCGGATCGTGGCTTCCGAAATGGCCGCCAGTTCTTCTCCTTGCTTGCCGGCCAGTTTTACAAAGATGCTCTTCAACGTGTTGCCGCCCTCCTTGGCATAAGCGAGAAACACGCCGGCGAGTATAATGGAAATCAAAAAAGATAAAATGCCCGCACCCGTTTTTGCAACGAACGAAAGCATCGCGAGGCCGGCCTTTTGAAACCCTTCCGGATGCTTGCTGACCGCCGCCTGAAGGTTTTGAGAAGCTTCTTGCCAAATGGCAACCAGCGGCTGCGCGAAAGCAGGCAGCGTCTTAGCATGCTCACCAGGCGGTGGAATGGGGCTGCGTCCCTCATCGATCATGGCCTTCAACTCACGTACGCCATCGATCAACGATCCCGACAACATGAACGTAGGCACGAGCAGGATGGCCAGGAAAACAATCGTGATCAACGTGCTGGCCAGCTTTCCACGGCCGCCTAATTTCGTTTTCAATGTTGCAAACATGGGATAGACCGTGATGGATATGACAAGCCCCCAAATGATCGGAAAGATGAAAGGCGACAAGATGATAAAACACCAGCCAAGAATAAACGCCAGAACGCCCAACTCGAGGAGGATCTGAACGATGTATTTAACATCCTTTTTTGCCGAAGTATTGTCCATAGATTCGCGATCGTAAGATTGTGATGCACTGTCACTCAAAACACACGCACTACCCCGGCTTGTCTGCACCCGGAATTTCACAACACATCGTTCTGCCGGTTCTCATTCCAAAAAAGAAGAAGAGCCGGTTGGCCATCGCGCTCAGTTCTTCACCAGGGCAGACGGGGGCGGCGCTTTTTTATTTGCCTTGGGTTTGTCGGCCAGGTACTTGTAGAAAAACAACCGGATGATCTCGCCGTCGGTCAACGTAACCGATGCGCTCATGCCGTTGCTGATGTCGCGGAGTTCTTCTTTTAACACGCCCTCGGAATTCTGATAAGCGGAGCTTACTTTTTTGTCGAACTCGTCATAGCTGCCATCCATTTTCTGGACCTGCAGCCGGCCTGTCAATTTTCCGCCCGCCACCTCGACCTTGCCCATAAAACACTGTGAATAGTCGGGGCTTCGAAGGGTGATGATCACTTCCTGTGTGCCATCGGGAACATCATTGGCTCCCCGCTCTTTAAACAGGGTGTACCATTCCTTAAAGCAATCGCCACCCCCAGCAGGTTTAGCTGGCTTAGCCGGTTTAGTTTGCGCAAACAAGCCAAAGGAGAAGAGGCTGATAAGAATAGCTAAGATTGGTTTCATGACATTTACGTTTAATTGGTGTTTGTATAAATTCAATTTCAAATGATTACGGCATGGCTACCAACCTCCACCCAACGCTTTGTACAGACGCACAGTAGAGATCAATTGATTTTGCAAGGCGATGGATTTTTCAAGTTGAGAATTATACAATTCCCGCTCCGAATCCAGCACCTGCAAAAACGACGTGTACCCATTATCATAGAGCGCTTTTGAAAGCATCAACGACTTCTCCGTGGCGGCCACTTGCGTGAGACGCGCGTTGAATTCGTTGCGATAGGTTCGGATCTGCGCCAGCGAATTTTCTACTTCTGAAAACGCGTTGAGGATCGTCTTTTCATAAGCATAGCTCATTTGTTTCGCTACGGCCCGCTCGGCTTCTACGCGGCGTTTGTTTTGTCCGAAATGAAATATGGGACCGGTCAACTGACCTGCTATGGATCCGATCACAGCATCGGATTGAAACAAGTTGGAGAGATCAGGGCTGGCCACACCCAGGAACCCGGTTAAGTTCAACGAAGGAAAACGCAAGGCCACCGCGACGCCGACCTTCTCGGTTTGTGCGATCAGTTGTTGCTCGGCCGACCGGATGTCGGGTCTTCGCTCCAGCAATTGAGAGGGCAGCCCGCTGGGGATCTCTGCCGGCAGCTGCTGGGCGTCGTTCAACAGGCCGCGCGTAACGGGCGAATACGGTTGTCCCATCAAAACATTGATGGCGTTCTCGGTTTCAATCAGGGCGCGCTCGATGGCATACAATTGGGCTTCGGCGGAAGCCGCCAGTTGTTCGGCCTGTAGTTTATCCAACTCGGCCACTTCTCCATTCTGAAAACGGAGTGTGATAATATCGAGGTAGGCTCTCCGGCTCTCTACAGTTTTTTGGGTGATGAGCAGCCGCTCGTCCAATCCGCGCAATTGAAAATACAGCTCAGCAACCTGCGCCACCATGCTGATGTAAAATGATTTCCGGTTTTCATCCGACGCCATCAGATCGGCATACGCTGCGCGGTTGGCGTGACGGAGTTTTCCCCACAGATCAATTTCCCACGACACGTTACCCAGCAACGAATAGGAATTCGTAGGGAAGATCACACCGGCCTGGTCCGACAGATTTCTAAGATCATTGACACGTGCCCGCGCAGAATAATCCAGGAAAGGCCAAAGGTTGGCCTTGTTAAAACCGAGTATGGCCTTCGACTGCTCCATGCGGGCCACAGCGATCTTCAAATCGAGATTCTGATCGATGGCGGTTTTGATCAACGATTGAAGCACCGAGTCCTGGTATACGTCCCACCATTTTAAGTTGGTGATGGAATCGGTGTGCACGGCGGTTTGTACATACGCCGCATTTTTTTTCGAATCGGGTCTTGCATATTTAGGCCCCACAGCGCAAGCTGCCAATGTCACCCAGAGTACCGCGATGAAAATATTCTTTTTCATATCAATGAGCAGGTTCCGTTGGTGGCACAGGGGACTCGGTACTTTTCTTCTTTGCTCCGATGCTTTCGATGAACACAAACAAAGCCGGGACAATGATCACCCCGATGATGGTGGCGAGCAACGTGCCCATGAACACCGCCATGCCCATCACTTTCCTGGCCTCGGCGCCGGCACCGGCAGCGGTGAGCAGCGGAACGGTGCCCAACATAAACGCAAAGGATGTCATCAGGATCGGGCGGAGTCGGAGCTTGGCTGCCTCCAGGGCCGATTCATACAAAGGCTTGCCTTGTTCGTAGAGCATCTTGGCGAACTCCACGATGAGGATGGCATTTTTCGCCGTCAGCCCGATCAACATCACCAATCCGATCTGGGCAAAAACATTGTTCACATAACTCGGACTCCAAAGCCCGCCAAGCCACAAGCCAAAGAAGGCTCCGAAAATGGCAGAGGGCACACCCAACAGTACGCTGAACGGGAGCTTCCAGCTTTCATACTGTGCGGCCAGGATGAGGAACACAAACACCAGCGCCATCAGGAACATGGTGCCGCCCGTGCCCTCGGCTGCTTTTTCCTGGTAGGACATGTTGCTCCAGGCAATGCCCAGTTCCTTTGGCAACGTCGCCGCTACTTCTTCCAGCGCATGCAACGCATCGCCAGAACTGTAGCCCAACGCCGGTGCGCCGGAAATTTCTGCTGCGCGAAACATGTTGAACCGGTTGGTATAGGATGGCCCGGTGATGTCGTTCACGCTCGCCAGCGTATTCAAGGGTATGATCTGGCCTCCGCGACTTCGCACATAGTAGCGTGCAATGTCCTCGGGCACGAGCCGGTCCTGCGCTTCGGCCTGGATAAATACTTTGTACTGCCGGCCAAACCGGTTGAAGTCGTTGATGTAGCTGCTCCCCAGGTAGGTGGAGATGGTGGCGTTGATTTCCGACAGGTCGATATTCAGTTTTTCAGCTTTGTCGTAGTCGACGACGATTTGTTTCTGGGGCACGTTCGACCGGAACAACGTATAGACATTGCCGATCTCGGGACGCTTCTTCGCCTCGGTCACGAAGTTCCGGGCTTGTTCATCCAAATACTGCGGGGTGCTTCCCGAACGATCCAGGAGCTGGAGGGTAAATCCCGATGACGTGCCAAGGCCTTCAATGGCCGGCGGACCAAAGGCAAACACGGTCGCTTCGGAAATGGTGTTGCGAACCGCGAGGTTCACATGTTGGATCATGTCTTTCGCCGTGAGCTTTCGCTCATCCCAAGGCTCCAGCGAAACAAACACAAAGGCGTTGTTGGGTGAAAAAGAAGAGGTGAGCATGCTGTAGCCAATGATGACTGTGGTGTAGCCAACGCCTTCCGTCTTGCTCACGATCTGCTCTACTTTGCGGGCCACTTCATCGGTGCGCTCCAGCGAAGCCGCATCGGGAAGTTGCACGTTGACCATGAAATAGCCTTCATCTTCTTCGGGCACAAACCCACCGGGTATCCGCTTTCCCAAAAGGGCCGTGACTCCAACGATGACGCCAATGATGATGATCGACCGGATTGATTTCCGGGCCACGATGCCGGCCACACCCGTGTAGCCCAGCGTGAACCGGTCGAAAACGCGATTGAATCCATCGAAGAACCGTTGCAGCCACCCGGTGGATTTCTTTTTAGGTTTTAACAGGATCGCACTCAAGGCGGGACTGAGCGTGAGGGCGTTGAAGGCGGAGAACAATACGGAGATGGCAATGGTGATGGCAAACTGCTGGTACAACCTGCCCGTGATGCCCCCGGCAAACGCAACCGGCACAAACACGGCAGCCAAGATCAACGCGATGGCCACCACCGGCCCGCCCACTTCTTTCATCGCTTTTTGTGTGGCCTCCTTCGGGTTCATGCCATGCTCGATGTTGTGCATCACGGCCTCCACCACTACGATGGCGTCGTCCACGACCAGACCGATGGCGAGCACCAGTCCCAACAGCGAAAGCACATTGACCGAGAACCCCAGCAACGGGAAAATGATGAACGTTCCAATCAATGACACGGGAACCGTGAGCAGGGGGATGAGTGTGGCGCGCCAATCTTGCAGGAAGAGGAACACCACCAGGATCACCAGCACGACGGCTTCGAACAGCGTGTGTATAATTTCTTCGATACCCACAGACACCGCTTGCGTCGTGTTGAGTGAGATATCGTACTTCAGATCTTCCGGGAAACGTTTTTCCAATTCTGCCATGGTGGCCTTTACCATGTCGGCTACTTCCAAAGCATTGGATCCCGGCATTTGATAGACGGCCAGCGTGCTGGCGGTTTGCCGGTTGAGCCGGCTAAAGGAATTGTAATTCTCCATGCTCAACTCGATGCGGGCGACGTCTTTCAGCCGGATGATCGAACCTTTCTCGTCCGACTTCACAATGATGTTCCCAAATTCCTGTTCCGTCACCAACCGCTCCTGGAGCAACACGCTATAGGTATACTCAACACCCTTGGGTGTGGGCGGTGCGCCAAACTTTCCACCTGGCGCGATCGCATTTTGTTTCTTCACGGCATTGACCACGTCGTTGACGGTGAGGTCAAGTTTGGTCAGTTGGTCGGGATGCAACCAAATGCGCATAGAGTAGTCCGAACCACCCAGGAGCATGACGTTGCCCACACCCTTTATGCGCGCAATCTGATCGAAGATGTTGATGTTGACAAAATTGTTAAGAAACAGTCCATCGTAGGTCGAGTCGGGCGAAGACAGCGACACCAGCACGATGGGAAAGCCCGACGATTTTTTTGTCGTCACGCCAAAGGCTTTTACTTCCGTGGGCATTTTGGCGTTTGCTTGCGACACGCGGTTTTGGGTGAGCATGTTCGCATTGTCCAGGTCGGTGCCCACTTCGAACGACACTTGCAGGGTGAGCGAGCCATCGGTGGCGTTGATGGACCGCATGTACAGCATCTCTTCCACGCCGTTCACTTGTTGCTCGATCGGTGTGGCCACGGCCTGTTCCACGTTCACGGCATTGGCACCGTTGAACGTCGTGGTGACCTGAACCATGGGGGGTGTGATCTCAGGATACTTGGAGATGGGAATACTCCCCAGGGTGATCAATCCCATGATGACCATCAGGATGGAGATCACCATTGCTACAATCGGCCTTCGGATAAAAAATTCGCTCATAGAAAAGGGAGGATTTTAATTTTCAGGTTGACCTATTCTTTAGGAGTATCCTCCCGCCACTTCATTTCCACTTCTTCAATTTTCGAATTGGGCGTCAGACCCAACGTACCGACCACGGCCACTTTGTCGCCTGCCTTTAGCCCTTTCGTGATGATGTAGGCATCATCAACCTTTTGCCCCACTTCGACGATCCGGGTTTTCAATGTACTCGAGTCGTTCACCACAAACACCTGCGAAAGACTCTGCAATTGAAGCACCGCGCGCTGTGGTACCAGGACCGCTTGCGGAGAGGTGCTCAGGAGCACACGGGTTTTCACAAACAACCCCGGACGGAGCAGCGCGTCGGGATTCGGGAAGATGGCTTCAATGGTGAGCGTTCCGGTTTTTGGATCGATTTCGCGGTTGGCAAAATTCACTTCACCCTTGTGCGCATACAGCGAGCCATCGGCCAGGATGAGTTGCACATTTTTTTTGGCGGCAGTCAACTCCTCTTTCGACATTTTGGCAATCCGGAGGTATTCACGCTCGCTGATTTGAAAACGGACGCGAACCGACCCAACGCTCGAGATGGTCGCCAGCACCGACGTTGACCCTGCGCGGCTCACATAGTCGCCTACGCGCGCGTTGGAAATACCGATGATGCCATCGAAGGGAGCATAGATCCGAGTGTAGCCATATTCTATCTTCGCATTGCTCAGCGAGGCCTGGGAAGCACTCACTTGCGCCTGCGCCGCCTCAAACGAAGCGGTGGCGTTGTCGAGGTCTTTCTTGCTGAGGGCGTTGAGCTCGGTCAGCGGCTTCACGCGGCTGAGTTCATTCTGGGAACGGACCAATTCCGTTTTCGACTTCGCGAGTTCGCTGGCTTCGCGGTCGACGCGGGTCTTGTATTGAACATCGTCGACCACATAGAGCAGGTCGCCTTTCTTCACGGCCGATCCTTCCTTAAAATTGACCGAGGTCACCCACCCTTCCACACGGGCACGGATCTCAACATCGGATAGTCCATACGTCTGCGCCACAAAGTCCTCATACAACGGCACGTCTTCCACCACAGCCTTCACCACGTTCACTTTGATTGGAGGGAGGGTTACGACAGCTTTTTCTTTGCACCCCGCAAACACAGAAACCAACAGAAAGAGCCCTATTTTCCGCTTCGCGCTCAAGGTCGTATTGGATGGTTTCATTCCTTATTCGTTTTTAGTTTTGACCATGTTGTTACGCTAAAAATTTTAAAATCTCTTTTTCGAGTTCCCGTTGCAAGTCTTCATACTCGCTCAATCCTGCATCATTCTTGTTGCCTTTCTTTATCTCCAGGATCTTGCTTGTGCATAAAATATGTTCAATGCAAACTTCACGGAACGATTCATTATTCAAGAATAGCGCATGAATCCTGTCCTCACGATCGGGAAATAGTTGAATGATCGAATCTAGTTTCTGAGCCAATCCCTTTTTGATTTTAAATAAAGGTATACCGACCCCTCGGGCACGGCAAGGGTTATACGGTTACTTAACGGTTAAGCGAAGCCACGCCAAGCATCGTCTTCGCCATGCTTTCCCTGCGCGTCAACGGTAGCCCCGGGTCGGGTGAACCAACATGCCGACACATCTTCATCAACCGCGATGACACCCGTGCCTGGCGATTTTTCCTGGACTTCACAATTGCCTGGGGAATTTTGGTCTAGTCTATGCACACATCTTTCGAAGAGAAAGAGCATAAATGAATAACCCCGGACTTTAGTCCGGGGTACATAAGTCATGTCCAATCACGGGCTTTAGCCCTGACCACGCCGATGATTTGGCAGACAGCGATACATCCAGAGGGAAAGTCAGTCCGCCAGTCGGCGGACCGTCATAAATAGGTGTCTGTACCCCCCGGACTAAAGTCCGGGGTTATTCAAGATATTATATGGCACATTGTATTCCGAACAATAGGCTTAAAGCCAGGCTCACTCGCCTATACGCTTTCGCCTTCAAAGATGTGTACATAGACCAAGGCTAAAGGCCAGGGCAATTCATTCGCCAACGCCTTCTCTCTTCTAAAAAAGATGTGTGCATAGACTCGGGAATTTGCTGGGAGTGTTTAACGGTTAAACGTTTCCCTTGTAACCGTTTAACCTTCCATTCTGTAGGTTGAAGCCGGGGAGCCGCCTAGCTTTATGATCGTTTATAAACCCAAAAAGACCCTCTCCACATAGACCATTTTTCCTATGTCAAAAAAAACGATCTTCTTCATGCTTGCCCTTTGCGCACTCGCGCTGGGGCACGCCGCATATGCGCAAAAAACAAGGTTGAATCTATACGGCGCCTATGTCTTCGATGACAAATTCGATTCCTACTACAGCAGCTCCAGCTACTATCAGGGCAAGATCAAGGGTGGATTTCAATGGGGCGGCGGCATTGAATATTCCTTGCGGCCGGAATACGGTATCGAGGTGTTATACCTGCGCCAAACCACACATGCTCCCACCACCTATGCCAGCAGCATCGGGACCACCCGGGAAACGGATTTTGATTTAGGGCTGAACTATATCATGTTGGCCGGTTCACGTCGTGCATTCGCCAGCAACGAAAAGGTGGAAGGTTATGGTGGCTTGATGTTGGGGATGCTCATTGCCGACCTCAAAGATCCCGACTCGGGTCGCTCCGCCAGCGCCACAAAATTTGCCTGGGGTTTGCGCCTGGGCGCCACCGTCTGGGCCACTGAATCCGTGGGCATCAAACTGCAGGCGCAACTGCTTTCGGCCGTGCAGTCCGCAGGGGGTGGCTTCTACTTTGGAACGGGTGGAGCCGGCGCAGGGGTCTCCACCTATTCCACCATCTATCAGTTCAGCCTCGGCGGCGGCCTGGCGTTTAAAGTGGGAGCAAAAGAATAAACGCTGGAGGTTCTCTCTTCAAGGTCTGATGCTTGACATACGGACGATATACTACTTACCATGAAAAAAATAAACCCTATGAAAAAGCTCCTGTTGATCATCACGTTTGAAATGCTTGGCTGTTTTGTCTTCGCACAAAGCAACAAGGAGGAAGTCGACCTGTTTCAATCCGTTTTCGGGATGGAGAAAAAAGCCGTGGTAGCCGAGTTTATCAAATTGGAAGGCCCACAAAAAGATGCCTTCTGGGCTGCCTACGACGCCTACGAAGCCGAACGCAAGGCCCTCGGCCAAAAGCGGATCGCGCTGTTGAACAAGTACGCCAACAGCTATGGCACACTGGACGACGCCGGCACAGATGAGATCGTGAAGGAGACGATCGCACTCCAAACGCAGACCGACAAGTTGATTGTTGACTACTATAAAAAAATCAAAAAAGGATCCGGCGTGAAGGCTGCCGCCCAATTCTATCAACTGGAAGGCTACATCCTCAGTAAGATCCGGGCCACCATCATGGAGAACATCCCCCTCATTGGCGAAATGGATAAAAAGTGAAGCGATCATCATCACTCATGAACGGACAACTTAAACACGTGCTCGCTGGCGTGGGCCTCTTTATGTCCCTTGTTGCCCTGGCACAACTCCCCTCAAACCGCATCAAGCCCGCAACTTTGTATCATGCCGGCGACACCGTGCGCTCACCACGACTGGGGGTGCAAACGCAGATACCACAAGGATGGAGCGGTGTGCTGCCACGCGACACGGAAGTCTTTCTGCTCATGCCGGAAAGCAATACCGTGGGCGAGATCTATGTGGTGGTGAATGAAAAAATGGATTTAGAGAAACAACGAAAACGCTGGGAGGCCGGCACGGAACTCTCTCCAGGATTAATTCTGCAACCGCAAGGCGCGATCACTCCTCGTGGCGCGGATGTCCTTAGCGTGGTGGGCAAAGTGACCGGGGCAAACGCCAACCAGCAGACCAAGATCTACGCCGAAGCAAAATGCAGCCCCGTGGGGTTCTGCATCACATGCCTGGCAACCTCGGATGCCCAACACATCGACAACGTAAAAAAAGCACTGCAGTCGCTGATCGACAACATCGTTTTTCAAGCACCGTCCAACGAATCTCCCTTTGCCAACTTTAATTGGAAGAAATTTCTGGACGGAAAAATATTACTGGCCATGGGCTACGATGCCAACAGCAAACGCGTCGATGAAGTGGATCTGTGCGCCGACGGTTCGTTCCGCTCCGACATCACGCGCACTGGAATTTTCAAGGGACAAGCAAAGGGATACACAGGAAAGAAACGCGGTTCATGGCACGTCGCCAGCCACGGCGAAAAAGCGACCATCACGTTTACGTTCGAAAAACTTCCGGATGTCGACATCGAGCTGGAAGCAAGAGACGAAGAGATCTACATAAAAGGCGTCCGGTATTTTGTGGGTGAGAGTGAGCGATGCAAATAGAGATGGACTACAGGCATCGCGCACGAAGCCGGCTACTTCTCAAATTCCCGATAGGCACCAAACGTCGCGAGCCGGTCTTCGCCCAGTGATGCGGGGATGGGCAGACACGCTTCATGCAACTTTTCGCACAGTTGATTCCAAAGATTGGTGCGGGTGTAGGTTTGATGCACCTTTTGGAATGGGATGGACAACAACAATTCCCTGGCTGTCTTAAACTGGCCCTGGTCGATGAGCAACTGCACGCGGCGTTCGAGCACCCACTCGTCTTGCAGGGCATCTACTTTTGCCAGCCACGTGGCCCGCTCCGACAGCGTTTGTTTTCCCAGGCTGCGCAACACCTTGTCGCGCTCGATCACGACCTGGGGATGCAGTTGCAGCCAGGGTTCGCGAATGGACCGCAGTGCTATTGCCGCACCCTCATTATCGCCTTCCGATCGCAGCATGCGCGCCAGCAGTACGTTGGCCACACCCAGGTTACAGGCCGCGAGTTGCTTTTTTGCATTTTGAATGTCACCGCTGCCGGCCAGCCATGCGCCATAATGAAACTTCCACAACGACCCCTGATCACCTTTGCTTTTCCCGATGGCCCACTCGAACGCCGGCTGCAACGCCTCCATGCCCGACGGCGCCCAGATGTTTTCGCCTATGGCGGGCGCCACGGGAACCTCGCCTTTCTTCGCGAAGGCTTTCGACAATGTCAACCACGGAGTTGTCCC
Source organism: uncultured Chryseolinea sp. (assembly GCA_966211885.1). Lineage (GTDB taxonomy): Bacteria > Bacteroidota > Bacteroidia > Cytophagales > Cyclobacteriaceae > Chryseolinea. The sequence goes on from CBIHQM010000009.1 coordinate 21,113, forward strand.
TGCATTTACTTGCCATCCAAACCATGAAATGGACGACAACGATCGAAGTTTACTGTCGGGTACTTTCAACGTATAGATATCGATCGACACATTGGTCGGCATCCAGTATTCGGTGTGCGTTCGCGTTTCGCCGGGCTTCAGTTCAAGTTTGATGGATTGATCGCCAATGGGTCCGCCCTGGATCTCCACATACGGTTTGGCAACCTCCGTACTCAACGTGGCCCATGCACTGTCGGCGCCGGTGCCATAGCTCCACAATTTTATACCGGGTGCCACGGCCCGGTCGGCAAAGTGATATAATCCCGATTTGAGCGAAGGCGTGAAGACGCCGAACGCATTCACATCGCTGGTCTTCCAGAAATATCCGGTCATCTCCCGGATGTCGGCTTCGTGGCGTGGACCTTGCGTGGCCCAGTCTAGCGTGTCGACAGTCGATGCGTGCGACAGGACGCGTCCTTTTGGAAAATGATATTCGGTGTCGGGCGCCGAGGGCAGTGCGGCGTTCGACCACGACATCCAAGGGTAAGGTTTTGTGCCGGGATTGCGGAAGACCACCCGCTGGGTAAGAAAATTATCATCGGGACCCAGCGAATACTCCACCACCCATTGCATGCCGAACCTGCGCTCGCGTTCACCACACGTGACGTAGGTGCGCCCCGCGGCCTTGTCAATCTTATAGGGTACGAAGTCGTTCTGGGTTGGCGAGTGGGATATGGGGAAACTCACTTCGATCCCCCCGGCCACAAAATAGAAGCGCGGCAAGATGCGCACGGGCTTTACTACCTGGGGCACATACAACGCTTCGGTGCCCGACGCCTTATGGATCAACGACATCACCTTGCCACCCAGGTCGGGACAGATCGTGACTTTGATATGCCGGTTTTCCAACACCACAAATTGATAGGACTTCAACACCGGGCGGTTTGATGTTTCGACATAGCTCACATACGGATAAACGCCGTTCGGGTCCAACGCTGTGGGCACCGGACCGGCGGGCACCAGGCTGTGGGTAAGGATGTAGTCGCGATATGCAACGGCGGTCACGCTATCCTTCTTTGCCCCCGCGACTTGGGCGAAGGTGAACTGCACGAAGGTGAGCATGAAGATCAGCGTATACATGCAGGTTTTGAAGTTCAACATCTTATGTGGTGTTAATGGTCTCGTCACGAGGATGGTGTCAATCTTGGTTTTCTTCCGTGGCATCTTATTCCAGTTGAAATATCCCGAAGGATGAAGGGATATGGAAATCTGGTGTGGCCGATGCAGGCGTAACCCAACTGATCCATTGCATCGCCTCTTTCTCCGGGTTGATTTCCATACATCTGCCACGGTACAAGCCACCGTGCAACGTGCCGTTGGCGAGCAAGCCCAGATCTGTGAGCGACTGCAAACTGATCCTGCCTGTAACCACATAGCCGTCTTCGTCGCGGCGGGCCCTTGCCTGCAGTTGCCCGGCAGGCCATTGCCAGTGAGGATCAAATTTCCGGTAGTGGCTGGCGCAATAGTCGTACACGCGAGCCAGTGAGTCTACTTCGAGGCAATAGTAGGTCGACAAGGTTGTGTTGACGCTGAGGAAAATTTCCACGCGATCGCTAAAAAGTACTTCCGACTTCTCATTCTTGTTCACATACGTTTTGACGTCTTTATCCCGCACCCGGAATTGCCAATACAACCCCTGGCCATCGTGCAACGCCCGGAAGGTTATCGCGGCCTTGGGTTGCCCGGGCTCCCACGGAAAGACAAAGTCATCCAACGCGTAGGCTTGCGTCCACAACTTGGAATCATGCATGGCCGCTTCGTCCGGGGCAGAGTGTTTCAGGCGCTTGATGCTATATGTTTTGGGGGTCATTGGCTGCAAAACATTTTCGTTTTATTCGCGCAATTTATTCGAATTCCCCCAACAATACGATGCTTTATTTCGCCCATCGTTTTTTTAAAGACACATCGGGTCCCTGTTTCACTTGCGCCTTACCGTTCTTTTTGCTGCAGCCGGAAAGCCGGGACGCTATCACTTACTTTTTTTGAAGGCCAAAAGTGGTCCGCTATTTTGTGTGACGACGATCAGATCGCCGTTTCGTTGTTTCACTTTGCGGATATGCCTGGCGTCATGCTCCACCCAAAACCCACTGTGTTGGGGCGACAGGGGTTGAAACCCGCCCTTTCCGTCCCCCAATAAAACCACACCCACACCGGCGTCGTGTTGACCTTCCACGGGCTCGATAGTGAAATCATTGCCCACCATCAGAAGATCCTCCTGGCCGTCGCCGTTGATGTCGCATACGAGGATATCCTTCACCGGGGCTTGTTGCACCACGGCCGGCAATGGCACCAGTTTGAATTCAAAGTTTCCCACATTCTCCAGGATCAGGCTTTGTTGCTGATAGGCCCGCACCGTTAGTTTCACCTGGTCTTTCACCGGGGCAATGACGTCGCCAAGCGAAGCTTTGGCAAACGCCTCGAAGGTTTGATATCGCTTTTTGAACATCGGCACCTGTCTCATCACATCGAACCAGGATGAGGTTGGATATTCTACGCCTCCTGCATAGTACGCCGGCAGGGCATCCCACCGGTTGTTGTTGTCAAAGTCGCCGGCATAAACAGAAATGGGCTTCTCCTTGGTGAACCGGTAACGCGAATTGAGGCCGACGTTTCCGGCCACCAGGTCCATGTCGCCATCGCGATCGATGTCCAGGGCAGTGACGGCATTCCACAACCCGTTAGAAAATTCCAGCGAGGCGGGTTGTTGTTGCTTTAGCGTTCCTTTTTCATTTTTAAAAACCGTGATCGGCATATACTCCCCAACCAAGATCAGGTCGTGCCAGCCATCCCGGTCCAGGTCTACCCATGCGGCGTCGGTCACCATGCCAATGTTTTGCAAACCCGGGGCAACCTGGTTGGTGACATCCGAGAATTTCGCGTCGGTATTGCGCAGCAGATAGCTCACGCCCGGTTTCGGAAATTCCAGGGATATCAACCGGCCCGCGCGAAAAATATCGAGGTCGCCATCTTTGTCAAAGTCAAAAGGAACAACACACGATCCGCTGTGACGCATGGCGGGTAAGCGAGTGGTGTCTGTTCTATAGTTGCCCTTGCCATCGTTGAACATCAGGCGGTCTTGAAAAAAAGGCGAGTTATCATAGTGTTCGTTTGAACCGCTCACGATGTATAAGTCTTCATCACCGTCCTGATCGGCATCGAAAAAAGCTGCGCCCGTGTCTTCTTCATTTTTATCTTTTGTTTGATAGACAGGTTTTTCCGTGAACGTTCCATCAGCATGCTGAAGAAAAATGTTCCCGGCAAATTGATAAGAGCCTCCCACAAAAAAATCGCCCAGGCCATCCTTGTTCACATCGGCCACGGCCAGGCAAGGGCCTTGCTGCGATAGCTTGTGGGGAAGCAAAGGCTCGACATCATAGTCCATGTAAAATTTCTCCCGGTCGATATGCGCAAGATGACTGGCGCTATCCACGTTGTGCAGTAACGGCTGCATCTTGTTCCCGTTTTTCAATGTCTCCGCTCCGCCTTCTGAATATTTTAGCGTGAGCGTCTGGTCTGTCGTCACTTTCCGCAGCACCTGGCTTTTGCCGTCGGGCCAAATAATCTCCAGTGAGTCGATGATCGCATGTTCGCCGAGTCCAAAATGGAGCATGTAGTCAACGGAGGATTGATAGCCCCGCGTCACGCCCATGTGTTGTCGTTGCAGTTGTCCGTTTGTATAGAGCGTAACGACGCTGCCCAGTCCCCGGGTGTTGCCTGGGGAACCGTTCAATTTGATTTTCAGGTAATGCCCGTTTTGATTGGTATTCCGCAAGATGAAGGCCGGCGCGTTGATGTTGTTCACCACGATGTCCAAGTCTCCATCCAAGTCCAGATCACCCAACGCGGCGCCGTTGGAAAGTGACTCGTTTTGCCCTAGCCACAAGGCCGACTTGTCTTCAAACGTATTCCCACCGGTATTTTTAAAAAGGTAATTACTCTTTTTAATGGAGGGCATTTTCTTAGCGCCCTCCCGCATGCCACGGTCTGTTTCCGACGGTGTGCTCTTGGTTGCGGTCTGATTGTTATGGATGATGAAATCCATGTCGGTGATGTCGCGCAGGTAACCGTTGGTGATGAACAGATCTTGTAAACCATCCTGATCAAAGTCGGCGAACAGCGGCGCCCAACTCCAGTCGGTGCTGTGCACACCGGCTTGTTGCCCGATCTCTGCGAAGACCGGCGCATGGGTCTCGTCGTTCCCAAGATTCACCTGCAGCATATTGCGCATATACTGGGGGTGATAGCCGGCGCGGGTCATGGCCTCAAAGGTGTTGGGGTTGGCCGGACCGGCCATTTTTTTTCGCTGCACCGCATCTGCCGGCAGCATGTCCACCACCATCACGTCGGGCAAACCATCGTTATTAAAATCACTCACATCATTGCCCATCGAAAACTGGCTGTGGTGTCTGAAATATTTTCGCGCCGATTCGGTGAACGTGCCGTCGTGGTTGTTGATGTACAGGTGATCGTTGGCCAGAAAGTCATTCGACACCAATATATCTTCCCATCCATCCCCGTTGAGATCATGAATGGCCAGTCCCAACCCAAACCCATCGTGAAGAATCCCCGCGGCCTGCGATACATCCACGAATTTGCCACCTTGATTTTGCAACAGCCTGTCGACCGACGCGCCCTTGCCGTTGTCTATGACGGGCGTGACCTTGTTAGGATTGCGCACGGTGTTGGTGCTGGTCATGAGGTAGGCATCGAGGTCGCCATCTTTGTCATAGTCGAAGAAGGCGGCCTGATTGGTGTAGGTCGTGTCGGCCAGCCCCCACGATTGTGCTTCCTCCCGGAAAGTCATGTTACCCTGGTTGATGTAGAGTTGATTGGCGCGTTTGAACGCTGGGTAATTGCCGGATTTGCAAACATAAATGTCCAGCAAACCATCGCCATTGAGATCCACCAGTGTAACACCCGTGCTCCATCCTTGTTTCCGGATGCCGGCAGCGGGTGTGACATCTTCGAATTTAAAATCGCCCTTGTTCAGGTAAAGCCTGTCGCCCACGCGGTTGCCGGTGAAATAAAGGTCCGGCAGCGAATCGTTGTTCAGATCGCCAATCGCCACGCCCCCGCCGTTGTAGACATAATAAAAATCCACAATGTTGAAGGTGTCGTCTTCGGCAATCGCGTTGTTGAATTCCACCCCCGAATCGGCCGGATCCACGAGGGTGAACAACGTTTCTGGTTTAGGTTGGTGGCAGGCCGTGAGGGACAGCAGTCCCACAAAAAAACAGAAGGTCTGTGGTATGGAGGAGCTCCAGGCTTTTATCATGGACAAAGATAAAAAACAAAAGGGCCAGCCTAAACCGGCCGGCCACTTTCATTTGGGTTAAACCATTGTTCTTATTGCCACTGCGGATTCTGCGTCACATTCTTGTTACCCAGGATCTCCTTCAACGGGATCGGCAACACATAATCTTTCGCCTTGGGTGTACGCCCTACGTTATAGAGGTTTGAATAATGGGTGATGTAGTCGCCCAGGTAGTCGGGTGTTCCGCCAAAGGTGCTTTTGCGTCGCAGCTCGGGGTAGAGCACTTGTTCGAACACAAACTCCTGCATGCGCTCCGCTACGATGGCATCGCGCATTGCACTTTGACTCAGGGCTCCGACCGGCGAGAGACCCGCGCGATCACGCACGGCGTTGATGCCTGTGGTGGCATCGCCCGTCTGGCTTTCGTTGCACGCTTCAGAGTGGCCCAGGAGCACATCCGCCAGGCGCAGATAGATCGTGTTCTTTTCCGTGGCCGTCCACGAACCGCCTACGCGCATCTCGGTGATCTTGCCCGACCATGCCTTTCCGAAAACAAGCTCGGTCGGATTTTCAGGATTTGCATTGGGATCGACAATGCCACCAAAGCGCGACAGGTTATAAGACGCCGTCTTGCTCCAACGCACGATGGGATAAGCACCCGCGGCGGTCTTCGCCGTGCGGGCGGTGGGATACGATTCCACGAATGTGCCCGCGATGCGCTTGTCGCCGTCGTCATAGGCCGCTCTGAAATCCTGCGTTGCGCTCAACCAGCTCCAGCCTGCACCACCGTCGTCGGTTGGCAGATCTTCGGGATTGAAGTGGGCGGAGTGGTTGCTGTACTCGTTGGCGTTTGCCTTCGCCGAAACCTGTCCTTCAAAAATTCGCTCACCCATGTTCTCGTGGTCGGTGTCGAAATTGTAACTGAAGTCGCTGAACAAGGTCAGGCCGCTGTTGTTGATGATGTCTTCGGCCGTAACCTTGGCCTCTGCCCATTTTTTATCCCACAGCTGGGCCTTCATCAGCAAAGTTTTCGCAGCCCATTTGTTGGCTCTACCCAGGTCGGCGCCGGTGTAGGCGTTGGGCAGCACGGCAATAGCCTCTGCACAATCAGAATAGATCAAATCGATGATGGCGCGTGTGCCCCCGCTGTTGGACGCCAGGTTGCTCAAATCCTTGGTGCCTTTCGTGGTGAGCGGTGCGTTGTCGAAATAACTCAACAAGCCATAGTAGTAGAACGCTCTCAGGAAATACGCTTCACCTTTCAGTCGTGCGATGAGTTCGTCGTTGGCCGGATCGACAATGGTTTCGGCCACGGTCAATATTTCGTTGGCCCGGTTGATCGACCGGTAGCTTTGGCCCCAATAGGCTTCGATCACATCATCCTGCCCCGTTACGTTGCCCAGGTTGTATTGCAGGGGTTGTTTCTCCCAACCCACCTGGAAGCCCACAAGGCATTCGAACACGTAGCGGTTGTAGAAGTAGTTGAACCAGTCCGAATTGCCCATCGTCAAATCATCATAGATGGCATTGACTCCGAGCTTCAAATCGTTGGCCGACTTGTAAAAGCTATCCGGACTGATATAATCCGGCGTCTCATCCAGGTCCGAGCAGCTCATCCCCACCAACAACAGGGAGGTCATGATCGAGAGCAGGAGTTTTTTTCTTACTATTTTTTTCATGGTCATTTTCATTTTAAAGTTGTTCACTAGCGCTCCCATTAAAAACCAATGTTAAGACCCGCGGTGAATTGGCGCGAGCGCGGATAAGCATCGTAGTCATCGCCACGGTTCAGGTTGTTTTGTCCCTGGTTGTTCACTTCCGGATCAAAGCCTGTGTATTTGGTGATGATGAAGAGGTTTTGTGCACTCACATAAACACGCGCCTTGCGAATGAATTTCGGTACGGGCAGGTTGTAGCCCAGCGAAACGTTTTGCAGGCGGATGAAAGATCCGTTTTCGATAAAGAAAGAGGACCGGCGGTAGGACGCGAAGTCACGCTTGGCATCCACGGCCGGACGCGGCGCGTTGGTGTGCTGCGGTGTCCACGAGTCGGTGAGGATGTTGGAGATCTCGTTGATCTTTTGCGCGCCGTCGCCAATCTCGGATTGTTGCAGGTTGCGCACATCGTTGCCTTGCACACCGCGGAAGAACACGGAAAAGTCAAATCCTTTAAAGCGCACCGTAGAGTTCAAACCCCAGGTGTATTTGGGATTGGGATTGCCCATGATGGAATAGTCATCGGCCGTATAGCTACCGTCTTTGTTTTTGTCTTCATATACCGGGTTTCCCGTTTCGCTGACGCCGATAAATTTATAGCCTTTCCATACGCCAATGGCATTGCCTGCTTCCACCCAACTTCCGTCCACGCCAAGGTGGCCGCTGGTGCTGGTGGCATAGAAGGGAGCACTTTCGCCAAGGTCCTCAATTCGGTTTCGGAGGATCGATACGTTCGCGGCCACGTCCCAGGTGAGTGCACCCTGGTTGATGACTTTGGTGTCGACGGAAAGTTCAAAGCCTTTGTTGCTGAGGGAACCGGTGTTCTTCAACAAGGTGCTGAAGCCCGTGCTTTGCGGAATGGATACATAGAGTAACAGGTCGGTCGTGAGGTTGTTGAAATAATCTACCGTCACATTCAGTCTGTTTCCGAGGAAGCTCATGTCGATACCGGAGTTGAACATGCGGGTCTGTTCCCATTTCAAGTCGGCGTTGGGCATGCGGGTGGCGGCATAGCCGGAGACCAGCACGCCGTTGAAGACGTAGTTACGCGGGCTTAGGTCGGACGTTGACTGATAGGCGGGGATCTGCGAGTTACCCGTAATGCCATAGCTCACCCTAACTTTAAGGTCGTCGAAAATGTTGGACAGGCCGGCGCTCTCAAAAAACTTTTCGTTCACCACACGCCATCCCAAAGCAGCCGACGGGAACGTTGCCCACTTGTTGTTGGGGCCGAACTTGGTGGAACCGTCGCGGCGGGCTGTCAACGTCAGCAAGAAGCGGTTCTGGAAATTATAGTTGATCCTTCCCAGGTATGACCGCAGTCCCCAATCTACGCGCGTCGAGTTTCCGATCTGCGGCAAGGTTCCGTTTTGAAAATTCAGCGACTTGAAATCGTCCGAGTCAAGACCGCGAATGGCCTGCGAAGCCGATTGGTTGTCCTCCCGCTGCGTGGTATAGCCCAGCATCACTTCCAGGGAATGACCTTCTGCGATCGTCCGGGAATAGGTAAGGATGTTTTCGTTCAGCAGGTTGACGAGGTTGCGGTCGAAGCGTTGAAGCTCCCGGCCGTTCTGGCGTCCGAGACGCGTCTTGCTGTTGTAGAACGTATTGCGCGTGGCGTTGAGCACGTCAAGCCCCAGGCTGGTCCTGAACTTGAGGTCTTTCGTGATGTTGAAGGTCAATGCCGTGGTACCAAAGAAACGATTGGTCGCATCCTTGTCGACACCTTCTTTAGCTTCCGCTACGGGGTTTATGGTGAAACGACCATCATAGAGCGGGTAGTTGTAGTTCCCGTTGGCGTCGTATACCGGAACGGTGGGATCAAGTCCCAACGCGGTGATGATGATACCACCGGGACCACCGCGATCGGTGGGAACGTTGTTGGACGTAGTGCGGGCAAACGACCAGCTGTTGCTCAGCGTAGCCTTGCCGTTGAACAAGTTGTTGTCCAGGTTCAGGCGAAGGCCATAGCGTTTGAAATCGGTGTTGATGATGAGACCTTCGTTGTCCATATAGTTACCCGACACCGCATATTTCGCGTTGGCATTTCCCCCCGAGATCGAGAGTTGGTTGTTCCAGATGCTTCCGGTGCGCGTGATCTCTTTCATCCAGTTGGTGCCGTTGCCAAAGCCCTGGATCTGGGCGTCGGTGTAGCGGGGATTTCCGCCTTGGCTCACATCGAGCGTGTTGAGATATCTTCCGTAGTCGGAAGCGGGCATCATGTCGATGTTGTGCGAAATGGTTTGTGAGGTCATCGACGTTTCAAAGTTCACGTTGGTCTGACCATCTTTTCCACGCTTGGTGGTGACGAGCACCACACCGTTGGCGCCGCGTGAGCCATAAATGGAGGTTGCCGACGCATCTTTCAAAACTTCGATCGACTCGATGTCGCTGGGGTTAAGCGATGCCAGCGCATTCTTGGCCTGACGATCGCCGCCCGTGCCATAGGCAGCGTTGTCGGGATAGATCGGGAGGCCGTCGATAACATAGAGTGGCTCGCTGCCGCTGATGAGTGAGTTCGCACCCCGGACGCGCACGGATAAACCGCCGCCGGGTGCAGAAGAGGCTTGTGTTACCTGAACACCGGCCGCCCGGGCCTGCAGACCCTGCTCCACCGAAGTGACGGGCATGTCTTTAAAGGCATCGCTCTTCACGGAAGAAACCGATCCGGTGAGATCGCTCTTCTTCACGGTGCCATAGCCCACGATCACCACTTCTTCCAGGCTTTTAATATCCTCCTCCAGATTCACGTCGATCGTCGAACGGTTGCCCACGACAACGTCCTGATTTTTGAAACCGATAAAACTGAAGGTGAGGACAACATCCGCCTGATTCACCTCGATTTGAAACACCCCGCGTGAATCGGTGGTTGTTCCCTGCGCAGTCCCCTTAACTAAGACGTTTACGCCAGGAAGGGGGTCGCCTTGCGTTGTCGTTACTTTGCCGGAGAGTTTTGTTTGCGCAAAGGCCTGCGTTGCCAGCAGGATGCCCAAAAAGACCACCAGTAATTTTGTGAGTGACTTGTAGTTGTCTTCCATAGAGTTAGGTGAAAATTATAATCACACAAATTTTACGGAATCGATTGCAAAAATGATGGACTATACACGGTTAAAACTGGATTATTCTCCTGCTGGCAATTGTCTGTTGACACACCAAAGTGGGCTGATCGGTAGAAAAAAGGGGTTATTTCAAATTTTGCCGTTTAGGCCTCAAACCTCAAATAAGTAAAATTGTCCAGTTCGGAGCGCGCAGAAGCCATCTCCTCCCCAACCGGGTCTGCACCAGAATGCGCGGCCGGACCGATCATAATAAAATCCATGAAAAAGACCGGATTCTCCATTCAAACGGTTGTGGCATTGCCATACTTTTGCTGAAATCGCATCCCCCATCATGAATCTAAAAAGGAATTTAAGCTCCCTATTTTTTCTGCTCGCCGTCGCGTCAACAGCCCTGGCCCAAACCGAAACCGAAGCCATTGTCATTCAAACGGCGCACACCAGCCTGGTCTTTCAGGTGAGCAAAGAGGGCAACCTCATGCAGTCGTATTTTGGAAAGCGACTACCCGCGGATCAAATCAAAAACATCCAGATCACCCAACAAGAAGCCTATTCCACCTATGGCAAAGCCTTTGTCTTCGAACCTGCTTTTCAGGCCGTGCATGCCGACGGCAACCTCACCACGGAATTGAAGTATGTAAAAAACGAAACCAGCACGGTGGATAAAAACACCACGCTCACCCGAATCCAACTGAAAGACGCGTTCTATGACCTCACGGTCTTTCTTTGTATGAAAGCCTACGCAGCCGAAGATGTCGTGGAGCAGTGGACCGAGATCACGCACGGCGAAAAGAAAGACATCACCCTCAACGATTTTGCTTCGTCACAACTTTCGGTCAAGGCATCGTCGTATTGGCTCACCAGTTTTTATGGCGGCTGGGCTTCGGAGATGAACCTGAACGAAGAAAAGCTTTCTGAGGGCCGCAAGGTCATCGAATCGAAACTGGGCGTCCGGTCCAACCAGTTCACGCATCCTTGTTTCTTATTGGGTGTCGACGGCGCGGCAACCGAAACCGAGGGAACCGTGATCGGTGGCACGTTGGCGTGGCCGGGAAGCTGGCGGTTGTCGTTTGAAGTGGATCCCACAAAAAATCTGCGCATCCTCTCCGGCATCAATCCTTTTGCTTCGCAGTATACTTTGAAACCGAAGGAAGTGTTCAAAACACCGGGCATGCTGTTCTCCTTCAGCGATGCCGGCAAAGGCGAAATCTCGCGGCGCTTTCACGCTTGGGCACGGACGTATGGCATTTACAAAAGCGAACGACCGCACATGACCTTGCTGAACAATTGGGAAGCCACCTACTTTGATTTCAACGAAACGGTGTTGAAACAAATCATCGCCGACGGCGCCGACATGGGCTTCGACCTGTTCCTGCTCGACGATGGATGGTTTGCCAACAAATATCCCCGGAACAACGACGACGCAGGCCTGGGTGACTGGGATGTGAACGTCAAGAAACTGCCGCATGGCATTGGCGAATTGGTTACGGCCGCAGAAGCTAAAAAGATCAAATTCGGGATCTGGATCGAACCCGAAATGGTCAACCCAAAAAGCGAACTATACGAGAAACATCCCGACTGGGTGATCACCGCCCCACACCGTCCGCTGGACCCCAGCCGAAACCAGCTCGTGCTCGACCTTTCCAACCCGAAAGTGCAAGACCATGTCTTTTCCGTGGTCGATAAAATCCTGACTGAAAATCCACACGTGGCCTATATGAAGTGGGATTGCAACCGCTACATGACCAACGTCGGGTCTTCGTATCTGCCGCCGGAGAAACAGTCGCACCTGTTTATTCAGTATACACAAGGGCTGCTCGACGTTCTGAAACGCGTGCGTCAAAAATATCCCGAGGTTGTGCTCATGGCGTGTTCCGGCGGAGGCGCCCGTATGGACTATGCCACGCTGCCCTTCTTTGACGAATACTGGATCAGCGACAACACCGACGCCCTCGACCGCATCTTCATTCAGTGGGGAACGAGCTACTTCTTCCCTCCCATCGGGTTGGCCAGCCACGTGTCGGTGGTGCCCAATCATATTACAAAGCGCATCACGCCGCTGAAATTCAGATTCGACGTGGCTATGTCGGCCAAACTCGGGATGGACTTGCAGCCCAAAGACATGAGCCCGGAAGAAAAAGAGTTTTCCAGGAATGCCATCCAGATCTACAAGGGGATAAAACACATTGTCCAGTTTGGCGATCTCTACCGGCTGTTGTCGCCTTACGAAAGCAACCGCGTTGCTTTGCAATATGTGACGCCCGATAAAAAAGAGGCGCTTGTTTTTTCTTATCTCATGAAAAAAGAGATCATGGGCAACGACCAGGTGCTGTACGTGCAGGGTCTTGATCCGAACCAGGAATATACGTTCACCGAAGTGAACAAAGCGCCCAACAAAACTTCGCATGCGTCGGGTTTGGAAGGAAAGAAATTTACAGGAGCATTTTTGATGACCTATGGCGTGCGCTACCGCATGTCGGAAGAATTTGAAAGCATCGTATTTCAACTCTCCTCAAAATGACATCGCATCCTCCATCCACGAGCAGCGTGAAAAAAAATCGCATCTCCTACAAACCCTGGGGAACGCACGGCGGCAAAGACGTTTTCCTTTTTAAATTGGAAAATGCCAGCGGCGCGTTTGTTGAAATAACAAATTATGGTGCCACCATCGTCTCCATGGTCGTCCCCGACCGGAATGGGACGTTGGAGAATACCGTGATCGGCTTTCCCTCGCTTGAGGGCTATGTGAACGACCGGTGTTATATCGGATCCACTATCGGCCGTTTTGCTAACCGGATTGGCGGAGCTGCCTTCACGCTCGATGGTACAAAGTACACGCTGGAAAAAAATGATGGCCAAAACAACAATCACGGCGGCCCCAGCGGCTTTCATGCCAAGGTATTTGACTTTCGCGTGGGAACAGATTTCCTTTCACTTTCATTGACCAGTGCCGACGGTGAGGGAGGTTTTCCCGGCCACGTGGATTTCCTGGTCACCTATTCCTGGAGCGACGATCATGAGCTGAACATCCGGTTCAATGCCGTATCCGACAAAAAGACTGTCCTCAATTTCACAAATCACGCCTACTTCAATTTAGCACCCGATCACGGCGACATCCTGGAGCATGAGCTCACGCTTCCTTCCGATGAAATGCTGGAAACCGATAGCGGTTATATCCCAACCGGTGTCATCGTCAACACCACCGGAAATAATTTTCACCAAACCTGCATCCGCGACCGCGTAAAATTCTCAGGCCCATCCCAAACCGGCGTGAACCGCTATTTCATCCTGAACCACGACGGCAAAACCGGCATGCGACGCGCCGGCCTCTTGACCGAACGGACTTCCGGCAGAAGTCTCGAGATCTTTACCACGTATCCAGGCGTCCAACTTTACACCGGCGACTACCTGGACTCAAAACACCTCAGCAGCCGGTTCAAGCAAATCCACCCCTTTGATGGTTTGTGCTTGGAATGTCAGCACTATCCCGATGCCCCGAATCATAATAATTTTCCCAGTACGGTTGTTGAGGTGGGGCAGGCTTATGATGAGAGGATTGTTTATAAGTTTGGGGTGAGGGGATAGTAGTCAGTAGTCAGTAGTCAGTAGTCAGTAGCCAGTAGTCAGTAGTCAGGGGCTAGTAGCCAGGAGTTGGTCTTGAGTAGTCAGTATTCAGGAGTCGGCCGCAAGTGCGATGGGTACGATAGGCGGATGTAAAGTTTTCAGTGAGAGCGGGTGTTTACAAATTCAAACCGCCACCCGCATACACACTCACACCTCACTCTCACACCCTCTACTGGCTACTGACTACTGGCTACTTGATTCTGGCTCCCGACATCAATGCCTCACCATTTCCATCTCAAATTGCTCCAGCGTCTTTCCTTTTGTTTCAGGAACAAATTTCAACAGGATAAAAAAGTAAGTAAGACAAACGAAGGAGAATAGAAAGAACGTCTGCGGGGCGTCCAGGAGTTCGATGAGGACCGGGAAGCCGTAGGCCAGCGAAAAGCAGGCAACCCAAAGCATGCCGGTGGCGATAGAGACGGCTCGGGTCCGGACTTTGGTGGGGAAGATTTCGGAGATCAGCACCCACGTCACGGGCGCCAGGGTGGCGGCGTAGGTTGCGATGAAGGCCAGGACAAAGAAGGAAAGCAGGTAGCCGTCGAACAGGCTGTAGTGAAAGCAAATGCCTACCAGGAACAACCACAACGCCATGAGGAAGGAACCGGCGAGCATGAGTTTTTTTCTGCCCAACTTGTCCACTAACATCATGGCCACAAGGGTGAAGATTAAATTGATGGCGCCGATCATGATTTGCTGAAACAACTGGTCTTTCACATTCATGCCGGCTTTTTCAAAAATGATGGGGGCATAAAAGAAGACGGCGTTCGCCCCGGAGATCTGTTGAAAGACGGCGAGCGTGATCCCCAGCAAAACAATAAACGTCACACCCGGTGCGAGCAAGTCGGATAATTTCCCCTTCACTTCCCGTTGCATGCGCGATTGAATGAGCGTCACCTCCTGCACAGCATCGCCGCCGGAGATCTTTGCCAGGATGGTCTTTGCTTTTTCGATATGACCTTTGCTCACCAGCCACCGCGGGCTTTCGGGAACCATGAAAACAAATACAAAAAACAGCAGGGAAGGAATGGCCCCCGAAGCAAACATCCACCGCCAGTTGTTCTCGACGTCGGCGAGGATATAGTTGGAGAAATAGGCCAGCAAAATGCCCGAAACAATGGTGAGTTGATTGATGGAAACCATGCGCCCGCGAATGGCGGCCGGGCTTACTTCGGCGATGTACACCGGCGAAAGCATCGACGCTGCGCCCACGCCAATGCCGGCGATGATCCGCCAAACGATTAAAGCTGAATGCGTAGACGACCATCCCATGAAAATGGAAGAGATCATAAAGATGCCCGCGGCAATAATGAGCGGAAGCTTGCGGCCGAAGCGCTCCGCAAAGGGTCCGGTCAACAAGGTTCCGATAATGCAGCCCACATACAATGAGCTGCCCGTCCAGCCCAACTGCGCTTCGCTCAAATGATAATACGATTGAATGAAGGGAATGGTGCCCGAAAAAATGGCGATATCAAATCCAAAAAGAAGGCCTCCGAATGCGGCGACGGAGCTGATAAGAAAAACATAGGATCTCTGAGCCATAAATCTGTATCTATACAAAAACAAAGGTGCTGCAAAATGAAAATTCAGAAATGGAGAATCGCCTGAAAAGAATGGACTATTCCGTCTTCGGAAAAAGGGGCTTCGTCCTCAACGTTTTTTATGACGATACTCCACCGGCGACAATCCCATCACCTTCGTGAACAACCGCGAGAAATAGTAAGGATCTTCAATGCCCAATTTAGACGAGATCTCGTTGATGCGCAGGGAGGTGAACTGAAGGTATTGGCAAGCATGCTGGATCTTTAAGTGATTAAAATAGATGATGGGCGAATAGCCGGTCTTGCGTTTGAAAATGTTGGAGTAATGCGACAGCGAAAGATTCACGGACGCCGCCAGCGCTTCCAGCTTGATGGGCGTGTCGAGGTGATCTTGCATGTATTCAATCGAGAGGTCCACCACATCTTTCTCCACCACATGCTGGGCCGATGCGAATTTGTCGGAAAACGTCAGCGTGGTCAGGAAATATTGAAAGCTGGTGCTGGCAAAAAATAAGTTGTCGAGGCTGTAGCCGGATTCCAGGCTCCGGTAGATCATGTCGAAGATCTTGATCCGCTCTTCCAGGAAAATATTGTCGTTGACAAAACTTTTGAACTGCTTGGTCAACAAGCTCACAAAGTAGGCGCTCTGCAGGCCTTTGAAGTGCGCCCAGTAGATGGTCCACGGATTTTTATCGTCTGCTCCATATTTATGGGGCATCTCGGCGGGAATGATCAGGACTTCGTTGGGATTGATGTTCACATTCCCCGAAGGAAGTTCCACCCACCCTTTTCCTTCCAGGCAATAGATCAGAATGTGTGCCGATATGCCCGAAGGTCGCTCACGGTAGTGAAACTGGGCGCGGGGATAAAAGCCAATGTCGGTCAGGTAGAGACTATTGATGGGCAATGTATAGCCGCACATCTCCAATATTTTTTTTGGCAGCACGATCGCGCGTTGTCCTTCAAAACCTTCCCGTTTTCGTATGGCTTGCATATTGCCCATAAAAATAGAATAATCCATCAAAAGAGAAAATTAATCCATTACCAACAATTTGCAGGCGGGTAACTTTGCTAAAACATTCGTTAGAAATGAAAAGCAAAAGCACTGTTGAGGTTTGGGAGGAGAAAGTCTCGATTCCGACGTATGGGATCGGAAAACCAGAAAAAAATCCAATTTTCTCCGAAAAGCGCGTTTACCAGGGAAGCAGCGGTGTGGTCTATCCCAACCCTGTCATTGAAAAGATCCTAGACGAGAAAACGGATAAACTTTATCACGCCGTCTTTCTCGAAAATCAATACATCAAAATTATGATCCTTCCCGGGATCGGGGGAAGGGTGCACATGGCGTACGATAAAATAAGACAACGCCATTTCGTTTACTACAACCAGGTCATCAAACCTGCACTGGTGGGTTTGACCGGACCCTGGATCTCCGGGGGAATTGAATTCAACTGGCCGCAGCATCACCGACCC
>CBIHQM010000010.1:0-37527 GCA_966211885.1 uncultured Chryseolinea sp.
GAAGGCGAAGGACCCGTCCTGTTGCTGCTGCACGGCTTGTTTGGTGCGCTGAGCAATTGGGAAGGCGTGGTCAACCGTTTTTCAAAAGATTTCCGTGTGCTCATTCCCATGCTTCCCATCTACGAAATGCCCATACGCGAAGCAGGCCTGGACGGCTTACGAAAGTTCGTGGAGGATTTTGTTGCGCTAAAAAAATTAAACGACATGATCATCATGGGCAACAGCCTGGGCGGTCACATCGCTTTGATCTATACATTGAACAATTCCGACAAGGTGAAGAAGCTCATCCTCACCGGTAGCTCGGGGCTCTTTGAAGATTCCATGGGAGGCTCTTACCCCAAGCGCGGCAATTACCAGTACATTAAGGAGCGGGTGTCTTATACGTTCTACGATCCGGAAGTTGCGACGAAAGAACTGATCGACGAAGTCTTTGAGATCACCAACAGCATTCCCAAATGTTTGCGCATTGTGGCCATTGCCAAGTCCGCACAGCGAAATAACATGGCCGACGAAATTCCCAATATAAAAATACCTACTTTGCTGGTGTGGGGACTGAATGATACCATAACTCCCCCTATGGTAGCCCATGAATTTAACCGGCTTATTCCCAATTCGGACCTTAAGTTCATAGACAAATGTTGTCATGCACCCATGATGGAGCATCCAGAGACGTTTAATGAGCTGGTGGCAGACTTTTTGATAACATAAAACCAAATCCAATCGCGCCACCAAAAGCGTACGTATAACAAACCTTATGATTGCCGAAGATCTTATCAACCACATGATCCCTCCCCTCAAAGGATCCGATGACGCCCACAAGGCGATCGTGTGGATGGAAGAATTTCGTTGCAATTTTCTCCCCGTCGTCGAGGAGGGCAAGCTGCTGGGCTTTATCTCGGAAGAGATCATCCTGGAAGCCAACGACATCGACAAACGTGTAAAGGATTTCAACCTCGTAGGGCAAAACTGCTTTGTCCACCTCGACACGCATTTTTACGACATCCTCAAAGTAGCCGCCGATAACAAATTGCAGGTCGTGGCCGTGCTCAACGAAGAGCAAAGCTATACCGGTCTCATCACCGTGCAGGATACCCTCACCTCATTTGCCCAAACCGCCGCCGTGCAACTCCCGGGTGGCATTTTGGTGCTATCGATGAATCACGTGGACTATTCCCTGGCCGAGATCAGCCGCCTGGTGGAGGAAAACCACGCCAAGATCCTCAGCAGCATCGTGAAGGAAGACCCACTCGATCCCGGCAAGCTTCGTCTCACCCTCAAAATCAACCAGTTGGACTTGTCACGCATCGTGGCCACCCTGGAACGGTTCGGCTATAAAGTCATTGGCCGCTACCACGAAACCAAGGCCTTGGGCGACGAGAAGGACCGCATCGATATGCTGCTCCGCTACCTGGATATTTAAAATCCACCTACACTTTTGCGCCTTCCACTGCCCTTCCTATCTTTAAACTAGATTCGGAAAAACCGGCTTAACAAACTTTAAAAAACCACGGGCTGCATGAGAGTTGCTGTGCATGGAAAGGATTTTAATCGTGCATCAGCACCCTTCATCGCGCAGATCTTCGAGGTTCTGAGCCGGTACAAGATTGACCTCTGTGTTTCCGAGAAATTCAGCGGCTACGTCGGCAAGGCTGGCATCAAAACCAAATTCAAAACCTACAGTTCGGCAAAGGATCTCAAAAACGTTCAGATCTTCCTCAGCATCGGGGGCGATGGCACGCTGCTGGAGTCCGTGACACACATCAGCCGGTTGGAAATTCCCATATTGGGTATCAATACGGGACGGCTGGGGTTCCTGGCCACCATTAGCAAAGAAGAAACAGAAAAATCGCTGCAGCATTTGTTCGACGGGGCCTACACGCTGGATCAACGCGCGCTCCTGAAGTTGGACACGGAAAAAGATATTTTCGGATCGCTCAATTTTGCTTTGAATGATTTCACGGTCGTGAAAAAAGATAGCTCGGCCATGATCACCATTCACACCTACATCGACGGTGAATTCCTGAACTCATATTGGGCCGACGGCATCATCATCTCTACGCCAACCGGTTCCACCGGGTACTCGCTGAGTTGTGGAGGGCCGTTGATTTTTCCACGCTCCGGAAACTTTGTCATCACACCCGTAAGCCCTCACAATTTGACCGTTCGTCCCATTGTTGTTTCCGACCAATCGGAGATCACCTTCGAGGTCGAGGGCAGAAGCAAACGTTTCCTGGTCTCATTGGATTCGCGAATGGCACCGGTCGACCCCTCGGTGAAATTGAAAGTCACTAAAGCAGATTTTAAGGTCAACCTCATTCAGCTCGACGGCACGCATTATTTTAAGACGCTCCGCCAGAAGTTGAATTGGGGGTTGGATATTCGGAATTGATTTTTTATTACCTTTGTAGTTCACTGATTGATAATTACTTATTCCTGACTCAATGAGAAAGCTTCTTTACGTAGTGCTGGCCGTTTTCATGATCTCAGTTGCCCATCAGGCAGAGGCTCAAATGAGCCGAAGAAATATAAAAAAGAACAACAAGCGCATTTCCTCTTTCCGGGGGCGCAAGGCCTGGTTCGCCAAAGAAAAAGTATATAACGCAATTGGTTTCTCCGTTAGCGCTTTGAATTACTACGGCGACTTGGCACCACGCCCCAGCCGTTTCAGCACCGATATTTCTTTTACCAAACCCGCCCTCGCGCTGTCCTTCTCGCACCGCTTCGGTCCACGCTATACGTTGACAGCAGCGTTCATGTATGGAACACTCAAAGGCTCCGACGCCGAGTCGGCCGACAAGAACGACACGGGAAATGGCATTTTCCGCTATCAGAGAAATCTATCGTTCCGGAACCGGATAAAAGAGTTCTCGGTCGTGGGAACCTTCGATCTGTTTCCCAACAGCGCGACCTACATCAGCCGCGTGAAATGGACGCCATATGCTTTTGTCGGTGTTGCCGTTTTCCTCCACAACCCCCAGGCACAGGCACCGGCCGTCGACCCGCAGGGCAATCCTCTGCCGGAAGCTGGAAAATGGGTTGACTTACAGCCTCTTGGCACCGAAGGACAATATGCCACGCTGCAAGAGGGCGACGCCAACTACGGTATCAAGCCCTACAAAAAAATTCAACCCGCCATACCTTTTGGTATAGGCGCGCGTTTCAGACTAAACGAAGTGATGGATTTGGCCGCAGAGATTGGATTCCGCTATACATTCACCGATTACCTCGACGACGTCAGCAAAAACTATGTCGACCTTGGCGTGTTCCAGAACAACCAATTAGCCAAAGCCATGTCATACCGTTCATCGGAAGTGGCCACCCCCGGCACAACCTATGTGGGTCGCGACGGAGGAAGCTACACGGTAGTATCCGGCTACGGTCAAGAATTTCCCGACAACGTGAGAGGCAATAAAAACAACCGCGACATCTATATGGTAACCACGGTGCGTGTGACCTACATCCTCGGCAAGAACTTTCACCGCGCTAAATTCAGATGATGCGTTCCCTCATAAAGAACCTCATTTGTCTATCGCTTTTCATCACGGCTTTCACGGTCGCACGTGCTCAGAGTGCAGAAGTCAATAGCGCCGAAGTAGGATTCGGCCTGGGCACATTCAACTACACCGGCGACCTGGTTCGCTTCTACAATTTCAAATACTCAAAGCCCGCGGCTACCGTCCACTACAAATCCAACCTTAGCCGGGTGGTGAGCTTTCGTGTTACCATCACCGCCGGACAAGTCGGCGCCAGCGAAAAACCGATCGACGCTTTTGCCACCCAGCGCGATGCCTCGTTCAATATCTTTTTATTGGAAGCCGCCACAGGCGTGGAGTATCATTTCCTGAACTGGCGTGACCCCAAACGCTTTATCCGTTTCTCACCGTATCTATTTGGAGGCGTCGGCATTTTTAGCATGAGCGGAAACGCCACCAAAACGGCCAACTACAGCAATGTGCAGGCGGTCATTCCTTTTGGAGGGGGCATCAAATACGTATACAATCCCAAGTGGTATTTTTCGCTGGAGTTTGGCGTTCGCAAAACCTTCACCGATTACCTGGATAATATTTCTGACGGCGATCCGCGCTATAAAAATTATCAGTACGGCAACCCCAACGACAACGACAATTACTACTTCCTGGGGGTGAGCATCACGCGCACATTCTACTCCATCCCCTGTCCCTCCAATCCTTACAAGTAAAAATTCCCATTTCGTCTACACTCGGCTCCTCAATCCATTAATAACCAATATCTTTTATTAATTTTGAACCCCTGTGGCTTCATATAAGGAACATATCGACTTTAATAATATGCCCCAACACGTGGCGGTTATTATGGATGGCAATGGCCGGTGGGCCAAGAAGAAGGGAGCCATGCGCATTTTCGGCCACCGCAACGCCGTTCAGGCCGTCCGCGACGTGACCGAGGGCTGTGGGGAGCTGGGGATCAAGTATCTTACCCTGTACGCCTTTTCCACCGAAAACTGGAATCGCCCCAAGGCGGAGATCGACGGCCTCATGGAGCTGTTGGTGAACACCCTGAAACAGGAGATCAAGACCCTTTCCGAAAACCAGGTACGCCTGGTCACCATTGGCGAAACTTCACATTTGCCAGGCGACTGTCAGGCCAACCTTCAGTGGGCAATCGACCAAACAAAAAATAATAGCGGCCTCACGCTCATCCTGGCCCTCAGCTACAGTGGCCGGTGGGAGATCATGAAGGCCGTAAAAGCCCTGGCCAAGGACGTTTCCGAAGGAAAAGTGGCACCCGATGCCATAAATGAAGCCGTATTTGAAAACTATTTGCAGACTTCCGGCATCCCTGATCCGGAGTTGCTCATCCGCACCAGCGGCGAGATGCGCGTCAGCAATTTTTTGCTGTGGCAAATTGCCTATACGGAACTCTATATCACACCCACACTTTGGCCAGACTTTCGAAAAGAGCACTTGTACGAAGCCATCTGGGCCTATCAACAACGTGAACGTAGATTCGGAAAGACAAGTGAACAATTGAACCCTGTAAGTTGATGAAGCGAGTTTTATTCCTGATTATTCTTTTAAGTGTTGCTGCTGACGGCTGGGCTCAATTCAGGGGAAGGCGTTCGGGAACGCCTTCGAATGTCACTGGGGATTTGAATTATGCCAACCCGGCCGAATATATCATTGGAGGAATTGAAGTGACGGGATTGAACGTGCTGGATAAAAACGCCATGGTCTCCCTGACGGGTTTAAAAGTTGGCGACAAAATAAAAATCCCAGGCGACGCCATCTCCAGCGCCATCCGCAGTTTGTGGAAACACGGCCTGGTGGGCGACGTGACCATAAAAGTAGACCGCATTGAGGGTCAAACGGTATTTCTGAACATCGCTCTCTCCGAACGCCCGCGCCTGACCGGATTCTATTTTACCGGCATCTCCAAATCACAGGAAAGTGGTCTGAAAGACGATTTGAAGCTCATTCGTGGCAAGATCGTGACCGAGACCATGATCCGGAACACCGAGACCGGCGTAAAGAAATATTTCGTCAAGAAGGGATTTCTCAACGCGGTGGTGAAGATCACGCAGCAGCGCGACACGTTGAACCGCGATGGTATCAAACTCAAAATTGCCATCAATCCAAAGTCGAAAGTCAAGATCAATCACATCTCTTTTGTGGGCAATGAAGCCATGTCGGATGCCGTGTTGAAAAAGAAGTTAAAGAAAACACACGAACGCCCACGCTTTGCTTTGCACCGCACCATTCTCAACAGCATTGTCAATCTCAAACCGAAAGAGTTTGTCGACTCCAGTTATAAGGTGAGCCCGAAAGAGCTGAAAGAGTTTCTTGCTCAGAATGTGAAGCTCAACATCTTCGCGGGTTCAAAATTCATCAAGACCGACTACGAGGAGGATAAAAAGAAACTGCTTGCCTTCTATAACACCAAGGGCTATCGCGATGCTGAAATTGTTTCCGACTCGATCTACGCCCACAGCGAAAACACCATCAACATCGACTTCGTGATCTCGGAGGGACCGAAGTACTATTTCCGCAACATCTCCTGGACCGGTAACTACATCTACACCGACAAACAATTGGCGGCCGTGTTGGGCATCAATAAAGGCGATGTGTTCAATCGCGAGGCGATCGACAAAAAATTACAGTTCAATCCTAAGGGACTTGACATCAGCGGGCTTTACATGGATGACGGTTATTTGTTCTTCCAGATCCACGCCGTGGAAGTGGCCGTGGCCGGCGACTCGATCGACATCGAGATGCGCATCAACGAAGGCGAGCAAGCCACCATCAATGAAGTGACCATCACCGGCAACCAACGCACCAGCGACCACGTGATCCGCCGGGAGTTGAGCACCGTGCCCGGACAAAAATTCCGTCGCTCCGACATCATCCGTACACAACAGCGCCTTGGGCAATTGGGCTACTTCGCTCCCGACAAGATCGGTCAGAACCTGGTGCCCAACCCCGCCAAAGGAACGGTGGATGTTGAATGGCAAGTGGAAGAACAGTCTAACGACCAGGTGGAATTGTCTGGCGGTTGGGGAGGTTATTATGGTTTTGTGGGAACGTTGGGTTTGACGTTCAACAACTTTTCGTTGCGCAATATCCCGCATTTCAAAAACTGGAAACCCTTGCCCGTAGGCGATGGTCAACGTTTGTCGCTTCGCATGCAAGCCAATGGCCGGTCCTTCCAGAGCTACAGCTTCTCCTTCACCGAACCCTGGCTGGGCGGACGAAAGCCTCACTCACTTAGTGTGAGTTATGTACGGTCACTGTCACGCTACGCCGGCGCGGGAGCAACCAGCTACAACGATTTGAACTCCGGAATAAAAGCTGACAATATTTCGGTGGGCTTAGGACGGATGTTGGAGTGGCCTGACAATTATTTTACGCTCACCAACTCGCTGTCGTATGCTGTGTATTCCTTGAAAAACATCAACTACGGATTGGGATGTACAACCTGTAAATCCTATGCAGTGACGTTCAACACCACCATTTCACGCAACAGCATTGACAACCAGATGTATCCTTCGTCAGGATCGTCCGTTTCGCTGAGCCTTACGCTGACCCCTCCTTATTCGGCCTTTAATGGTCTTGACTACACCACAGCCTCAGCCGAGCAAAAGAATAAATGGCAGGAATATCACAAATGGATGTTCGATGCAAAGTATTATCTTCCCCTCGACAGCAAGAAAAAACTGGTGTTGGAAGCCAAAGCACACTTCGGCTTCCTCGGAGCCTATAACAAGGCCAAAACCGGCATCGGACCTTTCGAGCGCTTTGTGCTTGGCGGCAGTGGTTTGGCAGGGGGTTTCAACTCCTTTGTTTTGGGCAAGGAAATCATCGGTTTGAGAGGCTATCAGGACAATCAGATCACGCCACCTACGTATGCTGTGGGTAACAGCACCTCGCAACAAGGCGGTGTGGTTTATGAAAAACTGGGCTTGGAATTGCGCTATCCCGTCACCACAGGGAATGCTGCAACGATCTACGGCTTAGTTTTCACGGAGGCCGGAAACAACTGGGGTACTTATGAGAACTTTAATCCGTTTAGTATGTATAAATCGGCCGGCTTCGGGGCCAGGATCTTTATGCCTGCGTTTGGATTGATTGGTTTGAACTGGGCATATGGATTTGATCCTGTTCCGTTGGGAAGCAGAGGGCCGGTCAGTGGATCGCAATTCCACTTCACCATCGGTCAGCAAATCAGATAGTTATGCGCTTTTATATAATTACGATTTTTTTTCTCATTTTCGGCCTGAATTTTGGCTATGCTCAGAGGTTCGGCTACATTGACACGGACTTCATCCTGAATAAAATGCCCGAATACAAAAAGGCGCAGGAGGAGATCAATCAGCTGTCGCAGGCCTGGGAGAAGGAAATCCAGGAGATGAGCAAGAAACGGGACGAGATGTACAGCGCGTTCCAGGCCGAACAGGTGCTGCTGACCGAAACCATGAAAAAGGAACGGACAGAGGCCCTTCAGAAAAAGGAAACCGAGCTGAAAGAATACCAGAAAAAGGTCTTCGGTTTTGGCGGGTTATTTTTCCTGAAAAAACAGGAGTTGATCAAGCCCATTCAGGACAAAGTGTGGGATGCTGTCGATAAGGTTTGCAA
The DNA here is from genome assembly GCA_966211885.1 of uncultured Chryseolinea sp. Taxonomy (GTDB): domain Bacteria; phylum Bacteroidota; class Bacteroidia; order Cytophagales; family Cyclobacteriaceae; genus Chryseolinea. The sequence goes on from CBIHQM010000010.1 coordinate 8,109, forward strand.
GGAAAACAGCCTTGCCATCATGTTCGACAAAGCCGGCGAGCTGGTGATGATTTACACCGATCCCCGCTATGATTACACTGATTTTGTACTAGACCAATTGGGCCTTGGAGACCCAAATGATAAGATTAAAAACTAAATTGAATTACTGTAATGAGAAAACTCGTTTTATTCGTGGCCTTGGCACTAGCAGCCTTTGTATCCCATGCACAGGCTCCAGCGACAACTACCACCACCAAAGTAGGCTATGCGGATGTTGACTATATCTTCAGCCAGATGCCGGAAGCAAAACAAATTGATTCCGATCTTAAATCGCTTCAAACTCAATTGAAAAACCAGGTTGATACCAAATACCAGGAATTTCAGAAAAAGCTTGCCGACTACCAGGCCAATCTCAATACGATGATCGATGCCGTTCGTGCCAACACGGAACGCGAGCTTCAACAAATGCAGCAAAACATTGAAAAACTGCAACAGGATTCGCAAACCACCCTCCAGGCAAAACAAACCGCATTGATGGACCCCGTCTACAAAAAAGTGGGCAAGGGCATTGAAGATGTGGCAAAGGAAAATGGCTATACCTTCATCCTCAACCAGCAAATCGGAGGCCTCGACGTGATCTTGTATGGCGACGAGAAAATGGACATTTCTGACCTGGTGTTGAAAAAATTGGGTGTAACACCCAAACCGGCCGGTACGCCTGCTACCACCCCGGTAAAACCTAAATAAAGATTACACGGCTTTTATAATCCATAACCCTCCCGGATAAATCCCGGGAGGGTTTTTTATTTTTGATAGATGATCAGACCACCTTTTCTTTCGACAGGAGACACCGTAGCACTTGCCGCCACCGGGAGAAAAGTTTCCGCAGCCCAAATGCAAAAGGCCATGGCAGTACTCTCGTCCTGGGGATTGAAGGTCCTGCAAACGCCTCATCTTTTCAGTGAAGCACATGGTTACCTGGCCGGCACCGATGAAACGCGGCTGCGCGATTTCCAACAGATGCTGGACGACAAAAACGTTCGCGCCATTTTTTGCGCCCGTGGCGGCTACGGCACAACCCGCATCCTGGATTGTCTTGATTTCACGTCCCTTCTGGAAAAGCCAAAATGGATCGTTGGCTTTAGCGACGTGACGGCCCTTCACCTGAAGCTTCTTCAATTGCGAATAGAAAGTATCCACGGCACCATGCCCATTCTATATCCAAGTGCCGGCATCGAGCCTTCGTTGGAGAGTTTGAAGAAGATTCTTTTTGGAGAAGATTTCACCCTGCAAGCCACCTTCCACAAAGCCAACCGCATGGGTCAGGCAACCGGCCCCATTTTGGGTGGCAATCTTTCCTTGCTGACGGATGCACTGGGCACGTCGTGTGAACCCGACACCGTCGGAAAAATTCTTGTCATCGAAGAAATTGATGAGTACAAATACCGGTTAGATCGCATGCTTACCCATTTGCGCCGCGCGGGAAAGCTGGATCACCTGGCAGGATTGATCATTGGGCACATGACGGACATCAAAGATCCGGACCCGGCCTTTGGAGAGGAAATCGCCGCGATGGTGATGGATAAAATTGACGACACGCCATATCCTGTGGCATTCAATTTCCCCATCGGGCACGAAAATCCAAACCTGGCCTGGCGGCATGGTTCGCTCATGTCACTGGATGTAAATTCCACCGGCAGCATGCTGCAACCGGCAACAGGGCTTTTGCGCGAGGCGTATATTATCGGACCAGGTTCAAAAATGTAGAGCCCAGGTTGTCGGCAATGATTTTTTTATAGCGAACGCCCTTGCGATAGTCGTCCGTTAAAAATTCCTTCCAGAGGCCATCCCAATCGGATTTTTTTGCCATGATGAATCCCAATTCTTCGGCATTGCCCAGGTCGACATCTTGCCGCTTGATGGGAAGTTTTTTTCTAACGACACCTACATACTCCGTGAAATCAAGAATGGAAAAGATTTTTGGATTGGCGGTGAGACTCTTGATCACCGTCTCGCTCGATGGTGCAAAAGTAATGTTGAGATCGGGGTAGTATTGTTTTTTGAGCATGTCGGCATACTTCATGTGCGTGCTTCCCGTGATCACCAGGGCTGAAAACCCAGCATATACCTTTGGCAGGTCCTTGAGGTTGGTGAGGGCGGGAGCGTTTTGATTGGTGAGCAGGACCAGTTGTGTGGTCATGAACGGTGGGGTGAACTTCAATATCTTTTTGCGCTCTTCCGTGATGCTGGTGTTGGTAACGCCCAGGATATGGGGCGTTGACTGGACGACCTTCAGAAATCCCGAGAATTCGCGCTCCTCACCCGCATAGTTGACGGTAACGGTCTTGCCATACTTTTCCTGGATGAATTTCGCGAAGTCGGAAAGGATGTCGACGCAAACACCCTTCATCTGCCCGTTGTCTTTATAGATAAGACCGGGCTGTTCGTAGTACACAATCGTTAGCGTTCCCTTGCCGGAGGCCTTTGTGTCGGCCCAACTGTTGCCCTGGTATTTCTGAGCGGCGGCCGATAGGGATATCATCAATACAACGGCTGCGCTAATCCATTTTTCCATAGTGACAAATTTCTCTCACGAAGATAGAAGAGAAATGTTGCCGCACAAATTTGTCAGCTCGCCGTTCGCTTGTTCCGGAGCAATCGCTTGTCCAGGAGGTGAAGCAGGCTTATGAATACGATGGCAAATAAAAACAGGCCCTTATAGTTTTTCACGGCTGTAAAAACACCGACGTCAAATTTGAAGTCCGTCAGCACAATCGCGGTGATGAATGCGGCCAGCAGCAGCACAATGCCCACACCAAACCAAACGTATTCCCGCGTTGTAGTTTTTTCGGTTTGCTGTTGGACCAGCGCCCTCATCACGCGATTTGCAAAGGCGTGGGGCAAAACAAATTCGGGCTCCTGCCGGAGGGCATCAAACACGTGCCGGTAGGCCTTCACATCGATTTCGTCTCCAGGGGCAGGTTGTCCGGCTTCCAGGTTTTTCTGCATTTCTTCGTCGTGGATGTTCATAGTAGCGCTTCTTTGCCGATACATTTCTTCACCTTCTCTTTCAACAAATTCCGGGCCCGGAACAAATAACTTTTCACGGTACCTTCCGGGAGGCCGGTCACTTCCCCAATCTCGTCATAGCTCATGGCGTCGACATGGTAAAGCGTCAGAATGGTTTTGTACTGCGGGGGCAGGGCATCGACCAGCGTCATCACAAACCCATTCATGTCCTGGTCAGACAAAAGCGACTCGGGATTCTCCTCCTCCACAAACGCCGGCTTGAAATGGTCTTCCTCCGTCAGGTCGGTCATGGGCATCTTGCGTTTTCGCATCCAGTTGATCGCGTGCCGGTAGGCGATGGTGGCGACCCAGGTCGACAGTTTCGACTGAAAGCTAAAATCCGAAAGCTTTTCATACACTTTCAGGAACACATCCTGGCAAAGCTCCTCCCGCTCCTCGTTGTTCTTGACCAAACGCCCGATCATGTGGGCCACAAGCCTTTCATGCTGCCCGATCAGCAGCCTGAAAGCTTGCATATCTCCCTGCAAAACCCGGGATACAAGCGTTTTGTCATCCGTCATGGGTGGGTGAGACACGTTTTCCAGAGCCTATGTTGCAGCAAAAGGTAATTAATTTTCGAAGGATTTTTCTTTCCAGATCTGCAACATTCCGGTGGAGGGCCGTGTCATACGCACCATAAACCGAAAAAACAAACATTTAAATATCCAGGTTATGAACGAAAACTTAAAACAAGTATTGATGCCCCTCACCATTATCGGAACCTTTGGGGTGTCGCTGCTATTCTTTGCGCGCACCATCACCGACTACATCCTGAAAAAGAAAATGATTGAAAAGGGATTTGTCAACGACGACACGCAAGCCATTTTCAAACGCCACACGGAAGAGAATAAATTCAGCACTTTGAAATGGGGGCTCATCATTTTGGCGGCCGGCCTTGCCCTGATCATCCTGGAGTATGTGCCCTACGAACGTGAGTCGCCCCTGCCGTATGGCATCTTTGCTGTTGCGGTATCGTTGGGCTTCCTGTTGTACTATTTCCTGGTCTGCAAAGACCTCAACAAGTAGTCTATTTTCTCCGACCCTTTACTTCCAAAAATGATCCGAAACTATATCCTCGTGGCGCTGCGAAATATCCGGCGCCACAAATTTTTCTCGCTCATTAATATCCTAGGTTTAGCCGTAAGTATGTCGGTTTGTTTGGGCATCATTATGTTGGTGGCCGACCAAATGATGTATGACCAGTACAACACGAAACGCGATCGCATCCACCGCGTTATCACGCGGCATCTAAACCCCGACGGTTCAGGGGCGGGTAACGATTATTCAACATCACCCCAACCTTTGGCCGCCTCGCTGCTCGACGACTACACCGGCGTTGAAAAAGCCGTGCGCTTGCGGCGAGGATTTGGCAACACCTGGATGGAAATGGAACCCGACTTTGACGTGAACATCCCGCTGGGAGGACTCTTTGCCGATCCCGACGCACTCGATGTTTTCGAGTGGGAGTTGGAGCATGGTGATGCCAAAACAGCGTTAACAAAACCTTACTCGGTAGTGCTCACGCGCAAAGCAGCTAACAAACTGTTCAAGCAACCCAATCCTGTGGGCGAGGTGATCAAAGTAGGCCGCTTGGGAGAGTACACCGTTACGGGGGTGCTAAAAGAAAAAAATCAAAAATCACACATCGTCTTTGAAGCGCTCGCATCCTACAGCACCATCAAAAGCCTCGAAGCCGACAGCATCTTTTCCAAAGAGGATGGCGAATATGGAAACTGGACTTCCGGCTGGGTATACTTGCTGCTGGAGGAAGGTCATTCGCCAAAGGAAATAGAGCGGCACCTGCACGACATCACCAAAAAAAATCTCCCCGAAAGAGAGTCGGCGGCCGACGAGCACATCTATCAATTCTACTTACAAAATCTTACGAGCATCACACCTGGACCATTTATCAACAATCCCATCGGGCCGTTCATGCCGATGATCTTTGTGTACTTTTTTGGAGGGCTTGCGCTATTGGTCATGCTGACCTCTTGTTTCAATTATACCAATCTCAGCATTGCCCGATCGCTGACGCGGGCGCGTGAGATTGGTGTGCGCAAAGTGAATGGCGCCAATCGTCTCCAAATATTTTCGCAATTCATGTCAGAGTCCGTGGTGATCGCTCTGTTTGCGTTGGGCCTTGCCCTGCTTTTGCTGATGGTGGTGAAGCCATTCATGCTTCACCTGAAGTTTGCGCAAGTTTTGAAGTGGGACCTGGAGGCCAACTATCTGGTGTTCGGGGTCTTTGTAGTATTCAGTCTCGTCGTCGGTCTGTTGGCGGGACTTTTTCCGGCCGTGGTGCTTTCCAAATTCAAACCGGTGAAAGTTTTGAAAGGCGCCGGCTCCATGAGGTTGTTTTCGCGCATGGGGCTGCGCAAATCTCTGTTGGTCGGCCTATTTGCGCTCTCGCTTCTTTTCATCATCTCGGTGTTGCTGCTCTACAATCAGCTAAAACTTTTTGTGAAAGCCGATCACGGTTTTGACATGGCAAATAAAATAAATGTCCGCGCAAAAGATATTTCGCTGCAGGCCATGCAGTCGGAGTTGAGCAAATATTCCAATATCCAAAATGTGGCCGCCTCCTCGCACATTCCTGCCACCGGCGTGACCTATGGCGACGGTTTTAAACGTACGCTCGATGAGGCTGAAGACACCGGTGTAGATTATTTCTATGTCGATGAAAACTACCTCGCGAACATGAACATCGAGCTTTTGGCCGGCCGGAACTTCAGAGATGCGGATGGCGAGTCGAATAAAAATTTTCTGGTCATCAACGAAACGGCCGTAAAGAAATTTCAATTCACGTCACCCTCCGACGCGCTGGGTCAGGAGATCTATGCCGCTCGCGACTCTGTCAAATTTGAGATCATCGGCGTAGTGAAAGACTACAACCATCAATTCATGATGGCGAAGATCGACCCGATGGCTTTGCGTTTCGACACAAAAGAATTCAAGGTGTTGCAAGTGAAGTATTCCGGAAGCCACGACCAGGCCGTGAAGACCATCGAGAAAGCTTGGGGCAAGGTGAACCCCAACCTTAAACTTGACTACAAAGACTTTGAGGAGGAAGTGCGATTTTTTTACAATACGATCTTTAGTGATTTTGTCACCATTGTCGGCGTCATTGCGTTCATGGCCATTTTCATTTCGTGCCTGGGCTTGTTGGGCATGGCCACCTATGCCACGGAGACGCGATTGAAAGAAATCTCCATCCGGAAAGTATTGGGCTCGAGCGATGGTGCGCTGGTCGTGCTTTTATCGCGGGGGTTCCTGAGATTGCTTTGCATCGCGGTGTTTATCGCTGTTCCGGCTGCGTGGTTTATCAACAATTTATGGTTGGAACTGATTGCCTATCGCACGGAATTTAGCGTTGGCGTTATCGGCCTTGGCATTTTGATATTGCTTTTGCTGGGCGGCCTCACGGTTGGCTCTCAAACCATTCGGGCAGCGTTTACGAATCCGGTTGATAATCTGAAGAACGAATAGATCCACATTCAATTTGAGTCAATGAAAAAGGTGGTCCTCACAAAGGCCACCTTTTTTTATTTTCTACGAGTGTAAACTCCCGCAAATTCATGACCTCTATGAGGCAATGGTCCTCGCCGCCACGTACGCCGTTGTCCATGCAGCCTGAAAATTAAAGCCACCCGTTTCGCCATCGATATGCAAAACCTCGCCGGCGAAAAACAAACCGGGCACCAACTTGCTTTGCAGCGTTTCCAGATCGACCTCTTTCAGGTCCACCCCCCCGCAGGTGACAAACTCTTCCTTGAAGGTAGTTTTGCCTTTTATTTGAAACGGACAGCGGATCGTGTTTTCCATGAGCTTGTTCATGTTCTTTTGTGGCACCTCCGCCCAGATCTTGGTCTCTTCAATTTCCGACAGTTCGCATAATTTTTGCCACAAACGCTGTGGCAATCCAAACAGGGGATTGGTGGTCACTTTTTGTTTGCCTCTTTGCTTCTTGTGTTCTTGCAGCTCCTCCATAAATTCCATCTCCTTCATCGGGCCGATCCAACTCACCAACGCCTGAAACGTATATTGAATGCCGTTCAAATATTCTGCCGCCCATGCGGAAAGTTTTATGACGGCAGGTCCACTCAAACCCCAGTGCGTGATCAGCAACGGTCCTTCCTGCACAAATTTTGTCCCTGCAATTTTCACCTCCGCCCGCGGCACGGAGATGCCCATGAGATCTTTAAATTTCTTTTCACTTTCGTTGAAGGTAAACAAAGAGGGGATCGGTTTTATGATGGTGTGACCGGTGTCCGCTATCCATTGATAGGCTTGTGCCTGCGCATTCCCGCCGGCCGCAATCAAGACCTTGTCCGCTTCAAAAACTCCCTGACTGGTTTCGACCACGAAAATGTTGTCGTGTTGCTTCACAGACGAAACCGGGGCGCCAAGCTCCAGTCGTATTTTTCTGGAGTGCGCCTGCTCCATAAGACAATCGATAATGGTTTGCGAATCGTCGGTGATGGGAAACATGCGGCCGTCTTCTTCCGCTTTCAGTGCGACACCTTTTGATTCGAACCACCGCACGGTGTCTTCTGCCTGGAAAGATTTGAACAGACTCTTTAACGCCTTCTCACCCCTCGGGTAGTGTCGGGCCAGCTCGAAGGGGTTGAAATTGTTGTGGGTAACGTTGCACCGGCCACCGCCCGAAACCTTCACTTTCGTTAACAGCTTGGTCGTTTTCTCGAGGATCAACACCTTCAGTCCCGGTTTCCGCTCGGCAGCCTGGATGGCCCCAAAGAAACCAGCCGCGCCGCCACCGATAACAACCAGATCGAATTTCATTTATAGACCCCTCTTTTTCCGTCAAATATAAACCGTCCAGACCATAAGTAGATGCTGGCTTATTTCTGCCGGCCGCTGCTCCTGTTTATCTTTGGGAAAAAGCTGTCCTTGTTTCACGACATCCTGTCCCCCGACGTCCAACGCTTCATTCACGAACACGACCGTGACGACGTGCGCGCATTGGTTTTGAAACATGCCGCCGTGAACGGTGTTCCCATGTCCATCATTGCCGAACAAATCTCCGGACGAAAAAAAGCAAAAGAAAAAATTCCACTCCTCGCCGAGACTGCCGGCATCGTTTATCCACCGAACCTTAACCTTGAGCAAAGCTCTTCCCAAAAAACAGCGCTCTACAAAAATACCCTGCTCAAAGATGTTCAACCGAAAGATCGCTGTGTCGACCTCACCGGCGGGTTCGGCATCGACGCGTTCTTTTTCAGCAAAGTCTTTCGGGAAGTTCTGTATGTTGAGCCGAATGAAAATCTTCTTCGCCTGGTGCAACATAACCATAGGCAGCTGGGGGCTGACAATATTGTTCATCAGGTAAACACCGCCGAACAATTCCTGACCGACGCGTTGTCGAAGCAAACGAAACTGGATATTGCCTATATCGATCCATCCCGCAGAAACAAGATCAACAAAAAAGTTTTCTCCCTAACGGAATGCGAACCCGATGTCACAACGCTGCTGGACACAATTTTCCAGATAACAGACGTGCTGTTGATTAAGGCGTCGCCGTTACTGGACCTTCACCAAGGTCTGTTGGAATTGAAGTTTGTTCAAAAGATCATTGTCGTTGCCGTGGAGAACGAGGTGAGGGAAGTGCTCTTTTTATGTGTGAAGAATTTCGAGGGCGAGCCTTTGATCCAACCCATCAATCTTTTAAAAAATGAAAGGGAAGAGTCGTTGTCCTTTTCGTTTTCTGAAGAGCGCGCGGCCACGTCAACTTTTTCGGCGCCACAGAAATTTCTCTACGAACCCAACGCAGCCATCCTGAAAGCCGGCGCATTCAAAATGATTTCACAAAAGTTTCAACTAGCAAAACTTCATCCGAGCACACACCTCTATACGTCGTCCACGTATCTTGAGAATTTCCCAGGAAGAGTATTCGAAATCCTGGAGACGCTCAAAGCTTCTCCAAAATCAGTGGCCACTCAATTCCCGGAAGGAAAAGCAAACATCACCACGCGCAACTATCCGTTGTCCGTAGAAGAACTCAAGAAAAAAACGGGTCTGAAAGACGGTGGCTCAAATTACCTCATCGGCTTTTCGGGGCAACAAGAGAAATTTCTCGTCGCGGCCAAAAGGCTGCAATAAACGTTACAATACCTTCAAGATATCGTCCACCGGCGTCTCGCCATTGAAGTGTTTCACGAGGGCGTGGTCCTCGGAGTAGACATACAACGAAGGCGCTGAAATAGGCCCAAACGTGTTTACGATCTTTTCAACCGGGGTCAACGCGAAATGAACATTTATTTGATCGTTGAATTTATACTCCTTGGCAAACGCCTCCGATTCCTGCACCGTGGAGGCCGTAATAAAATAAACTTCGTAAGGCTGCAGGGCTTCGATGTGCTCGCGCAGGGCAGTCGATTCCCGTTGGCAATGGTCGCAATCGGGTTGGTATAAAATCAAAATGATTTTTCCTTTCAGGGTCCGCAGGTTCACGGGCGTGCCGTTCAGGAGATTGACGGTTAGTTCGGGCAGCTCATTCTTTGCGGGTTTGGGCGCCTGAACAGCCGCAACGGTGTCTGCGTTTGCCTGCGCACTGTTGGTTTCGGTGTTGGTTGACTTTCCACAAGCGGCGAAAAGCACGATCGAAAATAGAACGAAAAGTTGGGTTAGTGTCCTCATGGCATGATCCAGATAAAAAGCCAATATACCAGATAACTCACGATCCCCACACTGCCGTATAACTTTATCACCTTGCGCCGGTTTTGAACACCCTCCCACCAAAGCATGGCCCAGGGTTTAAAAAGTCCGATCACCATAAAAAGAAACGACGTTACACTGCAAAACAGGAAAATCTGAGGGAAGAATTTCATGGATCAAAAATAACGGAATTTTCGTTCTCCCTTTTTGGATCGGCATAGACCCCAGCCCTATCTTTGTGGCCTTTGCCGCTTTCCCCAAGCAGCAGATAGTAAAGACACCGATATTGAGGGCGAATGATTTCTTAAGCATCTACACCGCGGATGGTTTCATAAAGACCGTGGCCGCAGGGATAAAAGCGTCCAATCACAAAAACACCCAACTCAAAGGACTATCCGGAAGCCTGGACGCCCTGGTGATGGCCGCCGTCTTCAAACTCCACCACCTCGACCACGTGGTCATTCTCCACGATCGCGAAGAAGCCGCCTACTTCCAAAACGACCTCCAGAACTTGCTGGGACGGGAAATTCTTATTTTCCCCATGTCCTATAAACGCCCCTACGAATACGACGAAACAGAAAACGCCAACATTCTCATGCGGGCGGAAGTGCTGAACAAGCTGGCCAACAAAACGTCGCCCGAGATCATCGTCACCTACCCGGAGGCCCTCAGCGAGAAGGTTATCAATAAGCGATCGCTCGCCTCCAATACCTTCACCGTGACACTCGGCGAAAAACTGGATGTGTCGTTCCTGGAAGAATTCCTTCACAACTACGATTTCGAAAAAACAGACTTTGTTTACGAAGCCGGGCAATTTGCCATCCGGGGAGGCATCATCGATATCTTTTCGTTCGCCTATGAGTTGCCCTACCGCATCGAACTCTTCGGTGCCGAAGTAGACAGCATCCGAACCTTCGACCCTGGTTCGCAGCTTTCAGTCGATACGTTGGAAAAAGTCAACATCATTCCCAACGTCCAGTCCAAGCTGATGCAGGAAGAGCGCCAGTCTTTTTTGGAGTTCATCGCCCCCGATACGCGGCTTTGGTACAAGGACGTGCAGCTCACGCGCGATGTCATCCAGAAGAGTTTTGAAAAAGCTGAGCAGTCGTTCCAAAACATCAAAAAAACAAGCGGCACGCAGGTAATCTCCTCCGCCGACAAATTGTTTGATAACGGCGAAGCATTCACCATAAAAGCCGCGAGCTTTCATGCCATCGAGTTCGGCAGCCGCTTTCGTTTCAGCGATGGGCAACGATTCGATTTCCACTCGTCGGCACAACCCTCGTTCAACAAAAACTTTGAACTGCTGGCCAAGGACTTGTACGATCAGCAAGTGCAGGGCTTTAGCAATTTCATCACTGCCGACGTGCCGCGTCAAACCGAGCGTTTGAAAGGCATCTTCGAAGAGATCAATGCAGAGCTCCGTTTTCAACCGCTCGATTTTGCGATGCGGCAGGGATTTATCGACGCCCAGCTAAAGATTGTTTGTTATACGGATCACCAAATCTTTGAACGCTTTCACCGCTATCGCAGCAAAGAAAAATTTACAAAGTCGAAGGCGCTCACCTTACGCGAACTGCAAACCCTGCAGCCCGGCGATTTTGTGACCCACATCGATTATGGCATCGGCAAATTTGCCGGCCTCGAAAAAAAGGAAGTGAACGGCCACGACCAGGAAGCCATCCGCCTGGTGTTCCGCGACGACGATTTGCTTTACGTAAGCATTCACTCCCTACATAAAATTTCAAAGTACTCCGGCAAAGACGGTGCACCACCCGTCATCAGCAAGCTGGGCTCGCAGGAATGGGAAAACAAAAAATCTAAGGCAAAGAAACGCGTAAAAGATATTGCGAAAGAATTGATCTCGCTTTATGCCAAACGAAAATCGGCTCCCGGCTATGCTTTCCCTCCCGACGGATTCCTGCAAGCGGAATTGGAATCATCCTTCATGTACGAAGACACCGCCGACCAGGCCCGTGCCACGGAAGATGTGAAGCGCGATATGCAGCAACCCCACCCCATGGACCGTCTCGTTTGTGGCGACGTGGGTTTCGGAAAAACCGAAGTGGCCGTGCGCGCTGCATTCAAAGCCGCCACTGAAGGAAAACAAGTAGCCGTGCTGGTGCCCACGACCATCCTGGCCATGCAACATTATCGCACATTCAGCGAACGCCTTTCCGCTTTCCCGGTAAAGATCGACTACGTTTCCCGTTTCAAAACGGAAAAAGAGATCAAGCAAATTTTGGAAGAAGTAAAGTCGGGAGATATGAACATTCTCATTGGCACACACCGTGTCGTGAGCAAAGACATCGAGTTTAAAAATCTGGGACTTTTGATCATTGACGAAGAACAAAAATTCGGCGTGAAGGTAAAGGACCGGTTAAAAGAATTGAAGGTAAACGTAGACGTGCTCACGCTCACCGCCACACCGATACCCCGGACGTTGCACTTCTCCCTGATGGGCGCACGCGATCTCAGCATCATCTCCACGCCGCCACCAAATCGCCAACCGGTGACCACCGAGTTGCACACCTTCGATGAAGCCCTCATTCGCGATGCGGTGAGCTACGAGTTGCGCCGCGGCGGACAAGTCTTCTTTGTGCACAACCGCGTCAGCGATATCGAATCCATTGCCAACGTCATCTACCGTCTTGTCCCCGACTCGCGCATCGGCATAGCGCACGGACAAATGGAAGGCGACAAATTGGAGAAAGTGATGATGCGATTTATTGACGGCGAATATGATGTGCTGGTGTCGACCAACATCATCGAATCGGGATTGGACATTCCCAACGCCAACACCATCATGATCAACCACGCTCATATGTTCGGCCTTTCAGATCTGCACCAAATGCGCGGTCGCGTGGGCCGGTCGAATAAAAAAGCGTTTTGCTATCTGCTCACACCCCCAACATCTTTGCTGACGGCCGATTCGCGCAAGCGACTCGGAGCCCTCGAAGAATTCTCCGAACTGGGCGACGGTTTCAAAGTGGCCATGCGCGACCTCGACATCCGCGGCGCCGGCAACTTGCTTGGAGGCGAGCAAAGCGGTTTCATCACCGACCTCGGTTTCGACACCTATCATAAGATCCTGGACGATGCCATCCAGGAATTAAAAGAAACCGATTTCAAAGATCTCTTCACCGCAGAATTGGAGGAAAAGGCAAAACTTATTGTTCAGGATTGTGTGATCGAGACCGACCTGGAAATACTGATCCCCGACAACTATGTGAACAACATCAGCGAACGGCTGCAGTTGTATTCACGGTTAGACAACATCAAGGATGAAAAACAGTTGAAAGAATTTTCAGACGAGGTGCGCGACCGCTTCGGACCGTTGCCGCCGGCTACAGAAGAGCTGGTCAACACCGTACGCCTGCGTTGGTTAGGGGAGAAGTTGGGATTCGAAAAGCTAAGCTTGAAAAGTGACAAGATGCGCGCATTCTTCGTAAGCGGCAATGACAAGTACTTCAGCTCGGATGTTTTTGGGGGTATCCTTTCCTTTGTCCAAAAGCATCCGCGTCAATGCAAGATGAAAGACAGTGCCGGAAAAGCGATGCTGGTGATTGAAAGCATTAAGACCGTGGATGCCGCCATCGACCTTCTCGGTCAAATGACCATTCAAACCCCTAAATCGGCCAAGGAAATCCTATCCAAATAAGGCTCCAGCCCGAGGGTTTTCTCAAAGGCATTGATCATGAGCACCTTTTGGTAGCGGGGAGAATAGAAAACTTCGATGAAAAAACCATCTGTAAAGTACAAGAAAACCTTACAGTCAGAAAGGGTGCGCTGCGACAGGTAGTTGCCCGAAAACGTAATCACATCACATTTCTTCTCGAAGGGCATTACTCTAAAATCTTCCAGGGTGTACATACTTTGTGTGCTTTGCACAACCCAGTAGAAATTCTATGCCACTCGCTTTGGCCCTTCAAAATGTTCACTAAACGCCATTAGCTAAACTTCGGCTTCCCAATTCTGGAGAACACTTTCCCGAAACAATAACTACCTGGACAAAGCGTTCTTAATCCGCGCGTTTCTGTTCCATTACTAGTTGATCAATAAACTTGCACCAACTTGGAAAACATCTGATTATCCATTTAATTAGCATTCTGTTTAAACTCGAAAATCAAATGAGGTATTCACTCAGGGTTGTTTTGTATGTAATAGGCGGTTCAGTTGCCCTGACCTCCTGTTCACTTTTTGGAGGCAAAGGCGGTAAGCCGAATGCCCAGAACCCAGGTCAGAACAGTACGGCCACAGGCTTGGCGTACAATGACGAAGATCAGGGCGGTTTCATGGTGAATCCTTACGAAGGCCAACCCGATGCACCGAACATGGTGTTCATCGAAGGTGGTCGCGCCGTAATGGGTTCCTTTGAAGAAGATGTTATGTCCTATCGCGACAACATTGAAAGAACAGTTTCCGTCGCTTCTTTCTACATGGACGAAACGGAAATTGCAAACGTGCACTGGCTGGAATACATGCACTACCTAGCGAAAGATTCTTCGCAGGAAGCCTACCAGGCTGCCCTCCCCGACACTACCGTGTGGGTTGGAAAGCTGGCCTTCAACGATCCTTACGTAGAACATTATCTCCGCTATCCCGGCTTCCGCTATTTCCCTGTTGTGGGGATCACCTGGAGCCAGGCTAGCAAATATGCTGTGTGGAGAACCCGCGCGGTAAACATCAAACTGGCTGAAGATGCCGGCGAAGAATATGCAGAAAGCGATGGCCGCATTCCCCTGGAATCTGGTATCGTGGTGCCTGCCTACCGCCTGCCCACCGAAGCAGAATGGGAATACGCAGCCCAAGCCCTCATCGGCACCCAGTGGCTGGAAGAATTGCAAACCCACCAACGCATTTATCCTTGGGACGGCCACGCGGTTCGTAACCCTTATGGAAAACAAATGGGCTTCATGCTGGCCAACTTCAAACGCGGTCGCGGTGACTATGCCGGTATCGCCGGAAGACTGAACGATGCTGCGCTGATCACTTCTTATATATATGAGTATCCTCCGAACGACTACGGTCTGTACAACATGGCCGGTAACGTGAGCGAATGGGTACAAGATATCTACCGCCCGATGTCCTTCCAGGATTTCGACGATCTGAACCCTATCCGTCGCGATGGTTTCCTCGATCCCGCTTCCGGAGCAAACTCTGGTTATAACAGCGACTTCGAAAAGAACCCCGAAGCATTCACTTCGCTCATCACCGACCGTGCCCGCGTTTACAAAGGCGGTTCATGGAAAGATGTGGCCTACTGGATGTCGCCCGGTACCAGAAGATACCTCGACCAGGATTCTGCCACGGCCACCATCGGTTTCCGTTGCGCCATGATCCGCGCTGGTTCGAACTACTAAGCTTCACGAAATCAAAAAATATAAAACCCCGGCTAATCCCCGGGGTTTTTTTTATGTCTCGGCAATACAGGCAATGCTCAGTTCCGAGCATCCTTCTTTAAACAAAAGTTGACCACAGGCCTCCAACGTGGCGCCCGTCGTGACGACATCGTCCACTAAAAGAATCCGTTTGCCGGCGAGGTTTTCGCGATGGTTTAACTGGAAGACCCCCCTCATATTTTCCAGTCGATCCAATTTGCTTTTACGGGTTTGAGTCTCCGTTTTTTTTCCTCGTGCCAGCGTGCTGTCGGAAAACGGAACGCCTAACTTTTCGGATAATCCCTCGGCAAACTTGGCACTTTGGTTATAGCCGCGTCTCCTTCTCCGGGCCGGATGCAGGGGCACCGGCAAAATAAGGTCGAACGCCTGGCCCAGCCCACCGGCGATCAATCGCTCGCCGTACACGTTGCCCAGCATGACGCCGATCTCGGGGTGATTTTTGTATTTCAACTGGTGGAGCACCTGCTGAACCCGGCCGTTCTTGCTGAATTTAAACAGGGCCATCGCCCGCGCCAGGGGCATTTGCAGTGAAAGTCTTTTATATAGAGCGTTCTCCTGGTACAGGTGATCGTCTGTTTTGGCCATCTCCAGCATACAGGTGGTGCAGATCGTTTCTTCGCCTTTCACCAACGCGTCGCTGCATCCCAGGCAATAGCGCGGGAAAAAAAGATAGACAAAATCAAGCAGGATCTCCGTGAATCTTGAATTCATGGTTTAGGGATTATATTTGCCGCTAACAGTGTTTCTAAGTTAATTCAAAATCAAAGTTTTTTCTATATGGGATTAGTGGAAGATTTTAATGGATACCGGAGCAAAATGAACGAAAAGATCATGGACTCCGACAGCCTCATCATCAAACGCATATTCAACCTCGACACCAACGCATACACCGAAGGACACCTCGATCTCAAATCCAAGGAATTGATCGGGCTCACCTGTTCGCTCGTGCTGCGGTGCGACGACTGTGTGAAATATCACCTGGGCAAAAGCAAAGAGGTGGGCCTCACCACCGAGCAGGTGAATGAAGCCATGGGAATTGCCACCCTGATTGGGGGAACCATTGTAATACCGCACCTGCGCCGGGCGTTTGAATACTGGGAAGAGCTGAGCCATGTTTAAGCGCGACCTCGACCTGGAACGAAGCTGGGCCTCGCTCACCACGAGCCTGGAATCGCTCATGGGCAAAAAGCCCAAAGATCTCAATGGGGTGCTTTTTCTCATCGGTGTTCAGGAGCTCGGAAAAGGAAAGCGGGTTTTTAGCAAAGAAGAGAAACAGGACCTCATGCACATCGGCATTTGCAAGGTGCTGAGCCTGGCAGGCTACTATGAGTTGGAGGGACTGGATCAGGATGGATGGCCCCACTGGAAAATGGTGAAAAAGCTTCCGCACTTCGACCTTCTGGAACAGGAGAAACTGCTTAAGCTGCAGGTCCTCGAATATTTCGAGAAGGAGTTTGAATGGTCATTCGAAAAACCGCCCCAGTCGCCGGACGCCTGAAGGGCAATCCTGTCCGCGTTTTTGTGAAACGCGGAGAAAGCCACTATCTTAGGAGTGTTTCAACTTTGAATGATATTGTTGCGTTTTTGATCATATAAAACTTATTGATTATGGGAGCAGGAGTGGAGCGCATTCATGAAAAGATAGGGTCATTCAAGAAAAAGTATTACCTCAACATTTTTGTTCGGGGTGCTATTCTCACCTTGTCTATTCTCATCTCGTATTTTCTTATTGCCGTTTTGCTGGAGTACAATCTCTGGCTTGGGCCCGTGGCACGCTTTTCCATATTCCTGGCTTTCTTCGCGGTCGTCGCGTTTTGTCTTTACCGGTTTTTGAAGGATCCCCTACGGTGGTGGTTCGCAAAACAGGGTCTCTCCGAGGAACAAAGCGCCCAGGTGATCGGGAAATACACGCCCACCGTAAAAGACGGACTGCTCAACCTCATCCAGCTTTCGGCGACACAAAAAGATTCCGCTTTGGCTTATGCCAGTGTCGAACAAAAGTCCAGGGAATTTGAGTCGGTTTCGTTTGATAGTTTTATCGATCTGCAGCAAAACAAGCAGTACGTTAAATATCTCATCGTACCGCTGTTAGTCATCGTCGGAATTATTGTCATCAACCGGAGCATCCTCACCCAAAGTACCGACCGGATCGTGCACTTCACCCGTCACTATTCTCCACAGGCACCCTTTAAATTTTTAGTAGACCCCGAATCCCTTACCGCCTTTCACAATGAGAAGCTTACGCTGAACGTGCAGCTGCAAGGGGAAGCGTTGCCCGAAAGTGTCTACCTGCTTTCGGGAAACCAGCGGCTTAAACTTGAGCACCTGTCGGCCGATCAATATTCTTATGCCTTTGAAAATGTTCAGGAAGCATTCGACCTTCAGTTTGAAGCGGCCGGATTTTTCTCGGATGTCTATCACGTAACGGTTTCGGCCCGGCCGGAGCTTTCCAACTTTAGCGTCGACCTGCAATTCCCGCGCTACCTGCAGCGGAAGAACGAACGGCTTAACAACGCCGGCAACCTGGAAGTGCCGGAAGGCACGGTGGTGAAATGGAACCTGGCGACACGCGATGCACAGCAGGCCAGCATTCTTTTTTCTTCTGAAAAATCGCCGTTCGACATGCAGGAGTCCGGTGGTGATTTGTTTAGCTACGGAAAAGAATTCAGGAACCCCGATCAATACGAGATCATCCTGAAAAACGACAAGACAAAAAATAAAGAACGAATCGCCTATCACGTGGACGTGATCAAGGACGAGTTCCCCAAAATCCAGGTCAACAATTTCAAGGACTCCGTGCTCTACAAAATGGTGGTGCTGAGCGGGCTGGTCGGCGACGATTATGGGGTGAGTCAATTGGCGCTTCATTTCAAGATCAGAAATGAAAATCAAAAAGAGATCCTCAGCGAAACGTCGGTCATCCCCATAGCCAAAAACCAGCTGCAACAAAGTTTCTTCCATCCTTGGCGGCTGGATTCCCTGGACCTGAAGCCGGGCAACCAATTGGAATATTACCTCGAGGTTTGGGACAACGACGGCGTGAACGGAAGAAAGTCGACCAAGACTGCGCGCTACACCTTCATGGTTCCTTCGGAAGACAACCTGGTGGCCGAGATCAAAAGCTCACAGAACAAAACCCAGCAGAAGATCGACCAGAGCGCCGGCAAAGCCAACAAGCTTCACGAAAAAGTAGAGGAGGCCAATCAAAAGCTGAAAGGCAAACAGAGCCTCGACTGGCAAGACAAAAAAATGCTGGAGGACATTGTCGATCAAAAACAGGGACTCGACAAGTTGGTGGAGGAACTGAAAGAACAGAACAAACTGCTGGAACAGAAAAAGGAAGCCTTCACCAAACAAGACGAGCGCATCAAGGAGAAGGCAGAGCAGATCCAAAAACTGATGAACGAGTTGCTGGACGACGAAACCAAGAAGCTGTTCGAAGAACTCCAAAAACTTCTGCAGGAAAATAAAGATGTTTCACAAATCCAGAAGATCCTGGACAAGCTGAACCAGAACACAAACAACCTGGAGAAGGAGCTGGAGAGGACATTGGAATTGTTCAAGCAATTGCAATACGAATTCAAGCTCGACCAGGCCGCTCAGGATTTGAAGAAATCCATGGAAGAACAAAAAGCATTGCTGGAGAAGACCGAGGCGCTTGAAAAAAACACTGAGGCAAAAGCCAACAAAGATCAAAAATCCGAAAACAAAAAAGATAAAAACAAAGACGCCAAAAATCAGGACAATAAAAACCAGGACGGAAAAGATCAGGACGGTAAGAACAAGGACGGAAAAGATCAGGACAGTAAGGACAAGGACGGTAAAAACCAAGACGGCAAAAATCAGGATCAAAAGAACGACGGCGACAAGAGCGACAAGAATAACGAGGACGGAAAAAATAGCGAAAGCCAGGAGTTGGCCAAAGAGCAGGATAAACTGAAACAGGATTTCCAGAAAACAGCCGAGCAGATCGAAGAACTAAAGAAGCTGGGCAACGAGCTACAGAAGGACGACGACCTGCCGTCGGAGAAATCTTCGGAAGAAGTAGAACAAGACCAGGAGGAAAGCAAAGACCAACTCGAGCAAGACAGCCCTTCAAAATCAAAGAGCTCGCAGCAAAAGGCCCTTCAAAAAATGCAGAAGATGCAACAGCAAATGGAAGGTGCGCAAGAGGGGATGGCCATAGAAATGGACATGCAAAATCTAGAGGCGCTCCGCCAGATCATCCACGGCCTGGTAAAACTTTCATTCGACGAAGAGGGCTTGATGAAAGGGTTTAGCGAGCTGAACCAGAACGATCCCAATTTCAACACCATTGCGCAAAAGCAATTAAAACTCAAAGATGATTCTAAAGTGTTGGAAGACAGTTTGTTAGCTCTTGGAAAGCGCGATCCTTACATGAATTCGATCGTGACAAAAGAGGTTGGCGATCTGAATGAACACCTCGACAAAGTGATTGAAGCAAACCGCGAGCGTCGCCGGCCCCAGGCTGCGAGTGAAATGCAGATGACGATGACGTCCATCAATAACCTGGCGCTCATGCTGGACGATCATTTCGATATGATGACCCAGATGATGCAAAACGCAAAGCCGTCGATGGGCAAGTCGAAGAAGAAAGGGCAGAAGCAAAGCCTCAGCCAAATGCAGCAACAATTGAATCAGAAAATTCAGGAGTTGAAGGGAAGCGGAAAGCAGGGTCGCCAGCTCTCGGAAGAATTGGCGGAGATGGCAGCCGAACAGGAAAGGATCCGGAAGGCGCTCCAGGAGATGCAGGAAAATATGAAAGATGGCAAAATGCCGGGCGGCGATTTGCAGGGCAAGATGGAGCAATCGGAAATGGACCTTGTGAACAAGCAGCTCTCGGAGCAATTGATCAGGCGTCAACAGGAAATTGTAACGCGATTGCTGGAGACCGAGAAGTCGGCACGCGAACAGGACATGGATGAGGAGCGCAAGGGCGAAACGGCTAAGGACTATGAAAAAGAAATACCCAAGGCCTTTGAAGATTATTTGCGTCTAAAGGAAAAAGAAGTAGAATTGCTTAAAACAGTGCCACCTAAGCTTTACCCATATTACAAGAAAGAAGTGAGTGAATATTTCAAAAGAGTGGGTGAGCAGTAAACCCTAATGCCAAACAAATAGTTAAGAGAAACGTACAAAACTCAGCATGAACACGATTAACATCCAGGTTCCGTCTATCGGAGAGAACATTAGAATGATTGAGAGTTTTATTGACAATGCGAAGGAGAAATTTCACCTGGACGACGACATGTACGGCAACATTATGATCGCTGTGACCGAGGCCGTGAACAACGCCATCAAACACGGAAATGCCAACGACAAATCGAAGAACGTATTCCTGAGCCTTTTCCTGGACGACACGATGTTGAAATTTATCATCAAGGACGAGGGCACTGGTTTCGACTACGCAAACTTGCCCGACCCCACCGCTCCCGAGAATCTGGAGAAATTGGGTGGCCGTGGCATCTTCCTGATGAAGCACCTTTCCGACGAAGTGAACTTCAAGGAAAACGGCCGCATCGTTGAACTGAGCTTTTATATGAATTCTTAAATGTCTTCCATCCGTTTCTTTGAGGAGGACATCACATTCCAAATCCTGCATCCGCGGAAGACATCAACCTGGATCAAGTCTGCAATAGCAAAAGAAAAGAGAACGCTCGGTGAGCTGAACTTTATCTTTTGCTCAGACACCCACCTTCGTCAGATCAACATCCAGTATCTCAACCATCACACCTTTACCGACATTGTGACCTTCGACACCAGCGAGGAAAAAGGTCTAATCTCAGGCGACATCTTTATCAGTATAGACCGCGTACAGGAAAACGCTCAAAAGTTCAAAACCACGTTCGACCACGAGCTACACCGGGTCCTCATTCATGGAGTACTCCACCTGGTTGGCTACTCCGACAAGGGAACGGACAAGAAAGCCGCCATGCGCAAAAAAGAGGATGCTTATCTATCTTTGCGTAAGTAAGTTCCACGTGGAACCTAAGCTTATCCTTATTGCTTGTAGAAGTAGCGTTCCACGTGAAACAAATTGTGGAATTGTTGATGAATTTTGTGGGTAAGTATCAGGTTCCACGTGAAACCTTTTTAAAAACACGCATATGTTTCAAGAATACGATGTAATTGTGGTGGGGGCGGGCCATGCGGGTTGCGAGGCAGCGGCAGCGGCGGCTACTATGGGGTCAAAGACCCTATTGGTGACGATGAATATGAATACGATCGCCCAGATGTCGTGCAACCCGGCTATGGGCGGAGTGGCTAAGGGTCAAATCGTAAGAGAAATAGATGCTCTGGGCGGAATGTCCGGAATCGTGTCGGATAAGTCCATGATCCAGTTCAGAATGCTGAATCGCTCCAAAGGCCCGGCCATGTGGAGTCCCAGAACCCAGAATGATCGGATGCGATTCTCTGAAGAGTGGAGACTGGCCCTGGAGCGTACGCCGAATCTCGATTTCTGGCAGGAAATGGTCAAGGAGATCCTTGTGGAGAATGGAAGGGCAGTAGGGGTGAAGACGGCACTTGGGCTGGACATCCGGGCTAAGGCAGTAGTGCTCACTAACGGCACTTTCCTGAATGGAAAGATCCATATCGGGGAAAAGAACTTCGGTGGCGGCCGCACAGCTGAAAAGTCGGCTACAGGATTGACCGAACAACTCATTACCCTTGGATTTGAAGCAGGAAGAATGAAAACGGGTACACCTCCCCGTGTGGATGGCAGAAGTCTCGACTATTCCAAAATGGAAGAACAACCCGGCGACCTGGAGCCTGGAAAGTTCTCCTATTCCGACACTCAGCCCCTGCAGAAACAAATCAGCTGCTGGATCACCTATACAAATGATACAGTTCACAAGGAACTTCAAAAAGGCTTCGAGAAATCGCCGATGTTCCAGGGTCGCATTAAAGGACTAGGGCCACGGTACTGTCCCTCCATTGAAGATAAAATAAACCGGTTCGCGGAAAGAGACCGCCACCAAATCTTTGTTGAGCCCGAAGGTTGGAATACAGTTGAGATCTATGTGAATGGTTTCTCTACGTCGCTGCCCGAAGATGTCCAGTACAAGGCACTTACCCGCATTCCGGGTTTTGAAAAGGCTAAGATGTTCCGGCCGGGATATGCCATTGAATATGATTTCTTCCCGCCAACACAACTCAGCTTGAGCCTCGAAACCCAATTGATCCAAAACCTCTACTTCGCGGGACAGATCAATGGCACCACTGGTTATGAAGAGGCGGCTTGTCAGGGACTCATGGCAGGCATCAACGCCCACCAGAAAGTCCACGGAAAAGACCCTTTCATATTGAAGCGCTCAGATGCTTATATCGGAGTGTTGATCGACGACCTTGTTAGCAAGGGTACCCAGGAGCCTTACCGGATGTTTACGTCCCGGGCAGAATACCGCATCCTCCTGCGGCAGGACAACGCCGACATCCGGCTCACCGAACTTGGACATTCTATTGGACTGGCAAGCGATGAAAGAAACGAAAAGGTCCTGGCCAAGAAACGGGATGTGGAAGCGCTTACCACTGAACTCAATAAGACAAAGCTCGAACCGGAATCCATAAACGAAGGGCTGGAAGGCCTTCAGACCTCGGCCATCCGCGAAAAGGTTGCTGCGAGTCACCTGTTGAAGCGCCCTCAAATCGGTATCACCTCCCTGAAAGGCATAAACTCAGATCTCGAAAAGCTTCTCAATAAATATTCCATCGAAGTGCAGGAGCAGGCTGAAATCAACATCAAGTACGACAGCTACATTGAACGCGAGGAGCAACTGGTACAAAAGCTGGGCAACCTCGAGAACTTTAAGATCAGAACCGATTTCGATTATGATCGCGTGAAAGCCTTGTCGTCTGAAGCCCGCGAAAAACTGAAGCGAATAAAACCCGAAACCGTTGGCCAGGCATCGCGCATCAGTGGTGTGTCTCCTGCCGATGTTTCTGTACTTACAATCTATATGGGTAAATGAAAGAACTGAAGCGCTGCCCCGTCTGCCAAAATATCTCGTTCCAGAAGTTCATCACTGCTAAAGACTATACCGTTTCACGGGAAACATTTGACCTGGTCAAATGCGATAACTGTGGATTTGTATTCACCAACCCCATTCCCGATCCAGATAGGCTGGGAGACTACTACCTTTCCGACGACTACATATCCCACTCAAAAAAGGCGACCGGCATCATCGACAAGATCTATGTTGTGGCCCGAAGCTTCACATTGAAATGGAAATTGGGTCTTATTCAAAAATATGCCGGGAGCCAAGACAAAACCATTCTTGACTACGGCTGTGGCACGGGCGACTTCTTGAAAGCCAGCAAGGACAACGGCTGGGTTGTCACCGGCGTCGAGCCTTCTGAAAAAGCCAGACAACTAGCCGCGGATCAAACCGGTGAAAAGATCTCAGCGTCATTGAAGGATGTCGAAACAAAAGAATTCAATACAATAACACTGTGGCACGTACTTGAGCACATCGAGGACCTGAACAACACCCTCCAACAATTAAAGGACAAGCTAAGTCCAAACGGCACACTCCTGATCGCCGTGCCAAACCACGCCGCTTGGGACGGCACCCACTACCGACAATATTGGGCGGGCTATGACGTGCCGAGACATCTGTGGCATTTCACTCAACGAACCATGACGACGCTGTTGACAAAGAACAATCTTAAACTCGACGACATCGTACCCATGAAACTCGATGCGTACTACATTAGCTTGCTCAGCGAAAAATATAAAGCCAACGGCAAGGCTGGACTGGCTGGCATGATAATCGCAGCCGCAAACGGACTCCGGTCGAACCTCAACGCCCGGAAAAACAAAAACTATTCGAGCCTTATTTACATTGTGAGAAAATGAATCTCCGAAAGCATCTTCATTGGTTAATGTATCCATTGTTCTTTCTGGCCTGCGCCCGACAGACCACACCCACCGGCGGACCGAAAGACAGCTTGGCTCCTGTCTTATTGAACAGTCTTCCGAAACAGGGGCAAACCAAATTCAAGGGAAAAAGTGTAGAACTTACATTTAATGAGGCCATTCAGGTCAACAACCCAAAAGAACAAATCATCATCATCCCCTCTGTGGGCAAAGATTTTGAGGCAACCGCCAAAAAGAATACGATAGTCCTTACGTTCAAAGACAACACCAAGGACAGCACGACCTATTCTATCAACTTCCGGGAAAGCGTTCAGGATCTCACGGAGAAGAACCCGGCCAAAAATCTCAAGCTCGCGTTCAGCACCGGCGACTATATAGACTCACTCTCCATCGAGGGTCTCATCTTCGATCCTCTCAAAGGCAAAGAAAGCAAAGACGCCACCGTCGCATTGTTCCAGTCCGACACCTTCAACATTTTCAAACACAAGCCTGTCTATCTGACCAAAACGAATGAGAAGGGAGCATATATAATAGAGAACCTCAAACCTGGCGACTACTATCTATACGCCATGGAAGACAAGAATAAAAATCTCATAGTCGACAGTAAATCAGAGACTTACGGATTTGTCGCCCAAAAAATAACGCTTACCGAAGACATCAAAAAAGAAGATATCCCGGTCATTAAATTGGACACCCGCTCGCTAAAGCTCACAAATTCAAGGCCTTACAATACCTACTTCAACATAAAGACTTCCAAAAATCTCGATCATTACCATCTTACGCCCACAGAAGGTGAGATCCTCATTTCCGCTTTCGCGGAGGATCAAAGCAATATACGCGTCTACAACACCATCGAAGACAAGGACAGTCTGGCTATCAGGTTCAACGCATACGACAGCGTGAACAATTCCATCGACACTACGCTGTATATCAAATTCACTAAACGCGAAGTGAAGAAAGATCCCTTCAAAGCAACTGCCTCTCAATTCAAAGTGATCGGAACAAAGGGAATTCTAAGGGGGACCATCGCCTTCAGTAAACCCATAGCCGCGATCAACTTTGACAGCATTTATTACCAAATCGACTCCGCCAAAGTAGTACCGATTCTGGCCGAGGATGTTAAGATCGATAGCGCTCACAATAAGGTTATCATCGAGAAAACGTTCGACAAAACCCTCATCCCCAAAAAACCGGACCCATCTACTGAACCTCCAAAAAAGAAGGAAGCGCCAAAACCGCCGCCGCCAAAACCAACCGCCGCCGCTGCACCTACACAAGGTCCAAAAAAACCCGTGGCCCAACCCAAGCCGGTGCAGAACCAATTCATCACCAGCAAGGGCACCTTCATCAGCGTCGAGCTAGACAGTTCGTCAGCGACCCGTGAAACGCTAAAGCCCTCAACTTTTGAAGAGACCGGGATCATTTTTATTGAAGTGAAAACGGAAGAAAAAAACTTCATCATCCAGCTGCTCAACAAGGACTTCAAACCGGTTGCGTCCAGGACAAATACCGCCAAAACTTCCTTTGAGGATCTCGACCCAGGCGAGTATATGATCCGGCTCATCATCGACAAGAACGGCGACGGAAAATGGAGTCCGGGAAATTTCCTGTTGCGCGAAGAACCCGAGCCAATAATTTTCTATAAGAACGAAAAAAACACGCAAACCGTAAACCTCAAGGCAAATTGGGAGCTTGGACCATTGTTAATAAGCTATTGACAACTTGTGGATTCATGACAGCAACTTGGGCAAAAAACCGATAAATACCCCAATTCGCGGAAAGAGAAAATCTGCTTGTGCATAAGCAAACGGTTACCCACAACGTTTACATACCTAATGATCCACACACCATCTATACACACCCGAAAACATTGTTGACAACCTCATAAGCCACTGATAAAGAAAAGATTAATATATATTTGAATTCTACATAACTTCCACAATCCTAACCGGGTAAAGGTTATACACAATTGAACATGCCTAATAATATCTATATATATATATCTTATATAAGATTAATAAGGAACACCCTATTCGGGATAACTTTTTTTCTGCTTTTCTCTGGTTTATCCGTTTTCGCTCAGAACCAGGATGACATCCAGTTGGCGAACGAATATTTATTAAAAGGCGATAAGAAAAAGGCGCTAGAGCTTTATCGCGACCTAGCCAAAAGCGATGTGAACACGCCGTTTATTTATAACAACTATTTGAACGTGTTGCTCGACCTGGGCAATTTCGATGAGGCGCAAAATTTCCTAAAAAAAATCTCAAAGCGCGACCCGCTAAATATTCAATATCGACTCGATGTGGGTCTCACCTATGTGAAGGCCGGGGACATGGCCCGTGCGGATAAATATTTCCGGGAGCTGATCGGCGAAAGCAAGACCAACGTGCAGCGCATAAAAATGATGTCGGATTATTTTATGTCGCATTCGCTGAATGACTATGGGATCCTTTCATTGACCGAAAGCCGCGAATCGCTTGGCAACCCCTCGCTGTTTTGCCTGGAGCTGGCGATGCTCTATCGCATAAAAGGAAACCAGGATAAAATGGTGCAGGAATATTTGAACTATGTCACCCAAAATTCCGGCAACATTCAATATGTAAAGAATGTCATGCAGGCCCTGCTCACCAAACCGGAGGAGCTCGAGAGCCTGGAGCGGTTGCTGTACGACAAGGTGCAACAATATCCCGATGTGGAAGTGTATGCCGACCTGCTGATCTGGGTGACGATGCAGCAGAAAAATTTTTATGGATCGTTTATCCAGGCCCGGGCGTACGATAAACGCTACAAGCGCGACGGCGAAAAATGTATGGAAGTTGCCCGCGTTGCCCTGGACAATGAAGATTATGACACGGCTTTAAAAATTTACCGCTACCTGATCCGGGAATACCAGGGATCCCCAAATTATTTATTGGCACGGCTCGGACTAATTCGCACCCGGGAAGCCCGCGTGAAAAATACCTACCCGGTAAAAATGGATTCGGTGAAAATTTTGATTTCGGACTACAAAAGTTTTATAAAACAATATCCCGACAACGTGAATTCGCTGGAGGCTTCCAAGAGCGAGGCCATGTTGTTTGCGAGCTACCTCGATCAAAAAGATTCGGCTGTTCATATCCTGGACGGGTTGATCGCCAATCCGAAAGCCACGCTCTATTTGAAGTCGAAGGCCAAGCTGGACCTGGGTGATATTTATATGCTGAAGGGCGAACCGTGGGAATCTTCTTTGCTTTATTCGCAAGTTGAAAAAACGCAAAAAGAAAATCCGGTCGGCTACGAAGCAAAATTGAAAAATGCAAAACTCTCGTATTACAAGGGCGACTTCCGCCTGGCGCAAGAACACCTGGACATTTTGAAACAGGCCACCACCCGCGAGATCGCGAACGACGCGTTGGATCTGAGCATGCGCATCAAAGAAAATGTAGCGATCGATTCAACCGGGGAGGCGCTGAAACAATATGCGTCGGTTGAGCTGCTGTTGTATCAAAACAAAACTGAGGAGGCGTTGAAAAAAATAGAATTCCTCAAACAAGGCACCTCGGGCACCGGCGCTTCTTTTTCGAACCAGACGATCCTGGATGACGTCTATTTCCTGGAGGCCAACATCCGGATGCAGCGAGGTGAGTTTGAAAAATCCCTCACGCTCCTTCAAAAAATAATTGACGACTACGGCGACGACATCCTGGCCGATGATGCCTATTTTCTGCAAGGGGAGATTTATGAGCGCCAGCTAAAAAATAAAGAGAAGGCGATGGAGATTTACCGCGACTTCCTTTCGAAATATCCCGGAAGCGTTTTCGCGGCGGAAGCCCGCAAGAGGTTTCGCCAGCTTCGCGGAGATTTTAACGGACAGGAACAGCCCGCCCAATTCTAAAAAAAAATTTAAAATCCCGGTCGTCACACCGGGCTTTTTTTCAGAATCTATTTTTGAAAAATCGCGGCTATCCCTGTGACTGGCCTGGATCCGGAAAATTTTAAAAGACAGGCCACTCACCGGGTGGCGCGCTAATTTTTATATCTTCGGAAGAATTATGATAAAGCGTATCCTCTGGGTTATTCTGGCATTGATCGCCGTTTTGGTCGCTATTCTCGTATTCAATGCCGTAACGTTCAAATCAAAACAACTAGCCATCGCCGCCTTGCCGGCTCCGGCAGTGCCGCCCACGGCGTTGGAACATCTGCAGGAAGCTATTCGCTTTAAAACTATTTCGTTCAATGATTCAACCTTGTTGGACACGACCCAATTCTTTGGATTTCATCGCTTTTTGGAAAAAACCTATCCGGCGGTGCATGTAAACCTGGTTCGGGAAAAAATAAAGAAATATAGCCTGCTCTATTTTTGGAAAGGGAAAAACCCGTCGCTGAAACCCATTGTGCTGATGGCCCATCAGGATGTGGTTCCCATCGAAGAAGCTTCAAAAAGCAACTGGACGGTCGAACCATTTTCCGGCGACGTGAAGGATGGCTTCATCTGGGGCCGGGGCTCCGCCGACAACAAGATCAATGTGATCGGCATTTTTGAAACCATCGAAAAACTTCTAAAAGAAAATTACCAACCGGAGCGAAGCCTCTACTTTGCCCTGGGCCATGACGAAGAGCGTGGCGGAACAGGAGCCGTGGCCATCGCCGCGGTTTTAAAACAACGCGGCGTTTCCGCCGAAATGGTGTTAGATGAAGGTGGGATCGTTACCCGCGAAAAAGTGCCGGGCATGACCAAACCAGTCGCGCTGATCGGCACCGCCGAAAAAGGATACCTGACATTATTGCTTTCAGTTGACAAAAATGGCGGACACTCCTCCATGCCCGAACAGGAGACGGCGCTCGACATTCTTTCAAAAGCCGTGGTGAACATCCGCCAGCATCCTTTCCCGGCAAATTTTGCGCCGGCAACCGTCGGCTTCATGAACCACGTGGGTCCCGAAATGCCTTATCCCGAAAAATTAGTGTTTGCCAACACCTGGCTTTTTAAAAGTGTGGTCATCGGCATTTATGAAAAAAGTCCGGGAGGAAATGCCGTGGTCAGGACTACCGCCGTGCCCACCATTTTCAACGCCGGAATGAAAGATAACGTGGTACCCACCAAAGCCACCGTCACCATGAACTTCCGTTTGCTCCAGGGCGATGGATCGGAAAAGGTCATCGCCGAAATAAAAAAGATCATCCAGGACGAGCGCGTTTCGATTGCTGTTTCCAAGGAGTTCTCAGCAGAGCCCTCGGCCACTTCACCCGAGGACGGCTTTGGCTATAAACGCGTTGACGAAACCGTTAAAAAAACCTTTGCTGAAACGGTCACAACGCCCTTTCTCATGATCGGCGGAACAGACTCGCGACATTTCGGAGAAATCTCGACCAACATCATCAAGTTCAGCCCCATGACGGACCCGATTGGATTTCA
>CBIHQM010000011.1:0-35272 GCA_966211885.1 uncultured Chryseolinea sp.
TGATGATGTCAAATCCTCCGCCACTTTCTTTCAATGCCTTCTCTGCCCAATCCGGATCCTTGTAGTTGAAACCACCCAACGCACCCAACGCTTTTGCTTTCGCCAACTTCTCTTCCGAGCTGGAGGTCACGTACACACGCCCTTGATAAGCCACTGCAAATTGCAACAGCCACAACGCCGCTCCGCCTCCAATGCCCGTGATCAACACTTTCTCTTTGCTGCGCAACCGTGCCTTCGAAAATAAAGCGCGATCGGCCGTGAGCGCCGCCAATGGCACCGCCGCCGACTCGGCCATCGTGAGATGTTCAGGTCTTTCGAAGATGTATTTTTTTGAGATGACGATGTAATCACTGAACGTGCCGTTGTCTGGATAGCCGAGGATCTTAAAAGAATTTCCCTGTACGATCGGGTTGGTTCCCCATTCCAGGCTGGGGTTGATGATCACCTCCATGCCAATGAACAAGGGATCCACATCCTCTCCCACTTCTTCGATCACACCGCTGCCATCGGAACCGAGAATGTTCCCCTCCGGCGGCAGGCCGTCTTTCTCGCGCCACACCCAAATGTCGAGGTGATTCAGGGCGGCATATTTTAATCGAACCAACACCTGGTCTTTTACAGGTCGGAATTTTTTGATGTTCTGCACCACCAGCGGGTGGTCTTTGCCTTTGAAGAAAACTGCTCTCATAGAAAAAAACGAATAGTACGGTTTGCCCACACGTTTTGTGGACGGCGATCGGTAAAGGCTATTGAAAGTCCTCGCCCAGCGGATGTGCCGGGCGAGGATGATGTAGAAGGTTATCGCGCAGGAATGATGTAGTTCCAGCCGTGCACATCCGGCTCAACCCCCAGGCGAATGTTGTTCAGTTTTTCTTTGGCCCGTTGCTGGAACGAATCGGGCGTCACGGCCGGCACCGAATAGTCGACACCGTGAATGTTGATGGCCGCAATGGGAGATACAACGGCTGCGGTACCCGCTCCGAAGGCTTCGGTGAGCGTGCCTTTCTTGAAGGCTTCCTCGATCTCGGCCACACTCACGCGGCGTTCTTCCACCGTCATGCCCAGCGACGGCGCGAGTTTGATGATGGTGTCGCGCGTCACACCGTCCAGCAAGGCTGTGGTGAGTTTGGGGGTGATCACTTTTCCGTCGATGACGAACATCACGTTCATCACTCCGGCCTCGTCGATGTATTTATGTTCTTTTGCATCCGTCCACAACACCTGGTCAAAGCCTTCCTGGCGGGCCACTTGCGTGGGATAGAAGGCACCGCCATAGTTGCCGGCGCATTTTGCAAAACCGGTTCCTCCTTCTGCAGCGCGCACAAACGTTTCTTCCACTTTCAACCGTGTAGGTTTGCTGAAATAGGCGCCGGCGGGGCTGGTCAATACAAAGAATTTGAAGTGGTCGGCGATCTTTACGCCAAGCCGCGGCTCGTAGGCGAACACTACGGGGCGAATATAGAGGGACGCGCCTTCACTGGTCGGGATCCAACTCTGGTCGGTTTCCACGATAGCGTGCAGGCTTTGGATGAACAGTTCTTCCGGGATCTCGGGCATGCACATGCGGGCCAGTGACTTGTTGAGGCGTTCGCTGTGTTTTTGCGGACGGAAAATACAGATGTCTCCGTTCTTATTGCGGAAAGCTTTCATGCCTTCGAAGACGGACTGGCCATAGTGCAACGAAAGCATGGCGGGAGACATCATGATGTCACCGAAGGGTAGAATGGAAGGCTCCTGCCATTTGCCGTTCACATAGTCAACCATGAGCATGTGATCGGAAATATATTTCCCGAACTCCAGGTTGTTAAAATCAACTTCACTGATTCTCGATTTGGCGATGCGCTTCGTGGCAAAGGCTGGGGTGGATGTCGTGGTCATAGCAAATGGTATTAAGGAGTGAATTTCATCATAATTTTTACATAATTCCCGTCTTGGCCGATATTTTATCGGTTTCCGCCCCGGAATGCGGGTTTTTCCAAAGAAATCGCTTCCCGGACAAACGCCGTTTCCCTTACGCCGGTTGGACCTTTTTTAACTTTTCCGACACTTTTTCCAGCACTTCAAAGGCCAGGTCCATGTCGGCCAGGTCCGTCAGCCAGTTCGAAACCGCGGCCCGTATGGCCCAGGTCCCGTGCAGTTGGGTTGGCGTGAAGAACACCCGCCCGTCGTCGCGCACGGCTTCCAGGAATTTGCGGATGGTTTCGGCTGAGCGGTCGTCTTGCTTCAACGTGAAACACACCACGTTCATGCGCACCGGCGCCAACAACACAAAATCTTCCGAGGCTTTCAAAAGCTCTCCAAAGTGATGGGCCGCGGCGCAGTTCCGTTCCACAATTTCGCGGTAGCCCTCTTTGCCATAGGCCATCAGCGAGAACCACGCGGGTAACGCGCGGAAGCGGCGCGAATTTTCGGGCGTGTAGTGAAAAAAGTCTGGGCTCTGATCGGGGTCACCCAAGTAGGCCGCGCTGTTTTGAAAAACGCTGAGCTGCAAATTTTTGTGCCGCGTAAATTGCATGGCTGCATCATAAGGAACATTCAGCCATTTGTGGGCATCGATGGTGATGCTGTCGGCTGCGTTGATGCCCTCCATCAAATGCGCAAATTTTTCCGAGCACGCGGCAAATCCTCCAAAGGCAGCATCGACATGCAGCCAGAAGTTGTATTTCTTTTTTAGTTTGCCCGCCGCGACCAGATCATCGAAGTCCACCGTGTTCACCGTGCCGGCGTTGGCCACTACAATGACAGGACCGGTTTGTTGCTTCAATTGTTTTTCCAGCGCGTCAATGTCCACGGCTTCGCGTTCGGGAAGGGTGGCGACGCGGATCACTGACTTTCTCCCCACGCCGAGCATCGACAACGATTTAAATATGCTGGAGTGTGGCGTTCCGCTGAGCACCTTCAACGGTTCCACGCCAGTCAGACCATCGTTGCTAAAATCTTTGCCTTGTTGCAATCCCACCCACTGCCGGGCGAGTGCCAGGTTGGTGAAGTTCGAAATCGTAGCGCCCGAGACAAACGCACCGAAATACGCTTCGTCAAGACCAAATAATTGTTTGAAGAAATGGATCGTCTGGCGCTCCAGCTGGGGGGCAATGGAGTCGTTGCTGCCACAGGCATTCTGGTCGTAGGCGCTCACCAGCCAATCGCCGGCCACCGACGCGGGTGTGGAGCCACCGGTTACAAAGCCAAAATATCGCGGCCCCGCGCTGTTCGCCATTTGATCGGCAAAGTTTTTTGCAAAATGATCCAACGCCGCCATCGCACCGATGCCTTTTTCAGGAAGGGTCTCCATGGGGATGTCGGCGATGAATCTTCCCGGTGGCAGTGTGTCTTGTTGGCGGAAATATTCAGCGGCCACCTTTTGAGTTTGGCTGAGTACTTCCTGCAGGGTTTCGCGGTCTTTTTTTAATAAAGGATGCATGGGCTATTTTTTTAGCGTAGAAATAATTTCAGAGATGCGCACCAGGTGATGGTCGTCGTGCTCGGCATCGAAGAAGGCCAGGTCCACCGGGGTCATGGTCACTTTGAGCCGGGGATGAACGGAGGTCCGGCTCAGTTCATCATCCGCCAGCAACCGGTAGCGCGCGATATTCTTTTTCCGGTTTTCATAAAAAAAATCGATGACCTTCTGCAACGGCCACGCATTGTAATCCTGCTTCAATCCAAAGACGGCGGGCGACATGACGGGCAGCTGGTTCACAATTTCATCGATGCGTTTCAACGCCACTTCGTCCACCTCGCCCAGGTGCGCGATGTTTTCCTTGACCGACCATTTCATGTCCAGCTTGTTGGAAAGGATGTCGTCCGGGAGGCCTTTCGTTTTCATTTCCATTCGCGCCACAGTGCCCTCCAGCCGGTCGAGTTGAAAGGGAAGCAGTCCCCCGGCCAGGCCAAAGGGGAACGTGCGGGTGAGCCATTCTGATTTTTTCATGATGAAATTCATTTACAGGAAAAAATACTTTTTGAGCGATGTGCCTGCAAAAAAGATCAGGCCACCGTGTTTTCCACTACCAGTGCCTGGGGGATATGATGCACGGGAAAGTTTACCGAGCGCGCGATGAAGCACATGCTATGGGCTTCTTCATGCAGCGCGTTGGCTTTGTCGATCATGGACCTTTCTTTTACAGTCACGATGGGGCGCAACGTTACTTCTATGAATTGTCCGCTGCCATTTTCGTTTTCCGCCATGGTGCCCGCAGCGTTGTCCGTGTACTCCATCACCACCACACCGTTCACGGCACACAAATGCAAATACCACAGCATATGACAGCTCGACAGCGATGCCACCAACAATTCTTCCGGGTTATAGCGCGTCTTGTCGCCTCTGAACTTAGGGTCGGATGAGGCAGGGATCTCGGGTTTGCCGGCGACCGCCAGGAGGTGGCTGCGTTCGTACGCCTTGTATTCGGAGGTGCCGGTGCCTTTGTTGCCCGTCCAGGAGAGGGTGGTGTTGTAGTGGTGATTTGCCATGTGGTCAGGTTAGTTTCTTTTTGTAGAGCAGGTCGGTTTGCAGATCGTTCCCCAATAAAAAAGGATGCGAGCTGAATTTTTCAAAACCCCATTTTTCATAAAACGCGATCGCGCGCGGGTTGAACTCCCACACACCAAGCCACAGCGTGTCGCAGCCTCTTTGTTTGGCCAGATCGATGCTGGCCTGCATCAACGTTTTGCCGACGCTTTTTCCGAGGAAATCGCGATCGGAATAAATGCGTTCCAGTTCGATGCTCACGGTATCGGGAGGCGCGTCCGGGTTGAGTTGCGTCCGCAGCTTCGCGTAGCCTGCCACCGTGTCGCCGGCCTGGGCGATCAGAAAGATGGCGTGTGGGTCTTCAAGTTCCCGTATGAGTTGTTCGGTCGTAAAATTTTTATCGACATAGAACTTCACGTCGGCTTCGTTGTTCAGCGGGGCAAACGTTTCGTAGAAGGTCTTCCATCCCAACTCTGCTAAAAGCGCAGCGTCGTCAAGATTGGCGTTTCGTATGGTGACGGCGGTGTTCATGACTTTTTCCATCGAATTTACAGCTTAGAATTCTTCTGTGAGCAACAGTTGCATTTTGATGTTGCTTCGTTTGTACGGGCCATCCAGCGGAATCTCTTCAAAGCCCAGTTTCCGGTAAAGCTCGATCGCGGTGGTCAGGATCGTGTTGGAATACAGAATGATTTTTCGCGCACCCAACGCGCGTGCCTTCTCCCGGGCCGCCTCGGCCAGGGCTCTACCTAAACCTAAGCCCCTGTGCTTATTGTCCACGGCCATTTTCGTAAACTCATACACGCCGGGCTCGACAAATTTCAATGCCGCTGTTCCCACCACCTGGCCTTCATAAACGGCCATGAGGATCTCGCCGCCTTTGCCCAGGATGTGCAGATCGGGATGTTGCAACACGGCTTCATCGATGGGCTCCATCCAAAAATATTTCTCGATCCATTCGCGGTTCAGCGCTTCAAAGACTGGCTGGTGCTCCGGCCGGTAGGCTTCGATGGCAAGGGTTACATTCTCCATGGGTTGCGCGGTTGTTGATGGTCCAAAAAATTCCCGTCGACAATAAACAACTTCACGCCCTCGCGGGATGAAGACCGGTGCAGGCTCACGTTGTCGGACACCTGGTAGCTCATGCCGGCCGACAACCGGAAGGTGCGTCCATCCGAAAGCTCGGATTCCATTTCGCCTTCCAGGCAAAAGAGGATGTGCCCGGTCTTGCACCAGTGGTCGGCCTTATAGTCTTTTGAATACTCGACCAGTCGCACGCGGAACGTTCCAAATTGCAACGTCCGCCACAAGGCCACGCCCGACTCGCCACGGTGTTCTGTTATGGGCATGGCGTCCCATTGGGTAGTATGAAATAATATCGGGTTCATTTTTCTAGCGGGTGAATTGGGCTTTCCAAAGATCACGAAGCTGGTATCCCTTGTTCACGATGTAGATGCCGGCCACCGTGATCAAAATGGCCATACCGATCTTGGCGTTCAACTTCTCATCCAAAAACAACCAGCCGAGCAACACCGCCACCACGGGGTTGACATACGCATAGAGCGACACGATGGTCATGGGCAGGTTGCGCAATGCATAGGAGAAGCAAGCATAAGCCACGATCGATCCGAAAATGATCAGGTAGATGAGCGAATACACCGCCTCGGTCGACCAGGATATGGTGCTCAGATCATCAAACAAAAGTGAAGCAGGCACGAGCCACAGACCACCAAAAAGCATCTGGAGGGCAGCGTTGAGAAAAAGGTTGCCCACGGTGCCACGCTTCTTCAGCCACACCGCACCGCCGGCCCAACTCACCACGGCCACGAAGATGGCAAAGATGCCGATC
The DNA here is from genome assembly GCA_966211885.1 of uncultured Chryseolinea sp. Classification (GTDB taxonomy): domain Bacteria; phylum Bacteroidota; class Bacteroidia; order Cytophagales; family Cyclobacteriaceae; genus Chryseolinea. The sequence goes on from CBIHQM010000011.1 coordinate 6,318, forward strand.
TGGTATTCCAGTCGCGAGAACTCTTGCACATGTTCTCCAAAGATCATGACAATGCCCACCAGGCCTACGAGCACACCGAGGATGATGGGAACCGTTGGTTTCTCTTCGCGATTAATGGTAAGGTTGATGAGGATCACCATCACGGGCATGAGCGAGCAAAGAATTGCCGCTACCCCACTGGGGATGAGCACTTCAGCCCAGGCCACCAGGCCGTTTCCCAACGAGATCATGAAGAACCCGGCCACGGCCTGGCGCTTCAGCTGTTCGAGGGAGGGCCAGCTTTCTTTCATTACAAAGATCATGAATCCCCCCAGCAGCAGCCCGGCCGAGATCTGGCGCAGTACCACAAACAGGAAGGCCGGAAAATGAACAACCGCCACGCGCAATGCCAGGTAGGTCGTTCCCCAGATGATGCAGATAGCACCCAGTGCGATGTAAGCCAGTAGATCTTTTTTCAAGTGATGATCGGGTTAAAGGGTGAATGAGGTTGCGTGTTGAATACAGGTTTGCACCGCACTCAAAACTTCCTATAAAAACGTAGAAAAAACAGTTTCAGTTTCGAGAATTTTAACCAGATCAGTTTAACCAAGACGCCTGGGTTATACTATGTTCATCCGGGCCTAGCAGGATTAACTTTCATGGACACATTCGTCGACTCTGATAGACTAACAAAACCTCATTTTCGCCGGATTTGTGCCCTTCTCGCGGCATCAACCTAATTTTGATCTCTATTATACCGGGCGATTTACACCTGCGAAGGAGGAAAAGTTTAACGGTTTGTTTAAATAATGGCAACGCTCCCACTATGAGGTATAATGCACACGCCTAGCTCCTTCTCAACGACCCCAGACGTTCACGAGGGATTGTCTTGATTATTGTCTGATAGATTAAAATGTCTCTTGACAACAATAGGCACGGCATTCAAATGAGGCTGCTTTTTTAACAACGCCAGAAGATCTTGTTGCGAGTTAACCTCGTCAAAGCAGGGCACAACACGCTCTTTGAGCATGGTAGTAAAATTATCCATGCGCAGAATTTCTGGCAACTCAAATCCGAAATGCATCACAAAATCATCCAAGGACAATCCTTTAACTATGAATCCATAGTCAACAAAAAACGAATGTCCATAAGACGATTTTCCTAACGTTATTATCTTCACAAGTTCATCCGTTTCAAAAATCCACTTTCGCGATTTCTTTTTAAATCCCTTTGGCAAAAATACCATATCAATTGACGCTGCTAATGTTACTCTGTCCATGTTTCATTCTTATCAAGATGGAATTTAATAAAACTCAAGACAAGTTGTCCATGCGTCAAACATTTTTGGTCATTTCTTAAGATTTCATTTTTCTTTGGTGAATAAAACCGTTTCCCCTCCTTGTTTAAGCGTCATCTCGTTCTTGTCAGTATTGAACTCCATTTTTATTCCAGCAGGGTCAAATGTGAACTTGTCCTTTTCTGTCGCTTCAAGAGGAAAGGGTGATTGTTCGGTTGCCTGTGAGATCAAAGTTGTATTGTTCTTTGTTATGGTAATTTTTAATGGAATTTGTGTACTTGAATAAACACCTAAATACTTGTCTAAGTCCTCCGTTTTTAAAGTGATTGAGGGTGTATTGAATGCTGGTATGAAATACGGCATGTCAAAATAAATACTTAAAATCCCGATCAGGATATCATTCATCGGATAGACCTGCCCGTTAGTACAATACGCTACCGTTAAACTGTCTTCAGGAAAATAAGCCAGCGTAGATAAAAAACTATCGATCCCTCCGTTGTGTCCATAAGCGCTTTTCATGTGGAAAGGAATTTGAAACATTCCCATTCCGTATCCGTCTGTCATCTTTTTCATTTGCGTTAAGCTGCTCTTGGAAACTAATTTTAAGGAGAATAACGACTCAATAAATTTAGCCAGATCGGCTGGCGTCGAAACAATGGCGCCTGCAGCACCTGGAATACTCATATCTGTTTCCGGTGCTTGTTCCCAGCTATTTAAAAAGCGATATGAAAAACTCTCATTCTTTTTAGTATCGGTCTTTGTTCCAACGTAAGTATTGGAAAGACCAATTTTTGAAGTGATTCTATTCCTCAAAAATTTTGGATAAGGCTGTTTAGAAACTTTCTCTATGATGTAGCCTAAAACAACGTAGTTCGAGTTGCTGTAGGAAAATTTCTCGTTAGGTTGAAAATCAACCTTGCTTTTAGCGATGATCGCCAGCATGTCGTTTTGTGTTTTCGGTAGTGTCATCCAGGTTAAATATTCCGGATCATCCGTAAAATTGTGGAGCCCGCTCCTGTGATTAAGCAGGTTACTGATGGTAATTTTGTTGGCGTTTGGAAGTTGTGGAAAGTATTTATCTACGGTCGTGGTTAGTTTTAGTTTTCCATCTTCAATCAGTTGAAAAATCATTGTCGCGGTAAACATTTTCGAAATTGAACCAATACGATATTTCGTTTGATCCGTTGCAGGAAGTTTCTCGTTGCCTGAAATAAAGCTGTACCCAATGGCCCTACTGTAAATCACGGTGCCATTTTTAGAAATTGTCAAACTACCCATGGCTTTGTTCTTTTCAGCAAGTATGTTCATCAAGCTGTCAAGCTTAGGTTTGTTAAAGCTTTGGGAAAAAATTGTCCCGAAAGAAAGCCCTATCAGTAGGGTTGTTGTGAGGATTTTAGTTTTCATTATTTGTTTGATTCTGGTTTAGTGGGTTAGATTCCTATAAAGGATGAAATATCAGTCCAAATAGTTTTGCGGGGGGATTTGGCGCTTTCCATAGAAGCTTTTTTGGTACAAATTCTTCATGCAATCAATGGATAGCTAAATCGACGAACTTGGATGAACATGGCCTTTGGCTAAAACAGCTTCAGTTTCGAGTATCTTGACCAGATCAGTTTAGCCGGATCCGGGGAGTGGGCAACTTGAATGTTCCTTGTTTAATCTCTAATTTTAGTAGGAAGGATGCGTACTATCGCCCGACAAAAAATATGTGTTACCGTTTCGCTCCAGCCCCCCTAAAATTCATCCTTTTCTTCATGACCTGCTTAACGCTGCCCGCTGTTGGTCAAGCCCCGGCAACGCTTCGGCTAAAACCGGGAGAGGACATACGCACTAGCGCATGGCGCGATAGTTTGTACAGATTTTCCTCCTTCCTGGACGGGAGAGCCATCCTTATTTCGGGGCCCTCGCCAAAATATAAGATGAACTACAACCTCCTGTCTGGCGACATGGAATTCCTCAATCCCGAAGGTGACACGATGGTGTTGAAGAAAACACCGGAGGTAAAGCTGGTCACCGTAGGAGGGCACGTTTTTTTTCTGGAGCCTACTCACGGGTATATCGAAATACTTATCCAACAGCGACTGGCATTGGGTGTCAAAAAAGAATTTGCGATCGCCCGCAAGGACGTAGAGGCTAGCAATGGATACACTACTTCTTCCGACAACACCGGTGCCGTCGTTGCCTTTCGCGGCAATTCACGCTCTTCCACCAGCAATGCCGACCTGTTGGTACAAATGAACAACACTTATTTTTTTGTCGATCAAAAGAATGAAGCGCATCCGGCCACCAAAGCCTCGCTGATGAAATTGTTTCCCGACGATCACGATAAGCTGAAGTCCTATCTGAAGGAGCAACATACGGATTTCAAACAAAAAGACGATCTGGCAAAGGTACTGACTTTTTGCAACGGACTCTCCCCCGGCAAGTAGTACACAGCGCCATTCTTCTACCCGAAAGCCAACTTAGTGTAATTCCATCCACCGGGATTGCAACTTTTTTGCGATCTTTAACATCTCCCTGACAAAACCCATCCCCTATGCTAAAGAACCTCATCCTCATCGCCTGGCGCAACATCCGCAAGGACAAAACCTACAGCGCCATCAACATTCTGGGTCTCACCATTGGCATCACCTGCAGCATGTTCCTGCTGATGTATATCCTGGATGAGCTGAGCTTCGACCGGTATCACGCCAACGCGCCGAACATCTATCGCGTGGTCTCGAACATCAAAGAACCCGACAATGCCTTTACCTGGGCCGTGGCTCAGCAACCCTTGGCACCGGAACTGCGCAACAACTATCCCGAGGTAAAAAATGCGGTGCGCTTCGATGGGCTCGGGCCAAAGCCGATGTTCAAAAACGGCGACAAGTCGTTCTATGAAGACAACTTCTACCTGGCCGACTCCACCGTGTTCGACATGTTCACCTATCCCTTCATCGCCGGCGATCCCAACACGGCCCTGGACCAGCCGTTCTCCATCGTGCTCACCGAAAAACTTGCCATAAAATACTTCGGAACCGACGACGCGTTAGGGCAAACGTTGGTGAACCAGAACAACGAAACGTTCAAAGTAACCGGCGTCATGAAAGATGTTCCCCTGAACTCGCATTTTATTTTCGACGCGCTCGTCTCGGCGAACACGCGAAAAGAAAACAACTCTTGGGGAAACTTTGGCGTGTATACCTACATCCAATTGCCCGAAGGCTACGACATTAACAAGATGTACGCCAGCCTCGACAAGATCCTGAAAGAAAAAGTCGACGTCATCTTCACGCAATACAATATCACCATCAAGTACGAGTTGCAGCCCATCACCGACATTCACCTCCATTCCAAGATCCAGGACGAGGCTGAGGGTGGTGGCGATATTTCGTACATCTACATCTTCTCTGCCGTGGCCGCCTTCATGCTCATCATCGCCTCCATCAACTACATGAACCTGGCCACAGCGCGTTCCACGAGTCGCGCAAAAGAAGTGGGCATCCGGAAAGTGATGGGGTCGATGCGCCGGCAACTCATTGCGCAGTTCATCACCGAGTCGGTGGTGATCACGCTCCTGGATTTGGTGGCCAGCCTGATCTTGATATATGCTTTGCTGCCGCTCTTCAACGAACTGTCCAACAAAAAGCTTCCGTTCAGCTATATTTTGCAAGCGCCCGTGTTGCTGAGTTTGATCGGTATCGTGTTGGCGATCGGTATTGTCGGCGGTAGTTATCCCGCGTTGTATCTATCGGGATTCAATCCGGTCAGTGTTCTCAAGGGCAAGTTTTCGGCCAAAGGTGGCAGCGCCGTTTTCAGAAAAGTATTGGTGATCGCGCAATTTGCGATCTCCATCTTCATGCTCATCTCCACGCTCATTGTATTCGATCAATTGCAATACCTGCGCAACAAAGACCTCGGCTTTACGAAAGAACGCGTGATCCGCATGCAGCTCGCCACCGACGACCAGATTCTGCACGTGCCCGCCATCGAGGAGCGCATGCGCCAGACCAAAGGCGTGTCGACAGTAGCTTCCTCCAATTCATCGCCCGGGTTTGGCATCGGCAAATTATTGATCCAGGTAGAAGACAACGAAGGCAAACTGTCGGAACGCGGTGTGGATTTGTTTTCGATCGACTATGACTTTGTGAAGACTTTGGGCATGACCATTTTACAGGGTCGCGATTTTTCGCGCGATGTGCCAGCCGATACGCTGCATGGCGCGCTGGTGAACGAGGCCATGGTGAGACGCATGTCGTGGAAAGATCCCATTGGCAAGAAGTTCGTCTTCAAAGGCAATGGACCCAACGGAACTGACATCGAGAAACAGGTGATTGGTGTGGTGAAAGATTATCACCAGAATTCCCTGTATGATGTCATCGAGCCCCTCATGATCAACCTCGATCCAAAAAACAGCTTCCTTTTTATCAAGACCGAACCCGGCGATGTTCGCGAATCGTTGGCCGCCGTAGAAAAGACCTGGAAGGAACTGTATCCCAACTACCCGTTCGATTACCAATTCCTCGACCAGGATTTCAATTCCCAATACAAGTCCGACGAAAAACGAAGCCAGATCTTCACGGCGTTCTCCGGGCTTACCATCCTCATTGCCTGTCTGGGCTTGTTGGGGCTGGCCGCCTTCACCACGGAGCAACGCACGAAGGAAATTGGTGTGCGAAAAGTTATCGGCGCAAGCGTCAGCGGCCTGGTCCTGCTGGTGGCACGGGAATTTTTTGTCCTGGTCGGTATCGGCACGCTACTGGCGTATCCGCTCGCCTGGTACTTTACGAGCACGTGGCTGCAGAGCTTTGCTTATAAAATTGAACTGAACAACGAATGGCTGACGTTTATTCTGTCGGCGCTGCTGGCGGGGATCATTACCTTACTAACCGTAGGCTACCATGTGACGCGGGCAGCTTCGGCAAATCCGGTGAAAGCTTTGCGGGACGAGTAAGGAAAGGCCTAGGTGAATCGTTTTTTAATTACCGGTAGACATATCGTTGTAATCACCACAACAGTTCGTTTTGCTTAACATTTTATTGTTAAAAACGCTGATCACCGACACCGCGGTACATTGCTGTTTAAACACAGTACAATTTTATTCATCGATCTTTTAATTTTTTTCTCACCGCCTTCCGATTGTGCAACCGTTTGATTGGATTGTAGATTTTTTTTACGAATCAATGCTTCATCCCGTGTTGATTATATCTTATATTCACTATACAACCTGCTGAATTGACAAACGATCTGTTGCTTCATTAACGCCAGTAAAGAAACAAACAGATCAAACATGCATCACCTGCGAGCCGTGCTCAGCGCATACGCCCTGCGTTAGCACACGAAGGCCCCGGGTGGAGGATTGCGTGACGTTACGTGTAGTAGACACAATGAGAGGGCGGTGGTGTTGGTATCTGTGTTTGCTCCCGGAAAGAGAACCTTTGAACCTAAACCCAATACCTATGAGAATCATTCCTTACTATCTAAGAATCTGACCACACGGGCACCGTGTAGATTCCCTTCACGAAAAGATACTTATGCGCGTCATGCGCTATCGGCTCCTGTGATCCTTTGATCCGGGGATGCACTAAACGATAGCGACAGATCCGTTTTGTCTTTTTCCGACCCTGCCGACCGCAGGGCCTCAGTATTGTATTGTCAAATTTTATCCTAAACCACATGAAATGTAAATTCTATCTCACCATCATAGTCCTCGTGTTAACCCTGCACGCCTTCGGGCAGGAGCTGAACATCACGGGAACCGTCACCGCCCTGGGCGACGGCAGCCCGCTGGCGGGTGTCAGCGTTATTCTGAAAGACGCACCGGGTAAAGGCACGCTCACCGATTCGGATGGCAAGTACACCATCGCTGCGCCGGCCAAATCCATCCTGGTGTTTTCGTTTATCGGCTTTGGCTCGAAAGAGGTAGCAGCCACCGGCACCAGTGTCGACGTTGTGCTGGAAGAATCCATGAAGGAACTTGGCGAGCTCATCGTCACGGGAAGTCGCGGCATGGGGCGCACCGCGTTGGAGACGGCAGTGCCCGTCGACATCATCTCGTTGAAAGATATTATGGGCGACCTTCCGCAGATCGACCTGGCGCAAATGCTCACCATGCTGGCACCGAGCTTCAACGCCGTGCGCAGCCAGGGCGGTGACCTCGATTCACACGTCGACCCGATCCAACTGCGCAACCTCGCGCCCAACCAAACCCTGGTGCTCATCAACGGCAAGCGGCGACACGCATCCGCGCAACTCATCATCTCCACCGCCGTGGGAAGTCCCTCCACTTCTGTGGACATGATGCTGATCCCATCGATCTCGGTGGACCACATTGAAATCTTGCGCGACGGCGCGGCCGCGCAATACGGATCCGACGCTGTGGCAGGCGTGATCAATATCGTTTTGAAAAAAGGCATCGACAAACTTACCGGCAGCTTTACGGGTGGCGGCTATTTGAACTCGGGTGGCGATGGCGGCAAGTACACGATCGATGGAAAACCCGATGGTTATAATTATCAGCTGGCCGCAAACTATGGATTCAGCCTGGCCAAAAAAGGATTCATCAACTTTTCCGGTGAGCTCACCCAACGCCGTCCAACGTTGCGCCCCTTTGTAAATGACTGGGGAACCTATGATGCGACGTATCTCACCAATCAGCGCACCGACAAATATGGCAACCCGGTGATCACCAATCCGGAGTTGGTGGCCGCCCAGGCCGCGGGCAACACGGCCCTCGAGGCAACCTTGTCGACACCGGAAGGCTTGATGGCCGCGAGAGGTTTACAACAAAGCGACTTCTCGGTATATGCCGGATCACCGGCGATCACGTTGGGCACGATGTACTACAACGCCGAAGTTCCCCTGAATGAGAACACAACGCTGTACGCTTTTGGCGGAATGGCCTATAAATTCTTGCAGAGCTATTCGTGCTATGACCGCCGCCCGGAGCAGACCGATCGCTTCAACTACCTGCTCTATCCCAATGGCTTTCGTCCGCAGATGACGTCCAACACTTCGGATATCTCCACCACCGTGGGTATACGAAGCAAGGCGGGCATCTTCAACGTGGATTTCAGCAATACGTTCGGACGGAACAAGACCCGCATCGGCATGCTCAACACCATGAATGCTTCCCTCGGTTCGAATTCGCCGATCAACATGAACATCGGCACGCACTCCTTCACACAAAACACAACCAACCTGGACTTCTCCAAATATTTTTCAGATGTTCTTCACGGCTTGAACATCGCGTTTGGTGCCGAGATGCGTGTTGAAAATTATAAGATCATGAAAGGACAGGAGGAGAGCTATCAATATGGCGATGCCGGCGTGCTCACCGTCGCCAAAGACGGCTTGCTGCTGGGACCCGACGGCAAGCCACTGGAAGACGCGAGCAGCCAGCCCATTTTGGATGCCGACGGAAATCCTTTGTCTGTGCAACGCGGCGAACAAGTGACGGTGAAATCCTTGTCGGCCAACTGCCAATGCTTTGCAGGCTTCGGCCCCAAGAACGAGCGCGATGAATACCGCACCGACCTGGCCGCCTACGTGGATGCCGAATTGAACCTGACCGAGAATTTTATGATCGAAGGCGCGGCCCGCGTTGAAAACTATTCCGACTTTGGCGATGTGGTTACCGGCAAGGTGGCCGCGCGCTATTCGGTGTTGAGCAACCTATCCCTGCGCGGCTCCATCTCCTCCGGCTTCCGCGCTCCCTCCCTGCAGGAACTCAACTACACCACCACAGCCACGGTGTTTATCACGGATCAAAACGGCGTGCCGCAACCCGTGGATTATACTACCTATCCTTCCAACAGCACTGCTGCCCGCGTGCTGGGCATCAAACCGTTGACAGAGGAACGATCGAAAAGCTATGGTTTTGGTATGGCTTATCAACTGTCGCACAAACTGGAATTTAGCGTCGACGCCTACCAGATCGACGTGGACGACCGCATCTTTCTGACGGGCGCATTCAACGCAGCGGAAGTAGGCAACAACTACGACCAGGTGATCGGCAGCCAGGGCGAGGCGCAGTTCTTTGTGAACGGCGGTGATATTCGCTCGAAAGGCATCGAGATCGTGGGGAACTACACCACGGCATTCGAAAAGTCGATCCTCACCTTCAACGCTTCCGCCATCTTCAGCCGGAACCAGGTCATCCATAAAAACACGCTCGATCTGAATGTGGAACACCTTAGCAACGAAGATCTCGTGAACAAATACCTCAACCGCCAGGTGATCGGGCAGTTCGAAACGGGCACGCCGCGCAATAAATTCATCGGCTTTGTACAATACAAACTCGGCAAGTTCTCGACGTTGTTCCGGGGAACATACTACGGAAAAGTTACGGAGCTCTCCACATCGACCAGTGCAAACGGAGAATACTGGGATCAAACTTTTTCTGCACAAACGGTATTCGACCTCAGCGTTAGCTACGACATCACGAAGAACCTGAAGTTCTCGGTCGGTGGCAACAACATCTTCGACAAATATCCCGACTTGTTGCGCGAAGAGAACCGCGGGTTCTATTTGTACTCCAACAACCAGCAGGGCAGCAACGGTGCTTATTATTATGGTCGTGTTTTGTTTTCATTCTAACCTTTCTTTGATCCATGAAAAATATCAACATCAAAATATCCTCCTGGTTCATCGCCGCTTGCGCAAGTCTTGTGTTGTTCACGGCCTGCGAGCAAGCGGGCGTGGAACCCATTCTTAACGTAGCGCCTGGAGGCGGCACGATCACCACGTTCAAGGCCTATTCGCTCGATTCCATTCCCGGCACCGGCCGCGTGTATGGCCGCGTGGTGTTCTGGCTGGACAACGCCGGCAACACGCTGGTGCAGATCTCCCTCTACAACACCAAAGCCGGCAGCGCATATCCATCCGGCATCTATGCGGGCACCGTGGACGACGGATCAGCCAGCACCGTTTCAGCCCTAACACCCGTGGATGGAACAGCCGGTGAATTTTCACCTTACAAGTATTTTGTGGTAGGTAAAAAAGATTTTTTTGAATCGCTGGATGATCTCGACGGACACGTCAGCATCTTTCTAGACACCACTCCCGTGGCCGAAGGGGATGTGGGCAAAAATGCCGAACCCGTACAAACCGGAAGTTGAGTTGGCTTAGTTGTATATACAGAGGCGGTCCGATCCCCCGGCCGCCTCTTTTTTTTGTTGTTTCTATTTGAGCGTGTCGTCGTTGCTCACCACTGCCCATACATTCAACCTCTTTCGCATGACAAAAGGATTGTGCCGCTTATCCGAGCGGGGCGCCCCGATAGGATTTCTTTCTCTATCTTAGCGCGCTTTAAAAAAATCAATACCAAATGATCAACAAACTGCTTTATCCTTTTTGCCTGGCGATGGCCATCGTCCTTGTTTCCTGTGGGACGCAAGAGCGGAAACCGGCCGGCGCCATTGTTCAATCCGAAAAACAAAAGTTCATGGTCGACACCATCACGTCCGCCTCAGACACCGCCGTGGGCGCGCTGAAAAATCCATGGGGCATGGCCTTCCTGCCCGACGGCCGCCTGCTGGTGACGGAACGCGATGGCAATATCCGCATCGTAAAAGATGGCAAGCTTTTAAAAGAGAAGATCGAAGGCGTTCCCCCGGTGTATGTCCATGGCCAGGGTGGCTTGCTCGACATCCAACTTCACCCCGATTTTGATAAGAACGGTTGGATCTATCTCAGCTATGCCAAACAGGTAGCCGACAGTGGCGGCACCGTGATCGCACGTGCCAAACTGGAAGGCAACAAACTCACCAATCTCGAAGAATTATTCCAGGCCCTGCCCCTCACGCCCTCTGAAGTACACTTTGGCTCGCGCATTGCGTTCGATGGCAAAGGCTATATGTTCTTCACCTGCGGCGAACGCGGCAAAAAAGAAAATGCCCAAGACCTCAGCAACCACCTTGGAAAAGTAATGCGTCTTCACGACGACGGCAAAGTGCCCAGCGACAACCCGTTTGTGAGCACGATCGGCGCCCGTTCGGAGATCTGGTCTTATGGCCATAGAAGTCTTCAAGGATTGTATTACGACAAAGAAACCGGAACGCTTTGGGAACACGAACACGGCCCTCGTGGCGGCGACGAATTGAACATCGTGGAGAAAGGAAAGAACTACGGCTGGCCGGTGATCACGTACGGCATCAACTATGACAGTACGATCATAACGGACTTAAAAGAAAAAGAGGGCATGGAACAACCCGTACGCTACTGGGTACCTTCCATCGCACCCTGTGGTTTAACAATGGTGACCTCCGATAAATATCCCAACTGGAAAGGCAACCTCCTCGTAGGCGCCTTGTCGCACCAACTGGTAGCCCGCGTAGAGATCGCCGATAAAAAATTTGTAAAAGAAGAACGCTTGCTCGAAAAGATCGGCCGCGTTCGCTGCGTAACCCAAAGCCCCGACGGTTACATCTACGTTGCCATGGAGAACCCTGGTAAGATCGTACGCCTGGTTCCTGTAGAGTAATTCTACGCGTTAAAGATTGCTTGCTCTCCGCAGCTTCGGCGAAGGAAGGTTCTTAGCGCCCTTTGTGATGAAACACAGGGGGCGCTATTTTTTTAACACCGTAAATTCCACCCGCCGGTTGTTCGCCCGACCTGCATCCGTGTCGTTCGTATCAATGGGTTTGGTCTCCCCATACCCATGCGCCGTTAACCGGAAACTATCAATGCCTTGGCTGATGATATAATCCACCACCGCCTGCGAGCGCCCTTGCGAGAGGTTCAGGTTGTAGTCGTCCGAACCTTTGCTGTCGGTGTGTCCTGAGATCTCAATCTCCACCGAGGCATTTTGCTTTAGGAAGTCTACCACCTTATTCAATTCTGGATAGGACTCTTTCTTCAGCGTGGTTTTGTCAAAATCGAAATAGATATTTTTCAGTCGCACGGTCACACCCACCTCAATAGGTTGCAAATAAATGTCGCGTGAAAAAGGTGAATGTCCGTCATCGTCGGCCTCCACGCTGTCGACGGCATTCAGGTAGCCGTTGGCGGAAGCAGTGATCATATACCATCCCAGTTTAGGGATTTCCTTTTCAAAGCGTCCGTCCGTTGCCGTCAGTTTGAAGGCCGACTTCCGGTCGCCTTTCACCACCACGTCCAGGTTGGCGGTGATGAGTTTTTCGGTTTTCTTGTCGTAGACATTTCCGGTGATCAACAATTTCTTGGCCACGGGGCGAAGCAACACTTCCATGTAGATGGTGGTGTCGCTGTTCAACACGGGAAGTTTGAAGCTTTGATCGTTCGGCAGGAATCCTTCGAGGCTGGTGGCCACAGAATAGGCCAGCACTTCCGGCATTTTGGTTTCGAATTTTCCGGTGGCGTTCGATTTCAGTTTTACGGGCTCTTTATCTTTCACACGCACCTCCACGTTGGCTTGCAGCGCGTCCTTTGTTTTCTCGTTATAGACCATGCCCACCAGGTTGATCTTAAACGTCTTGGGAACTAACGCATAGAGGTCAAGTTGTGCACCGTCGAGGGCTTTGTTGGCACGGCTGGTAAAAATATTACCGGCATTATCGATGGTGAAGTAATAGTCGAGTGCGCTGGTGTTGATGGGCTTGCCCATGTTCACGGGCTCTCCCCAGTTCGCCCAGGTATCGTCTGCGCGGGGCGATTGGTAAATATCCACACCACCTTGGCGTCCCGGCGCCTGGCGGGCGCTGGCAAAATAAAGCGATTTCTGATCAGGGCTGATGAACGGGCCCACGTCGTCGGTGCTGGTGCTCAACTTCAGCTTCGCGGGTTTGGAGAAGGAACCGTCAGGTTGCTGATGGCTGGCATAGAGGTCGCTGTTCGGGCTGTTCTCTACCTCGCTAAAATACATGATGATATGCTTGCCGTCGGCCGACATGGATGCGCCATAGAAGCGGCCCTTGTTCATGTTTTTAAAATCTTTTACGTCCAGTTCACGAAGCGACCCGCCGTTCACCACGGAAAATCCTTTCTCACCCTTGGTGCGGCCGCCCTTTACGAACAAGCTGCCATCGGGGAATACCGTGAACACCTGGTTAGAGCGGTGCAGGTTGAAGGGCGACGACATGTGTTGGGCCAGACTCCAGGCGCCGTTCGCGTCCTTCTTCGACATCCAGATGTCCTGGGTGTCGTCCTTGCCATAGGTGTTGTCGGGGTGATTTTGAACAAAGAAATAGAGCGTGTTGCCATCGGGTGAGATCACCGGCGCGGCCTCATGCCGGAAGGTGTTCACATTCTTGTCCATCTTGACAAGTTCGTAGCGCGTGGAAAATTGTTGAGCGTGGAGGGTAAGGCTTGCGACAACTAAAACAAGCGGTAAAGCTATTCTCATGCGTGCGTATTTGAAGATGCTAAGGTAAAGATATTCAGCGAATTTAAGGAATAGGACGCAGGTCGCCAGCGTCTAACAGCGGGAAAGAACGCCGGGTTCAAAGGCGTGTAGGGTTTGAAGCAAAATAAATGAAAAGCTACACGCCCAGGTCGGCGCCGTCGGCAATGATCAGCAGCAGTTCTTTTACCTCTTCTGCCTTGGCATGTTCGCCCATCTTATCAAACGACATGATGAGATTCCGAAATACCCGACGAATGATCTCCAGGCTGGTACAAGGTTCGAAGAACGACTCCTGGTGGGGCAGGTGCAGCTCGTTGATGTAGTTTTCGATGTCTTGCTTCGAAAAAATGAGTCCTTTGTTAAAGGCGTTGATATAAAACTGGGTGTGCTTGGGATCTTTGTAGGTGAGCACAAATAAATTGGGAAGGTTCACACCGTGCACGGGCAACTTTAGCTTTTGCGCCACCAGCATGTAGAGGATGCACAGGGTGATGGGATTGCCTTTGCGGGTTTCCAGCACCACGTTGATCATGGAGTTGCCGGGGGAATGAAAGTTCTTGGTGTTGGCACCGAATTTCAATTTGTTAAACAACACACTGTTGATCACCTTCACCTGGTCGAAGGGATAGAGATCGGGCTTGAATTCGAGCCACGTCTCGTAGTACAATTGTTCGAGGTCCTGCCGGAGTTTGATGAGTTCGATGTCCGGGTACTGATACGTAGCCACCAGCCACATGCCGGTGAGCAGATCCTGTTCGGGGCTTTCATACCATTCGCCGATGCGTTCCTTCAGCAGTTCATATTGCAGGGTGTGGATGAGCTCTTCGATGCGCCGTTGCACCATGGGGTTGAAGTTACTTTCCCATTCTTCTTCCAGGAAAGGAATGATCGTGGTGCCCAGCGACAGGATCTTCTCCTCGACGTGGCTAACGATCTTTGCATCTTCGTCGTCCAGCAGCGAAACCAGGGCTTTCAATTCAGCATCATTCATAGGCTTCAAAATAAAATTACGATTCCCTACCAGCCGCATCTCCAAATGCAACCTAAAAACAGTGCAGGTGGGCATTCGGTTTTCGGCAACTTCTGAAAAACTTCAGACGCTTCCAAACGAAAACCCCACGTCCTTCTCAAAAATTCAATCGCTTCATCGAAAAATAATAATGACCTAAACCAAGGTTCAGGTTTGAATGACACCCGCATTAAATTTCTCCACCATGCCATGATTGGCCGCTTCGATGCCCATGGAGATTATTTTCCGCGTTTCAAGGGGATCGATCACGCCATCCACCCACAAACGCGAGGCTGCATAGTAGGGGCTGAGCTGATCATTATAGCGATCCACGATCTCCTTCAGCAATTTATCCTCCTCCTCTTTTGTGATTTGTTGCCCCTGTCCTTTCAAGGCATTCACCCGTATTTGCAACAATGTTTTGGCGGCCGCCGCCCCGCTCATCACGGCGATCTGCGCCGTGGGCCAGGCAAAGATGAGCCTGGGATCATAGGCTTTTCCACACATGGCATAGTTGCCCGCGCCATACGAATTGCCGGTGATGATGGTGAACTTGGGGACGGTGCTGTTGGCCATGGCATTCACCATTTTTGCGCCGTCCTTGATGATGCCGCCGTGCTCCGCCTTGCTGCCCACCATGAACCCGCTCACATCCTGCAAAAAGAGCAGGGGAATTTTCCGCTGGTTGCAATTCATGATAAAGCGCGCGGCTTTGTCGGCAGAGTCGGAATAGATGACGCCGCCCATTTGCATCTCGCCCTTTTTTGTCTTCACGATTTTGCGCTGGTTTGCCACAATGCCCACCGACCATCCTTCGATGCGGGCCGTGCCACAAACCAGGGTCTTGCCATAAGAAGCTTTGTATTCTAAAAAGTCTGAATCGTCCACCAATCGCATAATGATGTCCAGGACATCGTATGGCTTCGCGCGATCGGCGGGCAAAATGCCGTAGAGTTCTTCCGGTTTTTCCTTGGGCGGCTTTGAAGCCGCACGATCAAAGCCCGCTTTTTCGGTGGCGCCCATTTTATCGAACAGCGACCGGATGTAGTCGAGACAGGCCTGGTCGTTCGGGAACTTGTTGTCGGTAACACCCGAGATCTCACAGTGTGTGGTGGCGCCTCCCAAGGTTTCGTTGTCGATATCTTCGCCGATGGCCGCCTTCACCAAATAGGATCCGGCCAGGAAGATAGAGCCGGTCTTGTCCACGATCATCGCTTCGTCCGACATGATGGGTAGATAGGCTCCCCCCGCCACGCAACTTCCCATGATCGCCGCAATCTGCACGATGCCCATCGACGACATCCGGGCGTTGTTTCTGAACTGCCGTCCGAAATGTTCCTTGTCGGGAAATATTTCATCCTGCATGGGCAGGAACACACCGGCGCTGTCGACCAGGTAGATCACCGGAAGCCGATTTTCCATGGCGACTTCCTGGGCGCGGAGATTCTTTTTGGCGGTGATGGGAAACCAGGCGCCCGCTTTCACGGTGGCATCGTTGGCCACGATAACGCACTGCCTACCGGCCACGTAGCCAATGCCCGTCACCACCCCGCCCGATGGGCAGCCGCCTTGTTCTTTGTACATGCCCTCGGCCGTGAACAGGCCGATCTCCAGGAAGCGGGAATCTTTGTCGACCAGGTATTCAATGCGCTCCCGGGCGGTGAGCTTTCCCTTCTGATGTTGCTCATCGATCTTCTTCTCGCCACCCCCCAGTTTTATTTTCTTTGCTTTGTGTTGAAGCTGCGTGACGAGCTGTTTGAATTGATCTTCGTTTTTGTTGAATTCCAGATCGGGTTGCATACGTTGGCGGATTATCGGTTGGCCCCTAAAGATTGGAATATTGGGGATGAACTCCAAGGTTGTTGCCGCGTGTTTCAGGCATCGCTCTGACTTGGGTTGGCCGGTGCGTTTACCTTTTCGTCATCACGGCGCGCAGGGCCATCGCTTTCGACCTGCCAACCGTGGGACGCAGGACTATTAGAAAGAAAAAAGCCCCGGAAGTATTCTCCGGGGCCTTTGCGTTTCTTATTTCTTTGAATCCTGTTTTTTCAGATCCCGTTCGATCTTCTTCTGGCTTTTGCCCAGCGGGCCCAGGAAGTGTTTCGGATTTTTATCGAAGTGTTTGGCCAGCGCGTCAATATCCAGCAGCAGTTTGTTGAGATTTACATACAGTGTATCCTCCGTCAAGAGCTTGCTGGCCGTGTTGTCGCCTTTGTTGAGGCGCGACAGGGTTTCATTCAGCTTAGTGAGGCTCACATTGGCCCGTTTCAGGGTGCCATTGATCTGCAGCATTTTCAGCGAATCAGACAGGGTATGAAAGTTGGCCAGCGTGGGCTTGAGTTGAGCAAGTGTGGCGTTGACGTTGCCGGTAACCGATCTTAGCGAATCGCCTATCCCGCCGATCGTGGTGTTGGCGGTCAGAAGCGTTCGGTTGAGCAAACCGGGTGTCGACTGCAGGCGAATGAACATCGTGTCGAGACGGTTGGTGTTGCGGGCCAGGTTGGCGAGGACAACGTTGAGGTTGGTGAGCGTGGTTTCCGCCGTATTCGATAATGTGGCGGCAAAATCGAAAATGCCTTTGGGTACAACGGCCCGGATGGTGTCTTTCGGGTTCAGCTTTCGCGTACCGGGTTTCACGTCCAGAATAATGTAGCGGCCGCCCAACAGCTCACCGTCCAGCACGGCACTGGTAGAATCGGTCAGAACGATTTCCGAATCGATGTCGAGTTGTACCACCACACGGTTCTTTTTTTGCTGGATCTGGATGTCACTCACACGCCCTACCGCCGTACCATTGAGATATACCAGGTTCGATTCCGTGAGTTTGTCTACATCTTTATAGACTACATAGAACTTGTGCGTGGTCGAAAAAAAATCAATGCCCTTTAAAAACTGAAAACCGACGTAGAGCAGACTTAGGGACACGACCATGAAGAGGCCGACTTTGAATTCTTTGGATAGTTTCATGCAGTAGAATTTCTATGGGGGATAGATCCAACAGTTGGTTTCGATCTCAATTTATGGATTCTACCTCACTTTTGTATTCTTTGAAGGCGCGGTATATGCCCGAAGCGATCAGTTCCTGGCCTTCTTCACCGGAAAGAAACTTTTCTTCCGTGCTGTTGGTCAGAAAACCGGTCTCCACCAGCACGCTCGGCATGGTGGTTTGCCACAACACCACAAACCCCGCTTGCTTCACACCCCGGCTCACACGGCCGGCCTTGGTCTTGAATTGTGATTCTATTTTTGATGCGAAGCGAAGACTATTCTCCTGGTAGGCACTCTGGGTGAGGGTGAAAAGGATGTAGGACTCCGGGGTGTTGTTGAAGCCCTCATAGCGTTCCTCATAGTTCTCGTCCATGAGAATCACGGAGTTTTCGCGCTTGGCAATCTCCAGGTTGCCTTCGTCTTTGTGGAGCCCCATCACAAACGTTTCAGTGCCAAAAGCTTTGGCATTGGGGTTGGCATTGGCGTGGATACAAATAAAGAGGTCGGCCTTATTTTTATTGGCGATGGCGGCGCGCTCATCCAAGGCCAGGTAGCGATCGTCTTTGCGGGTGTAGATCACCTTTACACCGGGCATATTTTTTTCGATATACTCGCCCAGTTTGAGGGCGATCTTGAGGGCGAGATTCTTTTCCTTCAGGATTTTGCCGTGTGTGCCTTCGTCGTGGCCGCCATGGCCGGCGTCGATCACCACCACATCCACTTTGGATTCGCGGGGTGGAAAGGTGCTCGAAGAATTTAGCAAGGTTATTGCTATCAGTAGCGCTGTCAATCCTATATTCCTCACGGGCCGTACGATGTTCAAAGTATTTGCAATAACTTTAGGCAAAATTGTGAATTTTTCACTGAAAGGTAAAGAACGATCCCCCAACTCAGCGCGTGTGCGGTATTTTATAGCCATCATTTTCACATTTTATATAGTACAGGCCGCCATGGCCCAGGTGGAGCCCCGTGTAAAACCACCGGGGGGGCTGCTTCCCTACAAATCCGATTCTTTAAAAACGACCCCTCCGTCCCCCGATTCGCTCGCATTGCCCCCCACGGACTCGCTCCGGACCAAGGCCGACTCCACCAAAGCCAAGCCACAAAAAGGCGACATCGAGACTACTATCAACTATTCGGCCAGAGACTCCATCCGGGCGCAGGTCGACGGCAAAATGATCTGGCTCTATGGCGACGCCAAGATCGTTTATGGCGAAATCGAGCTGGAAGCCGACGAGATCGTAATCGACTATGGCAACAACACCCTCACCGCCCATGGCACCCGCGATTCGCTGGGCAACCGGGTGGGATACCCGATCTTCAAGAACGGCCAGGAGCTATACGAGACGAAGGACATCATTTATAACTTCAAGACCAAACGCGCCCGCATCAGCGAGGTGGTGACCCAGCAGGGTGAAGCATACCTCGCCGGCGATGTGGTCTATAAGAATGAAAAAGGTGAACGGCTGAGCCGCCGCAACAGCTACACCACCTGCAACCTGGAACACCCGCACTTCCGTATCCGCGCCACCAAGACCAAGGCCATTCCCAACGACAAGATCGTGGCCGGCCCATTTTATATGGAGTTCAACGACATTCCGTTACCCATCGGGTTCCTGTTCGGCATGTTCCCTTCACCGCGGCGCAGCGCGTCAGGCATCATTGTTCCGAGCTATGGCGAGGAAAAACGACGGGGTTTCAACCTCCGGGGTGGGGGTTATTTCTTCGACATCAGTGAGTATATAAAACTGGCGCTGACGGCCGACATTTACTCCAAGGGAGGTCACGCCCTCTATGCGAACTCCTCCTATATCAAACGCTATCATTATAACGGCACGGTAAATTTTGCCTACTCCAAAAACCCCGACAGCGACAACAAGATCGAAACCCAGTCGTTCACGAAAGACTTCCGGCTCACCTGGAGTCACTCCCCACAATCCAAGGGCACCGGTCGTTTTTCAGCGTCCGTGAATGCGGCCACGGCCACCTTCAACCAGAACAACTTCTTGTCGTATGGCACACAGGGAAATCTCTACAACAACTCGAGCCTGAACAATACCACCGCCAAATTGAGCTCGAACGTTTCCTACAGCAAACGTTTTCCGGGCTCGCCCCTCTCGCTGGGTATAAACCTGAACCACAACCAGGATCTGAAAACCAAACAAATAGACCTGCTGTTGCCCAGCCTGAGTCTGAACATGACCAACCTCTATCCTTTCCAAAGTAAAAAAGGAAAGACCGGTCCGCTGGACAACTTCTCCATTGGCTATGCCATGGCCGCCCAAAACCGGGTGACCAACAACCTTGGCCGGCTCACACCGACAGCGGCCCATGATAGCATCGCGCCCTTCACGGGAAGCAACTTCGGCACGTTCTTCGCCAATGGAAAAAAAGGGATGCGCCATACCATCCCGGCGACATTCTCATTCAAGGCCTTGCGCCATTTCACCATTTCTCCTTCCGTGAATTATGAAATGAAGTGGTACGACGAACAACAGGTTTGGGAGTATGACACGGCCAACGCCGTGATAAAGAAGGTGGGCACGGAAAAGGGCTTTAAAAACATATCCAACTACTCCATGAGCGTGGGCATGACCACGCGTCTGTACGGGATGTATTTCATGAAGAACAAATTGAAGAAAATAAAAGCCATCCGGCATGTTGTCAATCCCTCGATCTCTTACAGTTATACTCCCGACTTTAGTAAAAACACCCAATATTTCGACTACATACACGATCTAAAACGTGATATATGGGTGTATCAGGATAAGTATGTCGGCTCCGTATATGGCGGCTCGTCCATTGGAAGAAGCAGCGCCATCGGGTTTGGCATTGGGAACAACGTAGAAATGAAAGTGCAAGGCCCCCAGGATTCCGTGGCCCGCAAAGTGATGCTGCTGAACAACTTCTCGATCAACAGCAGCTACAACTTTTTGGCCGACACTTTCAAGCTGGCGCCTTTCTCGATGGCCGCCAACACCAACATCCTGAACAACCTGCTCAACATCAACGTGTCGGCTACACTGGATCCCTATCGCATTGAACGCATCGTGAACGAAGACGGCACCTGGTACGAAAAGCGCCGCGACGACTATGCCTGGAGAAGCGGATCGGTGGGAAGAATCTCCAGCGCCACGCTGGCCATGAGCACCAACCTGAACCCAAAGGCCCGCAGCAAGGAAACGAGCAGTCGCGAAAAGATCGGGAAGTCCGATCTGCCCGAGACAGAGAAGCAATTCCTCATGCAAAACCCCGATGCCTATGTGGACTTCGACATCCCCTGGAGCATGAACTTGAGTTATAACGTCAGCTATCAGAACCCGGTAAAAACATCACAGGCGGTGAAGCCCACCATAAATCAGACCCTGACCATGAACGGCGATTTGTCGCTGTCGGAAAAATGGAAAGTTACCTACAGCTCGGGGTTCGACATCAAGGCCGGCCAACTCACCATGACCAACCTCGGCATCGCACGGGACCTTCACTGCTGGACGATGCGTTTGAATTGGACACCCTTTGGATACTTCCAGCAGTTCAACTTCACGATCAATGTGAAATCGTCGATGTTGCAGGATTTGAAGCTGGAGAGGAGGAAACCTTACTTTGATAATTTATGATGGTCGGGAGCCAGAATCCAGTAGCCAGTAGTCAGTAGCCAGAATCCACAATCCAGTAGCCAGTAGCCAGTATCCACAATCTAGTAGTCAGAATTCCGGGGTCAGAGTCCAGGATCCACAATCTAGTATCCAGGTACAAGAATCAAGGAGCCAGTCGTTGGTAGCCAGGGTGTAGTTCGGGAGCTGGTATTTTATTTTAGCCAGCCTTCCACTTCTTCCATGGTGGGGTTTTGGACGTTTTCCAGTTTCATCTTTTTTCTCAGGCCGCAGACGTCGTTGAAGAGCTTGGAGGCTTTCATTTCTTTGAGCTGCGTGAGGGATGTGATGCCTAGTTTTTGAAGGATGGGAACAAGCTCTTTGCGTACGCCCAGGGTTTCAAAATCTTTTTCCGTGAGCTGCGCTACCGGTGTCTCCGGTTTCATCTGGGGGAAGAAGAGAACATCCTGGATGGACGGGGAGTTGGTCATGATCATGGAGAGACGGTCGATGCCGATGCCCAGGCCGGCCGTTGGCGGCATGCCGAATTCAAGGGCGCGGAGAAAATCTTCGTCCAGCGTCATGGCTTCTTCGTCGCCGCGCTTGCCAAGCTCCAATTGTTCTTCAAAGCGGTTGCGCTGATCGATGGGGTCGTTCAACTCGCTGAAGGAGTTGGCGATTTCTTTGCTGTTGCAGATGGCTTCGAAACGCTCCACCAGTCCCGGCTTGCTGCGATGCTTTTTCGCCAGGGGCGACATCTCTATCGGGTAGTCGGTGATGAACGTGGGTTGGATCAGGTTGGGCTCGCATTTCTCGCCAAAGATCTGGTCGATCAGCTTGCCTTTCGCCATGGTGTTGTCCATGGGCACGTGAAGTTTGCGGCAGGTGTCGCGCAGTTCTTCTTCGTTCATCGCCGAGATGTCGATGCCCGTGAAATGCTGGATCGCTTCAAACATGGTGTAGCGTTGCCAGGGGCGTTTGAAATCAATGACATTTTTGCCCACGGTAACTTCCGTTTTTCCATGAAGATCCATGGCTACTTTTTCGATCATCTCCTCCACGAGGTCCATCATCCAGTAGTAGTCCTTGTAGGCTACATAGAGTTCGATCTGCGTGAACTCCGGGTTGTGAAAGCGTGACATGCCTTCGTTGCGGAAGTCTTTTGAAAATTCGTATACGCCGTTAAATCCACCGACAATGAGTCGTTTCAAGTAGAGCTCGTTGGCAATGCGCAAGTACAGCGTCATGTCCAACGTGTTGTGGTGGGTTTTGAAAGGGCGCGCTGCCGCTCCCCCATAAAGCGGTTGGAGAATAGGGGTCTCCACCTCCAGGTATGCCTTGGCGTTGAGGTATTGGCGCATGGAGTTGACCAACTGGGTGCGTTTGATGAAGGCGTCGCGCACTTCAGGATTCACGATGAGGTCCACATAGCGCATGCGGTAGCGCTGCTCCGGGTCTGTGAACGCGTCGTGCTTGGTGACGTTGCCTTGCTCGTCGGTTGTTTCTTTCACCACCGGCAACGGGCGCAGGGATTTCGAAAGCACCGTGAGGCTGGTCACGTGAATGGAAATCTCTCCCGTTTGTGTAGTGAAACCAAAGCCCTACACCCCGATGATATCGCCGATGTCCAGCAGTTTTTTAAATACCGTATTGTAAAGGGTTTTGTCTTCCGTAGGGCAAATGTCGTCGCGGCGGATGTAGATCTGGATGCGGCCGGTTTCGTCCTGCAACTCGGCAAACGAGGCGTTACCCATAATGCGGCGACTCATGATCCGGCCGGCGATGGAGATATCGCGGTAGTCGCTTTTATGACGTTCATAGTTCTCCAGGATCTCCCGGGCCGAAGCATTCACATCATAAAGTTCGGCCGGGTAAGGGTTGATTCCCAGCTTCTCGAATTCCTCCAGGCTTTTCCGGCGGATGATCTCCTGTTCGCTCAATTGCATGACAAAAATTTTGGGCAAAAATACGCGAATTAGGGAGAGGTAAAAATCTCCAGGCGATATTGGCCCGGTCCGGACCGATCTTTTGGGTGAAAACTACCGCGCGTTCCGTCGGCGCTTCAGCTCCGAGCGAATCAGCATGAGCTCCCGGCTGCTTTGGCCGGCCACAGACGTGTTTTCTGCCGCCCGCCGTAACAAGTATGGCATCACGGATCGCACCGGTCCATAGGGCACGTATTTGGCTACATTATAGCCTGCTTTGGCGAGGTTGAAGGAGATATTGTCGCTCATGCCATAGAGCTGCGCAAACCACACATGTGGGTCATTGTTGGCCATGCCTTCCTCGGCCATCAGGGTGGTGAGGTAGCGGTTGCTGTACTCGTTGTGCGACCCGCACATGATGCTGATGTAGGTGCGGTGCGCCACGCAAAACACGAGCGCGTCGTTGAAGGCTTTGTCCGTTGCCGTCTGATCGGGTTGAATGGGGCTGGGGTGGCCTGAGGCCGTCGCGCGGGCCCGTTCCTTCTCCATGTAGGCACCCCGCACCAGCTTGGCCCCTAAGAAGTAATGATGGCGCAAGGCATTTTCGTAGGCGTCCTTTAGATTTTGAAGAGACGTTGTGCGATACAGTTGATAGGTATTGAAAACGATGGCCTTCTCGCGGTTGTATTTTTCCATCATCTCATAGGCCAATTGATCGACCGTGTCCTGGATCCAGGTCTCTTCGGCGTCGACCAGCACCGGCACACCATAGGCGTGGGCCAGCCGGCAAATATTGTCCACCCGGTGCCGGACCAGTTCGAAGGACTTGTGTTCTTCCGGGGTAAGGATCAGTTTTTTCTGTACTTTCTCCAACACATCGGTGGAGGCCAGGCCCGTCACTTTGAAGACGGAAAACGGTATGTTTTTGCTTTGATGCGCCTTTTCAATGGTGCGCAGGGTTTCCTCCATCGCACGGTCAAACCCGGCTTCGGTTTTCTCCCCTTCCACCGAATAATCCAGGATGGTCTTCACACCAAACCGGGCCAGGGTCGCCGCCGCCACTTCGGTTTCTTCGATGTTCTCTCCCCCACAAAAATGATCGAAAGCGGTTGCCCGGATCAATCCCTCCACCGGCAGGCGAAGCATGAGCGCGAGCCTTACCGACCCCGTGGCAAGGGCGGACATCCACGGGTGGTTTACCAATGAAAAAATAAAGCTGGCTTTTTTTATGGCCGCGTCGGACTTGTATTGGAAGGCGACGGCGGTGTCTTCAAATGAAACGATGGTCTCTGGTTTCATAACGAAAAATGTCGGGCAAATATAGGAGTTATCCTCACCGCCGGTAACAGCCAAAATTTTGTTTGCCGGGATTTTAATAACTTTCGATCAAAAGATTCATAAAAGCCCGATGCTGCCCGATAACATTCTGTTTTCTTCCGATCCCGCCAACGATTTAAGGTCTTTTCTACAGAAAAAAAATTACAGCCAGGTCGGTGTGCTGGTCGATGAAAACACCCAACAGCACAGTTACCCGCTCATCCGGGAAGGCCTTCCCCCGCATTTCGTGATCCCGGTAAAAAGCGGCGAGGAACAAAAGAACCTCACCACCTGCACCACCATCTGGCAGGCCATGACCGACCGCGCCATGGACCGCCATGCATGCCTCATCGTGCTGGGCGGCGGCGTGCTGGGCGACATGGGTGGCTTTTGTGCGGCTACCTATAAACGGGGCATTGATTTTATATTGATCCCCACCACCTTGCTGGCGCAAGCCGATGCCAGCATCGGGGGGAAACTGGGCATCGATTTCAATCACTACAAAAACCATATCGGCGTCTTCCAACAGCCGACGCTCACCCTGCTCTATGCCGGCTTTTTAAAAACCCTTCCCTACGCTGAACTGCGTTCCGGATTTGCCGAGGTGATCAAACACACCCTCATCGCCGACAAGGCCATGTGGGAAGTGATCTCGAAGAAACCTCTGGAAACGCAGGACTGGGATGCCCTGATCCGCCACTCTGTTGCTTTCAAGGCGCACATCACCCAGGAAGACCCAAAAGAAAAAGGACTGCGTAAAATCCTGAACGCCGGCCACACCATTGGCCATGCGCTGGAAACGTACCTGCTAGGCGCCAGCCGTCGCGTGCTGCACGGTGAGGCTGTTGCTGTTGGACTCATCACCGAAGCTTATATCGGGAGGCAGCGAAATCTCATCACCGAAGAAGACTTCAATCGACTTTGCGCTTTTTTGCTAAAGATCTATGGAAAAGTAAATTTCAGGGAAGAAGAACAAGAGGCAATCGCCGGGGTGGCATTGCAAGACAAGAAAAATAAAGGAAATACAATTCTAAGCGTCCTGCCCGATGGGATCGGCAGCGCCAAGTGGGACTATGAAATCAGTCTTGATGAGGTAAAAGGGGCTCTGTCATTTTACCGCTCACTTCAGATGTAATAGCCTGTCTCTTCCGTGACAACTTTTTTACCCGATTTCAGGGAGCCTTTCAAAGTCCGAGCTCCTTTGGCAACAACCAATTTGGTTTTTTCTTTTCTGTCGCCAGTCAACAACCAGGCGGCCAGTAATGCGCTTGAGGCGATGCCTACACCCAATGCGATTTTTCCAGTAGTACTCATATTTACCGTAACTTAAATTCTTTAGTAAATGTTTCGGGCAATGAAAATAAATCTTCGACAAACTGTATTTTGCCGGACAATTTTTTTCTCTTGAGCACAAGCATCAAACTCAAACGAACGTCTGTTCTGCGCGGCACGGCCCAATGGCTCCCCGCATCTAAAAGCATAAGCAACCGTGCCCTCATCATCAACGCCCTGGCCGGTGGCACCTCCGAGCTTCACAACCTCTCCGACGCCAACGACACCCAGTTGATGTTACGGTTGGTGAACTCTACTGATCCCATCATCGATGTAGAAGATGCCGGCACGACGATGCGTTTTCTAACCGCCTATTTTTCCGTGACGCGTCAACAAAAGACCCTGACCGGCACATCGCGAATGAAGGAGCGCCCCATAGCCTTGTTGGTGGATGCTTTGCGCACCCTGGGGGTGGAGATCGACTACCTGGAAAAAGAAGGATACCCGCCGCATCGTATAAAATCGTTCGCCGGCCAGAAAGTGCAAACCATCAGCATCCGTGGCGATGTGAGCAGCCAATACATTTCCGCGCTCATGATGATCGCCCCAACCCTGCCCCAGGGATTGACCCTGGAGCTAACGGGTAAGATCGGTAGCCGGCCCTATATCGAAATGACGGCTGCCCTGATGAAACATTTCGGAGCACAATGCACGCTTCTTGAAAACAAAGTGATCGTGCCACACCAGGACTACAAACCTGCAGCCTTCACGGTGGAGTCCGACTGGTCTGCCGCCAGCTACTGGTTTTCCTTTGCCGCACTGGCCGATCAAGCCGAAATCCTCCTCCCCCGCCTGTCCCTGGATTCACTGCAAGGCGACAGCAAGATTGTCGACGTCATGAAAGTTCTGGGGGTGAATGCGGTATTGGAAAAAGGCTTGCTGAAGCTGACCAAAACCGATCACAAAAAAGAACTGCACTGGGACTTCACCCACTGCCCCGACCTGGCCCAAACGGTAGCCGTGATCTGCGCAGTAAAAAATGTGACCGGATATTTCACCGGCCTGGAAAGCCTTCGCATCAAAGAGACCGACCGCATCGCCGCACTTCAAAACGAGCTTCGGAAAATCGGTGCCGACCTTATCGAAATAGATCAAGAACACTGGACCTTAAAGCCCTCCGCAGCCCTGCCGGATTCTGCCTATTTCAATACCTACAAAGACCACCGGATGGCCATGGCTTTTGCGCCGCTGGCTACACGCATGGAAGTGGAGATTGAAAAGCCGGAAGTTACCCGCAAGTCGTATCCCAACTTTTGGAAAGACATCATTTCTTTTGGCATTCCCGCTACGGAAGTGTGAGGGAATTGAAATAGGCCGGAGCCTTGAGCAGCCGGCTGCCATACCACGAAAACATTTCTCCATCCACCAAAAGAATTTTGGACGCCGGACAAAGTTCCTGCAGCCCGGCTTTGTGCTTATCCTGAAACGGGTAGGGTTCCGATGAAAGAAAAATAAGATCCGGTTTCAATTCCTGTATTTGTTGTGGCGTCAGCTCCGGGTATCGGGGCAGGTGGGCCGTCACATTATTCAATCCGATGGTGGCGAGCATTTCGTGGATGAAGGTACCCGAACCGGCCGCCATCCAGGGCTTTTTCCAAATGAGGTATAGCACCGACAGTTGCTTGTGTCTTTTTATTTGGGCGAACGCGTCGCGTATGCCGTCTATGATGCGGCCGGCGGCAAGGCTGCTACCGGTGATTTGACCTACCCCCGCGATCATCCCGAAGGCGTCCTGCAGCGTAACGATGTCGCTGATCCAGACCGGGTAGCGGCCCTCCAGGGCCTCTATGCCCTCCTTATAGTTCTCTTCCTTGTTACCGATGATCAGATCAGGCTGAAGGCTTTGGATGGCCTCAAAATCAAAATGCTTGGTGCCGCCTACAAGGGCTTTCGTTTTGCGCCAAACTGGCGGATGTATGCAGAATTTAGTGATGCCGACCACTTGTTGTTCCAAGCCCAGATCGGCCAAAAGTTCGGTTTGTGAGGGTACAAGCGAAATGATCCGTCTTGGAGGAAAAGGGATGGCGATGTTTTTGCCGCGTTGATCGATGTGAGTCGGGTCGTGCATCCTTCAAAGTAAAGAAAAAGGAAGGGCACAAAAGGGAAGGATAAAAAAAACGTACAGAGCGCGCAAAGAAAAGACCCTCTCTTGTAAAAACTCTGCGGCCCCGTACGTATATCTTTCAGTACCTCGTTTGGTACACTATTTCAAAAAAAGTATCTTAAAAAACGCACAGAGCGCATAGAGAAAAGACCCTCTCTATAAAAACTCTATGACCCCGTGCGTAAGTCTTCATTCCACCTCGATGGATTGTTGCAGTTGGTTGGGTATGCGGATCTGGAACGTGGTTCCTTCTCCTTTTTTCGATCTCACCTCGATCGAACCCTTCAACCGGTCTATTGTATCTTTTACAATAAACAATCCAAGTCCCGTTCCCTGCGATTGATCTGTTGCCCGGAAGAACAGATCAAAAATTTTCTCCTTATACTCAGGGTCAATTCCTATGCCATTATCTTCGATGCGAATGTCGCAAAAATCCTGGTCGACATGCGTTGCAATTTTGATGAATGGATTTTGTTTTTGCAAGTCCTGGTACTTAATCGCGTTGGAAAAAATGTTGGTTATAACCGTTTTCACCCGTATCAGGTCTGAATACCATTCCACGCCATCGTCGTCGGCTTGCAGCAAAACCTTTACCCGGTTGCCGTTGTGGAGGTTTTTCAGGTTCTCCAGTTCGTCTGCGAGCAGTTCAGCCAAATTTATTTTTTCCCGTTGCAACGCTAATTTCTCGTTGCGGAAAAAATTGTTCATTTCTTCAAGGTACGAATCCAATTTCAGCAGGCTCTTTTTAATCAGGCCGATGTATTGGTCTTTCTCTTCTGCCGGCGCATTCTCTGCGATACTCACCAAGCCCAGGGCCGACATCAAAGGGGCTTTCAAATCGTGTGTGGTCTTGTAAATTACCTGGTCCAACTGTTGATTGGAGCGCAGTAATTCCTCTTCCTTATGCTTTTGATCCGTGATGTTGTGCAGTTTCAGCACCAATCCCTGCACCTTAAAATGGTCCAGCAAATTGGATACATGCACATCAAAATAGATCGTCTGATCCCGTTGCACCGTCAGCTCCACTTCGTCTACTACGGAATGGGGCGTTTCGTTGAGGCAAGCTTTCCAGCTCTCCTCTTTGTCGCGGGTGACGTAATCAAAAATATT
>CBIHQM010000012.1:0-34728 GCA_966211885.1 uncultured Chryseolinea sp.
CGGGTTCACTGGTGGCCGTGATGAACCCCTGGTGATTTTCAATGATCTTTTTACAAAGCGCCAAACCGATGCCGGTGCCTGCATAGTCCTGCGTGTCTTGCAGGCGTTGAAACATCGTGAAGATCAAATCCGCATACCGCGGCTCAAATCCGATCCCGTTGTCGGCAACCAGCACTTCTACATACCGCTGGTCCGGGACATGCTCGGGGCGGTTGATGATTTGCTCATGGCCGACGGATCTGGA
This sequence comes from uncultured Chryseolinea sp., assembly GCA_966211885.1. Taxonomy (GTDB): domain Bacteria; phylum Bacteroidota; class Bacteroidia; order Cytophagales; family Cyclobacteriaceae; genus Chryseolinea. The sequence continues at coordinate 245 of CBIHQM010000012.1, forward strand.
TTGAATGCGAATAACGGGATCGCTATTTGTAAACTTTAGTGCATTGCTCACCAGGTTGGAGAATAATTGTTCAAGTTGCTGGTGATCTCCCCGGATGACCGGCAAGTTGTCCACCTGCACGGTAGCATTTTTTTCCGCGATCAGCAATTCGAAGTCGGCTTGGACCTGCGTCATGATCTCGTTCAGGTCCACATCGACAAACCCGCCATTGCCCCTGGACAAACGGCTATAGTTGAGGACGGATTTGATGAGGTTGGTCATCCGCTCGGCCGACCGGTTTATCTTCTCGAAATAGCGACTCACCACCGCCGGGTTGCCTTCATTCTTTTGAATGATCTCCGTGAAGGTCCTGATCTTTCGCAAAGGCTCCTGCAAATCGTGAGAGGTAACATAGGCAAACTGTTCCAGTTCGCGGTTCCGGTTTTCCAACTCATTGGCATAGGCCACCAGCCTGTCCTCGGCCATTTTCTTCTCGGTCAGGTCGCGGGTCACTTTAGAAAACCCGATCAATGCACCGGATTTATCGTGGAGGGCGGTGATCACGATATAACCCCAAAAGGTGGAGCCGTCTTTTCTCACGCGCCATCCTTCATGGTTTGCCTTGCCGTGTGTCCGGGCATAGTCCAAGAGGGTCTCCGGCAATTTTCTTTTTCGATCCTCGGCGGTGTAGAATACATTGAAGTTGGATCCGATGATCTCGCTGGAATATCCCTTGATCATCTGGGCGCCGGCATTCCAGTTCACAATGTTGCCCTCCGGGTCGAGGAGAATGATGGCATAGTCCTGGATCTCGGCGATCATCCGGTGATAACGTTCCTCGCTAAGCGTCAATTCCACATTGAGCGCCTTCAGTTTGTCGGTGGCTTCCATTTCCTGGTCCTCGGCAATTTTTCGCTCCGTGAGGTCGCGCGTCACTTTGGAGTACCCGATCACGGCGCCGTCATCGTCGTGCAAGGAGGTGATGGTAATGCTTCCCCAAAATCTTGTCCCGTCTTTTCGCTTCCGCCACCCCTCCTGCGAAGCGCGGCCATTTTCACGCGCAATACGCAACAGCCTTTCGGGAAGATTATCCTGGATGTCATCGGGCAGATAGAAAATGCTAAAATGTTTTCCGACAGCCTCCGATTCCTTGTATTGCTTGATCTTCTCAGCGCCCCGGTTCCAATTTTGAATGATGCCATCCGCATCCAAAAGGATGATGGCGTAGTCTTCCACTTCGGCGATCATTTTGTGATATCGCTCTTCGCTCTTCCTCAACTGCTCGATCACCTGTTCAAGGTCCGTCCCCACAGAAGGCGTTTTTGAATTGCTCATCGTCCGGCTTGCATTTTAAAAACTTGAATCAATTTTTCTGTCAACAGCGCCAATCCTGGGGGTTTGACGATGAAGTCTTTTGCGCCAAGCGCTTTACTTTTCTCGATCATGGCTTCGTCCGAAGACGTGGAGTACATAAACACATCGGCATCCTTCAAGTGATCCAATTTTTGGATCTCCTGCAAGCACTCCATACCATTCATCCTCGGCATGTTCATGTCGATGAAGATGTAGTCGGGGATCAAAGGTTTTTTTGCTTTCAACTTCTCTAATGCCGCTATACCATTGCTCGCCATGACGCATTGGATGTCGCTGTTTATATCTTCCAAGGCCATGGAAAAAATTTCCTGATCATCCTGGTCATCATCAATAAGCAAGCAAACTATCATTTTGTTTAACTGCGGGGGTTAAGAAGTTGAATTTACGCTATTTTGAACTACATCGATTTAACAATCCTCCTGGAAGGACAGGTTTGGGCTGATGTCCGGCGAAAATCCTTTTTGAGACCAACCCAATCCAGGCGGGTGGCCAAGGCGGAAGAACAGGGGCTTCGCCGGCAGGTGCCTGCCTCTTGCCAAAACATCTTGTAAGATACTGAAAATAAACAACTTACAGACAATATGCCTCCCTCGAACGGCATCCGGGAGCTGCTCGCACGCCGGCCAATTTGTTTCGATGTTTTATCAGAAATGGGTTGGGCTTTTTATCTTTAATTCGAACTTATCCCGAACACACCTTCCTATCCCATGAAGCACAAGATTGCATCACTCCTCCTGGTCATTGTCTCCATCGCCCCGGTTGCCGGTCAAAAAAAGTGGCCCATCAAACCGACCTACGACGCCGCCAGCGCCTTCACCAACGGCGTGGCGCACGTGACGCTGCGCGACAGCCTGTTGTTTATCGACAAGAGCGGCAAAGTATTGCGAGGCTATCTCAAGAATGATGTCGGCCCCTTTTCCGATGGCCTCGCCGCCATCCGGATGCCGGACACCAAGTATGGCTATCTCGACCTCGCGGGGCAACTGGCTATAAAACCCAGGTTTGCCTATGCCCACGACTTTGTGGAAGGCGTAGCCACGGTGGTGGAAAAGAACCTGATGGGACTGATCGACAAAACGGGAGCCTATGTTATCCCCCTCAAATATTTTTCACTGCTCGATCTCTCCGAAGGACTCATCGCCGCCCAGAGCGCCACCACCAAGAAGTGGGGCTACGTCGACAAGACCGGGAAAGAAGTTATTCCTTTCCTCTATGACAACCTGAAGAATGCTCCCGGAGCTGAGCCGTTCTCCAATGGTCTGGCCGCCGTCTACCTCCACGACAAGGCGGGCTACATCGACAAGACCGGCAAGACGGTGATCCCCCACCAGTTCAATCAAGGCAATGCCTTCGAAGGAGGTTATGCTACCGTTTACGATGGCAGCAGCACGCCGAAGACGATCGACAAGACCGGAAAATTTGTAACCCCTCCCCCTGCCAGCGGCAAGCCCTCACCCCAACTCAAAACCGACCCGCGGTTCCCCGGCGCACAAGAAGTGGGCGAGGCATCAGAAGGGTTGATGCCTGCGAAGCGGAATGGGAAGTGGGGGTATGTGAGTGTGGAGTAGCGCGCTGCCTCCGGAGATTTTTTCAATTTTTACAGAGGGCCCTTATGCCCATCGTTGTCACCGATGAACGCCAGACCGTCACGCAGGTTTAGGGTGGCGTCGCACTTTTATTTACAGAATCGTTCAGAAATAACGAAATTCCTCTGTACCTTGTAGTTGGACTACGCGCCTTATGCATTTTTTCGACTCTACTCAAAAGTCCTATCAGACAATCACCTTGATGAAAAGAACAATTCTTCTGGTCGATGACGATCCATTTTTCAGGTTCATGCACGAACGGTAATTGTTGGCGGTGAGACCGGATTTTGAAATACGCATGACCGAAGACGGCGCCCAAGCCCTCCAGGACATCCACGCCTGCATCGCCGGCGAACGCAATCTTCCCGACTACATTCTCCTGGACTCCGAGATGCCGGGGATGAATGGAAAAGAATTTTTGGAAGCTTTCAGGACGTTGATTTTTCCGGGGAAAGAAAATATTCAGATCGTGCTCGTGAGTACTTCGGCGGATCCTATTCCGCTTTCGGGGTATGAACAGTATAAGATCATGTCCTTCACCAAGCCCATCCGCATCGACCAGTTGAAGGAGATCATTTTTCCAGAGCCGATGGTGCATGCGATGAAGAAGCATTAGCAGATCAACGCTCTGCCTATTCGTCCCGTTTTCGAACTATGTTCGTGAAACTTTGCGATCCTCCTCCGAATTCAGAAAGTCATTCATGTCCCCCTTAAGTCTGCCTAAATCGAATATTCTTTTTTCAAGGAGATCTCTTAGATCGTACTTCACACATTAACAAATATGAACTCCTTGCCGTGATTGTATGCCTCAACGACACGGCGTAAATCATTTTTCTTGACACCTCATATATTCCTCGGACATCTTCTTCTTTGGATCTATAGACATTAAACAATTGTATTTCCATGTCGCAGTCGGTTTGTTAGCTTTTCGATATTTCAATTAATTCATGCGAGAAGATATATTCAAGATGTGAGCAAGGTGGCTCCCAAAATAATATCTTGAATAACCCCGGACTAAAGTCCGGGGTTATTCATTTATGCTCTTTCTCTTCGAAAGATGCGTGCGTAGACTAGGCCCAAAGGCCAGGGTTATTTGGTTTGTATGATTGAACTCTTGTGCTGAGGAAACTACAAAAACTGCAATTGCAGCCTCGATGTACATTTGGTCTGCCCTAAAGCAATCCGATAATGCCCGCTAGGGATTGCGGCGTTGTTCTGTTAATTTCCATAAAGCCCCTTAAACGGACGGTGATAAAAGTTTTGGCAAGGGCCGGGAATATTTGCCTGGGTCGGATTGTCTAATGGGAAACAAACTTCAAAATCCTGTTCAAAGGGGCCTCCAAATGCGGAAAAACCACATAACCATGAAAATAGGAAACCCCAGAAAACTCATTCCTTTACTCCTGCTGATCGCTGCGATCTCATCTATTCATGTCAGCCACGGACAGGGCTTGACCACCATCGTGGCCGCGACCAACAACTTTCTAAAAACCCTGAACCCGGAAGAACTCAAGGCCACTCAATTTTCTTTCACCGATAGCCTTCGCACCAAATGGTCGAACTTCCCCGTGGGCATGGTTCCCCGGTCTGGGATCCGCTATGGCACGCTGGGTGACCAAAGTCGGGTTGCCTTTCACGACATGCTCTCCACCTTCCTCAGCTCGCAAGGCTATCTGAAGGTGACGGGCATCATGCAACTCGACGACATGCTCAACATCCTGTCACAGCAAGCCTTCGACCAGGGGAAGATGAATGCCGGCCAGTTGAAGAACATCCTGGAGAAACTGCGCTGGGGCTATGACAATTACTTCATCTCTGTTTGGGGCACTCCGAATGAAAAGGAACCTTGGGGTTTCAGTTTAGGAGGTCATCACATGGCATTGAGTTTGACCATGCGGGGCAAAGACATTTCCTTCACACCGATGTTTGTGGGAACGGACCCTGCGCAAATTCAGACCGCGAAGTATGCCGGGTGGCGTGTGCTCAGCAAGGAAGAGGACTATGGATTTCTGTTGCTCGGCTTTCTCTCCAAAGCGCAAAAAGCCAAAGCGATCCTCTCGCAAGCCACACCCAAAGATATCATCACCAATCCCGAGAGCAGCCAGCGCATCACAACGTATTCCGGCATCGCGGCCAAGGAATTCAACGCCGACGAATTGGAAGTTTTCAAGATCCTGATCCAGGAATACCTGCACAATTTTGAACACGACGTAGCGCACGGTCTGTATGATAAAATTGTAAAGACCGGATTCGACAAAGTGTACTTTGGCTGGATCGGCGGGGAACAAAGACACACGCCGCATTATTACGTCATCAACGGTCCCGATTTCCTGATCGAGTATGACAACGTCGGTTTTCAAAACGACGGGAATCATATCCACGCCATCTTGCGGCAAAAGGACAATGACTTTGGTTCGGACATTTTAAAGGATCACTATTTGAACAGCGACCACCACAAGAAATAATCCGCGAAGGACAAATATCCAGGCCCGTCAGAAAATGGAGCAACACAAAGGAGACATTCAACTGATCGAAGACGCCAGAAATGGCGACATGACGGCTTTTCGAACGATCGTTGAACGACATGAAGCCAGCGTGGCCGGTGTCGTGAAAGGTATCCTGGGCGACACGCCGGAGGCGGCCGATGTGGGGCAGGAAGTGTTTATCAGGCTTTTTGAATCGCTGGGAAAATTCAGAGGTGAGGCGTCGCTTTCGACCTACGTCACGCGGATTGCCATCAACCTGTCGCTCAACGAGAGCAAGAAGCGGAAACGGAAGTTCAAATTGTTTGGTCCTTTGAAAGAAGGAGAAAATACCAGCGCAGAAGAATCCACGGTCGACTTGAAAGAGATGCTCTATCACGAGCTTCATCAACTGGACCCCGAGTTTCAAGCGGTGGTGACGTTGAGAATGATCGAAGGCTATTCCATCCAGGAAACGGCAGCCGTATTGGAGATCCCGGTCGGTACGGTGATGTCGAGACTCTACCGGGCACAGAAAAAATTGAAACAAGTAATTGCGAGAAAGGAAGGTTATGAATAAACAAGAAACGGAAGACCTCTATATTCTATCGCTGGACCAAAAGCTGGCTCCTGCCGATGAAGAACGATTGCTGACCGCCCTTCGAGAACACCCCGACTGGGCCCGGTCGCTCCTGCAACATAAAACCGCGCGGGAATTTCTTCGGGCGAGCAGCCCCGCCACGTTCGGGCCGTACTTCACCGCGAAGCTGATCCACAAAATTCAGAACACTGGCGTGGTCATCGACCGGCAGCTCTTTGGCATGTTCAAGAAATTTCAACTTGCCGCGGTCGGTGTAGTGGTGGCGTTGCTCATCCTGAATGTAGCACTCGCTGAACAGGGCAGTTGGAAGTCGGTGCTGGGCATTGAAGAAGACACCAGCACGCCACTGGAACAACAAGTGCCCTTTGATTTTTATGAAACATTAAATAATCTATAAATGACAACGGAACGTATTAAATCCATCGGAATTTTGGTGGCCACGCTCATCATCGGCGTCTTCCTCGGCCTGCTCGTGCCGGGCCTCTTTCACAAATTCGACCGGCGGCATGGCATGGAACGCGGCGGCCCCATGCCCGAACGAAAGGGCGATTGGTTTGTCCGCACCCTCCACAGGATTGTGCAACCCACGAGCGAACAAGAAGCGAAGTTCAAACCTGTGGCTTCCTGGGCTGCTGCGCGACTCGACTCCATCGAACAATTGGCTAACGCCGAGGCCAAGCGTGTGTTGGACTCCGTGAAGACACAACTCCACCCCATCGTCACCGAAGAGCAATGGAGCCGGCTCGAGAAATTCGACGAACAGGCAAAAGAAAAATGGCATGGCCACGGCCCCCGGGGTGGCAGAGGGAGGAGAGACTAGAGAGGTATGGATGCAGAATCACTAAACACAAACGCCAGCGCCTGGCATGAAAGCGCCGCCACCGAACCCATCCGGATCCAGGCCTCAAAAGTATGGATCGTGGCGCTGACCTTTCTTTCTTACGGAACCGCGCAGTGGATCGGGAGCTATGAAAAAGCAGGCTATGGCATGTTGGAGTATTGGACGCAAAGTACATCGGCTATTCCCAACGACTACAAGCTGCTCGTGCTGTGGTCCGCTTTTTCGATTTTCATGATCGTGACCCTAACCTCGACCGTGCCGGTGAACAGAAGTAAGATCAACGCGTGGCTCTTGGGACCATCATCGATTGTGCCGACCGTGGCGAGCTCGCTCATGCTGCTTTTCTTTTTTTACCTGATGCTATACCGGGGCCTTTGGCCTTTGATATCCCTGTTGACCGATTTCAGATCGTTATGGACTGATTTTTTATCGCTCAATTTTGTGACCATCATCCTGGGCATCTACGCGAGCAAGGGACTTTTTCATTGGTACCGGCTAAGACGGCTGGCCGCGGAAGGGAGGACGGAGGAAGTGGTGGCCTATGCATTGAAGTATAAACTCGACAAATACTAAAAGGGAATGACGTTGCATCAAACCCATAGGCTTCACCTATCCTCATCCAACCTATGAACCCCGCTCAAAATCCGATCAAGATCCTATTCATCGCCTCCGTCCTGCTGTTGGTGTTCACCGTCACCTCGCTCATCATCAACACAAACCAGGCGATGGAAAAAACAGCCAACTTCATGAAAAGAGAACTCAGCGGCGTCCTCGTGGCGGTTACAGATGTTCATCGCGGGAGTTCGGCCCTCACCATTAAGCAACACGCGACGGGGGAACTCCTTGAGTACACTTTAGAGATCAGCAAATTTCTTCACGAAAACGATATTCGGGAACGCGACTCCATCAGCAAGAACGCCAATAGCGGCACCATCATTTTTTATAAGGTGGACGAGCGTGGGGTTTATGCAAAATGTTGTGAGCTTGCCTATGAATGATCACAACCATTTTTCATCTTCATGGTATCGAACCCGGTTTGTGGATTGTGTCATCTTTTTCACGATCTTCACTGCCGGACATCTCTCAACCAAAATGACCCTCTCTCGATTTACCCTGCGTATTTGGTTCCTAGCCCTCCCGCTATTCTCTGCTTGCACGCCCCTTCACGAGATCGGTCAACCCACGGCACAAGCCATCGATCGCCATGCCCCTGCATTCTTTGCCGGCCAATACACCATTAAAACGCCCGACCTCTACGCACCTTCCCTGTGGGACATCGTCGCTCCCTATCAAGGTGCATGGCGCAAAGGCAACACGCGGCCGACCGTGACGCGGGACAGTTTATACATCGACATCCATCCTTCCAGCAAGGATAAGATCACCTTTACCCTGTACGATGAACAGGGCCTGGTGCGTTCGAAGACGATCCGTGGAAAATATAAGGACGGCTATTTTTACTCACGACAAAAGATGGTCCTCGTTCCGTTTTTTCCGATGCTCTTTCACTACAACTTCCAACGGTTCCGTATCAGGCAGGCCGATCATCATTTAGTCATACATGAAAGGCGCCATTCGATTTCGTTGTTTTTTCTTATTCATGTAAGCAAGGATAATTGGAGGGGGCAAATGGAATTTGCGAGCAGGAAGTAAGAACGGATTTTTTTTGTAAACAATAACCATAACGATACATGAAACAACTCTTAACCTTAACACTTGCCGCACTGCTGGGCCTGACGGCGCAAGCGCAGAAATTGACCGACGACAAAGTGCCCGCCGCTGTGAAGGCGGCCTTGATCAAGCGTTTCCCCGCAGCAAAGCAAGTGGCCTGGGAGAAAGAAGACGCACAAGCCTACGAGGCAAAATTCACGATAGGCGACAACAAGCAATCGGCCAACTTCGATGAGAAAGGCACATGGCTCTCTACCGAAACAAATATCAAGAAGACCGACATCCCCGCCGCCATTCAGTCGTCCCTTGCCAAAAACTTCGCCGGCTACGATATTGGCGATCCCGAAAAAGTCGAGTCGCCTGAAGGCGTGTCATACAAAATGAAATTGAAGAAAGAAGGCCAAAAACTTGAAGTTGTCTTCCTGCCCGATGGCACCATAAAAAAACAAAAAGAACACAAGTCTGGCGATAAGGACAAGAAGAAGGATAAAGCTAAGGATAAAGACAAGGTCGACGATAACCGCTAGACGCGACCCGCGCCTTTGTTGGTGTTCTTCACCAACAAATCAGCTACCCAACGTTCTTTTCTAGACACACCACTCACCCCGCCTTTGTTTTTGTTCTTCACCAACAAATTCAGCTACCCAACATTTCCTTTTTTGACACACCCCTCACTTCCTCTTCCTCGGCACATAATCAAACGGCTTCTTCAAAAACTCCATCGAGTCCAGCAAGGTGCGCAGGGTCCAGAGACTTTTCACCTCGAAGTTGAAGGTGTCGCCGGCGGCGTCGGTGAAGGTGAGGGTGATGCGGCAGTGGTCGATCTGGGGTGGACCGTCGTAGCGGCTCACGACCTCGTAGTCGCCGATGTCGTCGCGGTCGCGGGGGTGCGAGCCGAAGGGGTCGTGGTCGATGTGGTAGCGCAGGCTGTCGCCCACGCCCCGCACGGTGAGCATGTGGACCGTGTTAGAATTTTTGCGGCCCGGGCGCCGGCCACCCAATGCATAGTCCTGCTTCCTGATCTTGTACAGGCCTGGGGTGAGCTCCATCATTTTCATGCGGTAAAAGAACGCGTTGGCGTGAATAAAGTCAACTAATATTTTTAGTATTTTGATCTAATATTATTAGACATATATTTTTCCTTATTCTATCTTTGCCTCGTTCAAAACAAAGAAGGGCATGGGGCAAATAGAAAGGGATCTGGCACTCAAAACCATCTGCGGCGGTGTTTACCACATGTTCACCACCTACAAAAAATTCGAGATCCTGGACCGCGATTGGGAAATGCTGTGCAGCTATTTGAAATCAACCGAACAGGTTTACGGTGTTGAGATGGAGAAAAAGGGGTTTGTGATCACGACGCGCAGCTTTAGGTTGAGGTATGTCCATAGTGATTTTGGAGACCGGAGCGTGGAGATCTTTTTTGGATAATTAATTGAGTGGCGCGAATGGTTGGTACGATTCAGTGAGTATCATTGAAGCCGAGATCAAAGGGGTTCACAGCCGCAGCGGCGAGTAATAAATTAAACTAAAACAAACAAACCGATAAAGTAGTATGGGAATGATAGGCAACCTGATGCAGGTAACAGAAAAAGACCTGAAAGACATTTTAAAGAACCCCTCCCTCCTCGAGGACCGCGTCGATGCCGACGAAGCCAAGGACGACGAGATCGACCTGGACAAAGCCTGGGAAGGAATCTTCTATGCCCTGACCGGCTACACCCTGGCCGAGATCGAAAAAGCGAAACCTCCTATGGCCTGGGTGGTGTTTGGCGATAAGATAGTGGACGAAGACCTGGACATGGGCTACGGTCCTGCGCAGTACATCACCCCAGACCAGGTGAAGCAGTTGAACCAGGAGCTCGACAAGGTGACCGCCGAACAATTGAAACAAAATTATGACGGAAAGAAAATGACCGACCATGGCATCTATCCTGAAATTTGGGAAGAGACCGATGGGCTTGACTATCTCCTGGAATACTTTGCGGAAATGAAAGCGTTTTATAAACGTGCCGGGGAGGCGAATAAGGCCGTTATCTCATTTATCAGCTGATCCACGGTGCAAAAAGAAAGCTGTGGTAGTCTGGGAGTATTGGCCATGTTTTGAACGGCACATGGAGTGCGTTAAAACATGGCCAACACCCTGACCAACCTCCTACGCTTTCGAATTGATTATCCTGACGATCCCGAGATCATCGGCAGGTCTCATGCCACACTCCTTCTCTAAAACAGAGAACTTACGGCTCAGCATGTTATCCATTTCTTTTCCTTCCTGGTCGATGGTTAGATAGGCTATCGGGTCTTTTTCCAGGGTGTAGCTGTTCTTATCATGTCGGGTGAACGTAAAGATCCCATCCGTACAGATGCTGATGTCGTCAATTTTATCGATGGCCAAATATTGTTTTTGATTTTTATACCACGACTCAAATTCTTCACCGATGTGATACCCCAGATAATCCGGTCTATTGTCCTGGTCGTATTCAATCCATTGACCGTTGATGGCAACAAGGCCATCGCCAATCACCATAACATGCCCGGCGTTCCGGTCAAAATCCACGACGAGGAGAATTAGTGTACAGAGCAGTTCATCGGGGTTGAGGTGGAGTTGATTTTTTTGTTGTTTCAGGTCGAGCATCAGCTTCTCTAGGATTTCCTTCAGATCGGTTTCTTCGCTCTTTGCCTCATGGGCATTATAAAACGCTGTGTAGCTTTTCTCAATGGCAATCTTCCGCAACAATTTTCCAACCAGGGTGGATATAAAATAACTGTCCGTTCCCATGGTGCACCCGTCCATCACGGCGCACATGATCCGTTGGCCACCCAGGCTCTCCACCACGGCAAAGTCCTCGCAATGGTTGGTGTGATGTTCTCCTATCTTTAGTAGTTGATAAACTTTCATTTCCAAAATTCTTACGGCGCCCGCAAGCTACTTCCAATCTACATAAATCTCGGGTTTTGCCGCCGGGCAGTGTTAGTATTTTGTCAGATCATCTCCGAAAGGAGCCAGGAGCCAGAAGCCAGTGTGGAGATCTGATCGTTAGTTGAGGTTGCGTGGGGATTTTCGCTTGGTTGCTGACCACGTGACTCAATTGCAGACATCAAACGCAATATCATCTCCGTTAATTTCATTTTCGCGACCCGCAAAAAAGGTTAACATCCCGGTCAATCAAAATCGAGGTAGTCGTTGAAGAAAGGCAACAGGTCGTTTAGAACTCTTCCGTCGCGCGACCAGATCTTGTTGGTATGGTCGCCGATGTATTCTTCGGCGAAATGGGTGATGCCGAGATTTTCGAGGCGTTGGCTCAGCATTCCAATTTGAACGGGGAATCGGGGTGCGTCGTTGCGGCCCCAGTCCATTTTGATGGCGGTGAGTTTGCGCAGGTTGTCGGCATATTTTTCGACCATGTAGACGGGCATGTTGGCTTCCCACTTTTCGAAGATGGGTTGGTTGATGATCATTTTGTCGCCTTCGTAGCTGAAGGGAAAGTCGCAATAGAACGGCGGCTTGTTGGGGTTGGGCGACCATGCTCTTCCCACGGCAACCAGTACTTTGGGATAGTAGGTCTTCTTCAATTCATCATGGGTCTTGACGGCCTGGACCTCGCGATACGAATTGCTGTTCGGACCAAACTCTTTTACCATCGCGAGCAACCCGGGGCTCATGGCATAAACACTGCTGAATACTTCGGGGTGGAGCATAGCAATCTTGAAGGCACCATAGCCCCCCATGGAGTGCCCACCAATGCCCCGGCTTTCGCGGCGGGCGATCGTTCTGAAATTTTTGTCGACATAGGCCACCAACTCCTTCGATGTGAACTCATCCCAGTTGCCGGTCAAGGTGGAGTTGCTATAGAAACTGCCTTCGAAAAGTGTGTATTGATCGGATTGCACCAGGATGAAGGGACGGATCTTTTTGCTGCGAATGCCTTCGTCGAGGATATCTTTCATGTTTGAAAAAATGCTGTCTTTGCCCATGAATCCGTGCAGGTAGTATATGACCGGGTAACGCTCGCTGCTTCCATCATAGTTGGGCGGGAGGTAAACCGAAACCTTGCGATTTGGATTTTCACCCCCCGTGTTTTGCAATGCCTTAGCGTTTATGAAAAAGCTCTTGATCTTTCCAGTGACCGCCTGGCCATTCGAATAGTTAAAAGCGACAAGCCAAAATGCCAGAAGGATGTAGTGCTTCATGTTTTTTAGGGTCAAATAAAATTGATGGGAAAATGACTTGAGGTTTTGCTGTTTGAGCGAAAGCCCTGGGGTATCGCATTCGATCGAATATGTTGAAATTTCTGCAATTCCACAAGGAAGAGTTTGAGCAGTGGGGCTTAAATTCCTCCACCGCCGTTGTTGGTGTTATTCATCAACAACTTTTCCATCGCCGTTGTTGGTGTTCTTCACCAACAACTTTTCCACCGCCGTTGTTGGTGTTCTTCACCAACAACTTTTCTGGCGACGCGTCTTATTTTATATCTACCCTTACCGGTGCGCGGCCAACAACAATACATTCCCCCACATCGCTTGTTGGTGAGAACACCAACAAGGGCGACACCAACAAGGGCCATATAAATCAATGTGTGTTATCACACACGAGCCCTCCCCTTGAAATTGATATTAATTTAACTTAAACTTGTTATGAAAGCTTCTTAACATGAAAACTGTCCACCACGGTGATGAAGAACTCCTGAAACGATTGCACCTGGGCGATGCTGAAGCTTTTGAAGAAATTTTCTCACGTTTCTGGGAGCGTCTTTATCACGTCGCCAGGGCCCGGATAAATTCAGAAGAGGAGGCGGAAGAAATTGTACAGGATATTTTTGCAAGCCTGTGGAAGAACCATCGAACTGTGTTGATCGCCGACTTGCCCAGTTATCTTTTTGCTGCTGTTCGCCGGGGTGTGATCAGTAAGATCCGCAGCCGGCTCGTTCACCAAAAATACCAGGACTATTACCTGAAGTTCTTTCCGGGCTATGCACGGACGACCGAGGAAGCCATTGATTTTGAAGAACTGAGTCTTGTCATTGAGAATGCCCTCCAGCAGTTGCCGGAGAAGTCACAACAAGTGTTTCGTCTTAACCGGCTGTTGGGCCGGTCCGTTGCCGAGATCGCCGAGACCCTGAAGATGCCCCGCAGGACCATCGAACATCATCTTACCCTTTCCATCCGGGAACTTCGTCTGCGTTTGAAAGACTATATGCCGCTCATCCTCGTGAGCCTGCTGTTGCAATAGATGCTTTTTCGGGCACGTTCACGCGTTAGCAAAAAATAATTTTCAAAAAACTTCCAAATCCTTTGCGGAAAAACCGGGGTAGTGCGTCTTCGTAGTGACCTAAATCCTACGAACCCATGTCGCCCCAGGAAATCGATAAGATCTTACAACGTTATCTGAACAATGAATCTACGCCGGAGGAGCAGGAACTGGTGGAGCGCTGGTTCGATACCATAGGAGAAGAGAAACAAGAACTCGATCCCGCCACCCGTCAGGCCATCCAGCAAAGACTTTGGTCGTCCTTGAAAGTCGCGAAGCCCAAGCGGTATACCGTTGCATACTTTGCCCGCATGGCCGCGGCGGTCCTTTTGCTAGCCGTCAGCACATTTTACATCTACCGTCAGTTCACTCCCAGCATCCCACCTGAGCAAACTATAGCGGATGCCGCCTCCACAACAGAGGTCATTGCTTCCGGCGATACTGAAAAAAGAGTTGAACTATGCGATGGCAGCGTGGTGACCTTAAAGCCACGGAGTGAGCTCCGCTTTCCGTCGGTCTTCGGCAATCAGCGGGAGGTGAGTCTTTCCGGTGAGGCACTCTTTGAAGTGGCGCGGAATGTGAACCACCCGTTCCTGGTGCATGCCAATGAAGTGACCACCCGGGTACTGGGCACCAGCTTTCTCATCAAAGCCTATGCGCTGGAACAAGACATCACGGTGACGGTGAAGACCGGCAAGGTTTCCGTCTACACCGAACAAGCCAGCCATCAGACCGACCACCGGCAGGAGATTATCCTGACGCCCAATCAACAAATCGTTTATCACCGGAATGAAAATCAGACGGTGAAAATGCTGGTGAACAATCCGCAGGTGATCACGCCACAATCCGGTCAGAAAACAAGCTATACCAACGTGGCGGTGCCGGAGATCTTTCGCGCGCTGGAGGAACGGTATGGCATTCCCATACAATTTGATGCGGGTGTGTTGTCGGGTTGCACGATCACGTATGCCGACCTGACGGAGGAGGGATTGTATGAACAAATCGAGATCATCTGTAACGCGCTCGGAGCGCGGTATAAAAAGTCGGAGTCTTCCATCGTCATCGAAGCGGAAGGCTGTAAATAAAATGATGAACCTAAACGAAGAATCGCCTATGAAGTAAGACCCCTACAAAAAAAATGAGGCCGACGGTGTTACGAGCACCATCAGCCCTTCCTGCGCCGGGATCGGAATCCCGGAACGGATTTGTCTTTGCCCTTTTACAAACAAAAACATCCCAATTTATGAATAAACCTAAACCTATTCAACATGGATTGCTTTTTCTTATGAAAGTAACAATGTTCTCCATATTGATCTCATCCTTTTCCCTTGCCATGGCCACGGCCCATAGCAGTGCGGGGCAAGAGACGCTGGAGCGCAAAGTGACGATCGATGTAAAGAACTCCGAGTTTCAAGACGTCCTCTTATTCCTGGCGAAACAGGCGAGAGTGAAATTTGTCTATAGCCCCCAGATCGTCAAGAAAGAAAAAAAGGTCACGCTTGCGCTCAACGAAGTATCGCTGGCCGACGCCTTGTCGGCCTTGTTGGGTGGCAACTATCGCTATCGCGTCATCGGCAAACAGATTGTTTTAGTACCGCATCCTCCAGTCAGTTCGGCTGAAGACGATGCTGCCAAGAAATTCGCATATGCCTTCAAGGTATCCGGTGTGGTCACCGATGGTGCCGGCGCCGTGCTGCCCGGCGTCAACGTCATGATCAAGGGAACCACGGTTGGAACAACGACCGATTCAAAAGGCGCTTACACCATTGACGCCATCAACGGCGATGCCACGCTGGTGTTTTCGTTTATCGGATTTGCTACCCGGGAAGTACCCGTCAATAGTCAAAGTACGGTGGATGTCATCCTCAACGAAGACACGCAATCGTTAGGGGAAGTTGTCGTCACCGCACTTGGTCTCACCCGAGACAAAGCCGCATTGCCTTATGCGGTTACGGAAGTGCCAGGTGAGAATCTCACGAAAGCTAGGGAAAACAACCTGGGCAGCGCGTTGTCGGGTCGCATTGCCGGCGTGAATGCCACGAGCACGGCCACGGGCCCGGGTGGTTCAAGCCGCGTCATCATCCGCGGCAATGGTTCTTTGGGTGGAAACAACCAGCCGCTCTATGTGGTCAACGGCATTCCCATTAACAACACCACCTACAGCACCGTCAGCACCTATGGCGGAACCGACAAAGGCGATGGCTTGAACAGCATTAACCCCGACGACATCGCGTCGATCTCCGTGTTGAAGGGGGGAACCGCTGCAGCCCTTTACGGTTCGCGCGCGGCAAATGGTGTGATCATCATTACGACCAAGTCGGGTAAAGCACAAGAAGGTATTGGCGTGGACTTTAGTTCTACCTATACGATGGAGAGTCCGCTGAAAGCCACCGACTGGCAGTATGCCTATGGCTCGGGCTCGCGGGGACTAAAGCCCGCATCGCAGGCCGACGCCATCGCCAATGGAAGAATGTCGTGGGGAGCGCCGATGGATGGCACTTCGGTCATTCAACCCGATGGCGTGTCGCGTCCGTATTCGCCTCAAAGAAATAACATCAAGAATTTTTATGATGTGGGAAGTACCTTCTCCAACACGCTTGCGCTGAG
This sequence comes from uncultured Chryseolinea sp., assembly GCA_966211885.1. GTDB lineage: Bacteria > Bacteroidota > Bacteroidia > Cytophagales > Cyclobacteriaceae > Chryseolinea. The sequence continues at coordinate 16,611 of CBIHQM010000012.1, forward strand.
TGGAGGAACCGAAGTGGCCAGCTTCCGGTTCTCTGCCGCCAACATGGACAACAAGGGGATCATCCCGAACTCCACTCTCAATCGCAAAACATTCAACCTGAGTGTCAACTCCACGCTGGCAAAAAAGGTCGTGCTGCAGGCCAATGTGCAGTACAGCATCGAGCTCAACAAAAACCGCACGTCGATCTCCGATTTCACCAGCAACCCGAATGCTTCTGTTGGGGTGATGGCCACGAGCCTGGATGTGCGCACGTTGGCCCCGGGATATGACGCCGATGGATATGAAACGCCATGGAACGATTATGTGTTTGTGACCAATCCATATTTTGCCGTCAACAAAGTAAAAAACCAGGACCAGCGTCACCGGTTGATCTCTTCCTTTAGCACGCGCTATAATATCACCGACTGGTTGTATGTGCGCGGACGGCTGGGGATCGACTACTACAACATCGATGGCTACAGCACCAACCCCACAGGCTTGCTCTGGAATCCGAAAGGCGATTATGAAACAACACAGAACCAGGCATCCGAAACCAACGCCGAAGTGCTGATGGGCTTCGATAAAACCTTTGGCAAGTTCTCGGTCACTGCGTTGGCGGGTGGAAATAAAATGCACAATGAGGTCTCTTCCGGTGGGCTGGAGAGCGGGCAGCTGATCGTCCCCTTCAAATATTTTATCGGCAACGGAAGCAACCAGGTGTTCAAGACCCCCGTGTTCAGAGAGTCGGCCATCAATTCCATCTTCGCTTCCGTCGACATCGGTTTCAACCACTACCTGTATCTGAGTCTCACCGGCCGCAAAGACTGGTTCTCTACCTTGTCGATGGCCAACAACAGCAAGTTCTATCCTTCCGCAGGTCTTAGCTTTGTGTTCTCCGACGCCTGGACCACCAAGCCCGCATGGCTGTCGCTCGGAAAAGTACGGGCATCGCTCGCGCAAGTGGGTGGTGGCGCGCCCGATCCGTATGGACTGGGCCTGAGCTACACGGCGCAATCGGTGAACCACCTCGGCCAGCCGTTGATGGCCATCACCGGGACCACGATACCAAACGAAAATCTCAAGCCCTACACGTCCACTACGGCGGAAGCAGGTATCGAGACGCGGCTCTTCAACAACCGTGTAGGGGTAGACCTTACGTTGTACAGAAGAACGACGACGAACGACATCGTGAATGCATCGGTGGCGACATCGTCGAGTTATGAGAGTGTGTTGCTCAACGTCGGTGAGATGCGCAACCAGGGAATTGAATTGTTGCTGACCGGCACGCCCGTGACCCTCTCCAACGGACTCACCTGGGATGTGAGCTTTAACATGGCCTACAACAACAACAAGGTCATCAAGATCGCCGACGGTTTGACCAGCCTGGCCATTCCCGGAGCGATCCCGCGCACGGAGAATGCCTATATCTATCACTATGAAGGACAGTCGTTCGGCATGATCTCCGGCAACAAAATGATGCGCGACGCCAAGGGCAACATCGTCTACAACAATGCCAACGGCATTCCCCTGCAAAGCGACATCACTCCCCTCGGCCGCGGTGTGCCACCGCTCACCATGGGGTTGAACAACAGCGTGAGCTATAAGAATTTCAACCTGAGCTTTCTCATCGACGGCAAATTCGGTTCGAAAATTTATTCTTCGGCCAATGCCTATGGCGCATACTTTGGCTTGTCGAAAATCACGACCGATAACCATGTACGTGAAAACGGTGTTGCCGTTCACGGCGTAGATCAGAATGGTGCAGAGTACGATGCCGTAGTTCCCGCACAGGAATACTACCAGGGCATTGCTTATTCGATCACGGATCAGTTCGTGTATGACGCCAGCTTTATCAAGTTGCGTCAACTCACGTTCGGTTATTCGGTGCCTCGCTCGCTGCTCGCCAAAACACCCTTTCAGGCACTGAGCCTCTCTTTTGTGGCACGGAATCTTTTGTTGCTGTACAGCAAGGTGCCGAACATCGATCCGGAGTCAAACTACAGCAATGGCAACGGGCAAGGCCTTGAAAACTTCGGGATACCGACTACCCGGAGCTATGGTTTCAACCTATCGGTAAGATTCTAGATCATGGAAGTAACCACCTTAATCAGAGAACGAATCATGAAAAATATAAAACAGCAATTCATCCGACTGACGATCCAGAGCAGCTTGATCCTGATCTTACTGGCCTCTGCCTGCGACAGCCGGTTTGAAGAGATGAACAAGAATCCGAATGCCTTTACCGACCCGGTGATCGGCAGCTTGTTTTCTTACAACCTGGTCCGGACCGCCGGCTCCAGCGACGACAACACGTTGTATCCGAACGACAAGCTGGCAGGAGCCATGATGCAGATCTTCGCGTCGTTGAACCCCTACCAATGGACGGGCGACAAGTACTTAAAAAAAGCAGGCTATACCGACGGCCTTTTCAACGCCGTGTTCGGCGTCGAGTTGAAGGAGAACGTACAGATCCTGACGCTCACCAAAGACGATCCGGAAATGGTGAACTACTACAACATCGCCCGCATCTGGCACGTCTACATCATGCACCGCGCAACCGACATGTACGGCGACGTTCCCTATTTTGAAGCCGGCCAGGGTTACACCGAAGGCATCTACAAACCGAAGTTCGACAAACAAGAGGATATCTATGCCGACATGCTGAAGGAACTCGACGAGGCCGCCAAGAACCTCGATCCCTCGAAGCCCTCCTTTGGATCGGCCGACTATCTCTATGGCGGCGACGTGAGCAAGTGGAAGACCTTTGCTTATTCCATGATGCTTCGCCTCGGTCTTCGGCTCACTAAAGTTGACCTCGCCCTGTCGGAAACGTGGGTGAAGAAAGCCATCGCCGGCGGCGTCATGCAAAGCAATGCCGACATCGCCAAACTGAATCACTCGAGCGGCGGCGAACTGAACTACTATTGGGATGGTCGCGAGTTGCAAGGCGGCGAAGGTGTGCCGCCTTCGGAAGAAGGCAGAGGCTATGGAAAGATGGCGCAAACTTTTGTGTCGCACCTGAAAGATACAAAAGACCCGAGGCTTCCATTCTACATCACACTGTGGCCGGGAAATGCCGATCCCACCCTGTTGCCGACCAGCACAAATCCAGCGGACCAGAAAGGCCTGCCCTCCGGCTACGACGCCTCTTCCATCAAATCCATTATCCCCGATTGGACCGACGACTCCTACGCCGCATATTCGGAGATCAATTTGCATACCGTCGCGCACGATGCCACGCCCAGCATTTTCCTTAGCTACAACGAAGTGAAATTATATCTCGCCGAGGCTGCCCTCCGGGGCTGGGATAGCGGCGACCCGAAGACGTACTATGAAGAAGCCGTTACAGCGTCCATGAAAATGGGACCACTCTATCCCGGATCGTTTAGCATTCCACAAGCCGACATCGATCAATACCTGGCCGACAATCCCTACACGGGCGGCACCTTCGATCAGCAAATGGAGCAGATCCACACGCAATTCTGGGTATCCCAATTCATGAACAACATGGAGATCTTCGCCAACTGGAGACGCACCGGTTATCCCAAGCTGACCCCGACCAATTATCCAGGCAACGAAACCGGCGGAACCATTCCCCGCCGCATCCCCTACCCTCAATCGGAAGCCAGCATCAACACAGAAAACTACAAAGCCGCCATCGACTCCCAAGGCCCGGATTTATGGACCACCCGGATCTGGTGGGACAAAGAATAGCAAGATCCTCTCTTGCAGTTTAGGGTGAACTGCCTGCCCGATCGGTACATCGGCGCAGGCAGTTTTTTTTTGCTTACACCCGCCGTTGTTGGTGTTCTTCACCAACAACATTCCGGGCGATGTCGTTTATTTCATGCCTGTCATTGTTAATATCTCCCTAGCAACAATGTGTTCCCCGCATCGCTTGTTGGTGAAGAACACCAACAAGGGCGTTGGGGCGGTGGGATCGATCATTGCTTATCCTTATAAACCATCCCATACTTCTTCTCCGTCAACGCATACGCCTCGTCGCTTCTTTCCCTGGCGGGCATCCCCACCGGTGTGCCGTTCTCAATAAAATATTCTTCAAATCCAGCGGGTGAATACTGAAAAACCATGTACAGATTTTCTGTGCCGGTATTGTCAAGGCCGTGCCACGTGTCTCTTGGAACAAAGACGACATCGCCGGTCTTTACGGCCATGGTCTCTTCATCCAAGGTCATCGTGCCTTCTCCTTTATGGATAAAAATAAGTTCATCGTTATTCAAATGTTTATGCACACGCATCTTACGCCCGGGCGACATGTCTTCCACACAAAACGAAATGCCCTCGACGCCCTGCTTCGCTTTGGATATTTTTATGGTGATCGGCACTTTGCGTCGCGTTAAAATGTGGGTTCCTTCAGCTTCCCGCACGACAATACCTTTGTCGCCACCGGACGTTGACTTTCCAAAACTGAGTTTTGGGAGCTGGGCAAAGAAAGCAGTACAAAATCCTACTACGCCTACCCGGAGAAATTTTCGACGAGGTTGATGGATGTGTTTCATAGTATGCTTGTTGAATAAACAAGGTAATCAATTTAATCAGCAAGTTGTTGGGGCGACGTGTCCGCCGTTGTGGCCGCCGTTGTTGGTGTTCTTCACCAACAACATTTCGGGCGATGTGCTCTATTTATACTTGCCCTTTGCTAATACCCTCTTTGCAATAAGACGTTCCCCCGCGTCTCTTGTTGGTGAAGAACACCAACAAGGGCGGGTAGGTAGGATACTGATGTCACCGGCTGGCAAAAACTCCCAGCGCGTGAATGTCGTTGATGTCGGTTCCTGGAAAATCCAGCCAGTGTTGTTCGGCCACCTTGGCAATGCAGGGACCATAGGTGAAGATCCTGATTTTTCTGGACCGGGATTCGTTCTTCAGAATCTCTAAAACCGTTTGTAGCATTTTTCCTTCGAAGGGCGTATACATAAAAAATACCGTGCCCTCAGAATAATCCGCTTCACGCGCGTCGGCGTTAATGAAGGAAACGTCTGGTAGATTAAGCTGTGTGGCGCATGCGCTGGCGTAGTGGCAAAATGCAGGCTCAAATTCAATACCCTTGGTTCGAACACCACGGAGAAGATTTACCAGGATGGCTACCTGGCCCAAGCCAGAACCCAGATCAAAAAAAACATCTCCCGTTGTGAATTGGGCTTTCTCCACCAGTTCGAGGATGATCCGGCCGGGTGTCTTTTGATAATACACCATTTCCGGTTCCAGGCTCCTGATCGCTTCAGGTATCGGTAGAAACGAGGATAGTCCGTTGAGAAAGATATCGAGATTGTCGTAGCCGATCACCTCCCGTTGCTCGCCGGGATTCAAATCAGCCCCGACGTATTCGTGTAGTAGATTCCTGAGATCATTTTCCGTATACTTTTTATTCCGGATGTTTTCGCGAAGGCTTTCGAATAATGCTGCATTGACTTTCCCGAGGCGAGACTTTACGTTTTCGGCGTGATCTTTCAATGAAGTCAGTTGATCCGTCGGACTTGTTTTTTGGAGGATCAATTCAATCTGGCCGAGAACATGGTATTCGATAAAATCGATCGCTTCCACTCTCTCGTTAAAGTTGATTTTGTTCACGAAGACAGAACTCCGATCGATGGCGTCCAGGCACGCCTTTATTCCGGAGATGTCCGTGGGGGGATGAGTGCTGATATTGCCGAGATCGAATACCGGTGTCGTCAACTTGTATGTCAGTTTGAGGTCTAGCGTTCCTGCATGCTAAGTTTGCCTTTTCTGACGTTCCAGTCAACACATTAAAATGATTTCGCTCAAACGCAGTTATCCCTGCGTTGAACAAGCACTCCAGTCCGGGGCTGCGACTTCCCCTATTCCGTTCTCAGGCTTTTGACGGGGTTCATGATGGCGGCTTTGATGGAGTGGTAAGATACGGTGGCCAGCGCGACTACTACCGTAACCGCCCCTGCTGCCGCAAACATCCACCATTCCAGGTCGATCTTGTAGGCAAAATCCTGAAGCCAGCGGTCGGTGCTCCACCAGGCGATGGGTGTGGCGAGTGCGATGGCCACCACGACCAGCTTGATGAAGTCGCTGGAAAGAAGTTGCACGATGTTGGCCATGGTGGCGCCGAGCACTTTGCGGATGCCGATCTCTTTTGTTCGTTGTTCGGCCGCATAGGTGGCCAAACCGAAAAGGCCCAGGCACGATACGATGACGGCCAGCACGGAGAAGAACAGGATGATGGTGCCGCTGTTTTGTTGCGTGCGATATTGCGCGTCGAGGGCCTCGTCGATGAATTGATATTGGAGGGCCGCCTGGTCTTCGTGCGTCTTATATATCTTCCCTAGAGTGGCCAGGGCCTCGCGCGTATGCCCGGGTTGTGTTCTCACAAAAACGCCGGCATAGCTGCTCTTTGCCCAGTAGCGGAAAATAAAAGGTTCGATCACCGCCGTCATGGGGCGGAAATGAAAATCTTTCACCACGCCCACCACGGTGCCTTCTTTACCCCAGAGCGTAACGGCTTTGCCCAGGGCCTGTGCGGCAGTCCATCCCATGCGGCGTGCAGCCATCTCGTTGAGCAAGTAGGCGGTCGTGTCGGATGCGCCCGGCACGAAGTTTCTGCCGGCAGCCAGTGTCATGCCCATGGTGCGCAGAAAATCGGCATCGGTATTGATTTGCGTGATCAGGAATTTATCGTCGGCCGGCTGTCCTTCCCACGCAATGGCCCATGTGGAGTTCGTCACATCGACCATGTCGCTGGTTGCCGGTGCCACCGCGACAATACCGGGTTGATTTTCCAATTCATTTTTAAACGTCAGCGCCTTGCCGTTGAGTTTATTTTTGAGCCGCATGTACAACAATTGCTCGCGGTCAAATCCGAGCTGTTTGTCCTGGATGAAGCGAAGTTGTTTGTAGATCACGATCGAGCCGATGACGAGCATCACGGCAAACATGAATTGCCCGACCACGAGCGTACGCCGGAACGTGATACCGGAGCGGATTTTCAAAAATCCCTTGAGCACTTTGGCCGGCGAAAACGCTGACAGGAAGAAGGCGGGGTAAAGCCCAGCCAGTAGACTGATGATCACCGTGGCCACCGCCACCGCTACCAGGAAGCTGATTTTTTCGAAGGGCACGTAGAGTGATTTACCCGATATCTCGTTCAGCAAGGGCAAGAAGAGCTGCAAGAGGGCCAGCGCCACCACCACTGCCAGCGCGGTGAGCAAGAACGACTCCACCAGGAACTGCGCGACGAGTTGTTTGTACATCGCGCCGATCACTTTGCGCACGCCCACTTCCTTGGCGCGCTGCGTGGCCCGCGCGGTGGACAAATTCACAAAATTGAATATAGCAATCAGCAACACCATCAGCGCCACGGCGAAAAAAATGCGCACATAGGCAATGTCGCTCGTCCGGGCATCGTCGCTATTAAAGTCAAAGTGCGAGTGCAGGTAGATGTCCTTCATGGGTTGCAGAAAGAGGATGCGGGCCTCGTCTTTTGAACCGATCTCGGAATAACGGTCGATGTAGGTTCTTAGCTTGTGATCGAATGCCCCCGGGTCGGCCGACGGGTTCAATAATAGATAGGTATAGTACGAGTTGTTGTCCCACTTGAAATAATCGTACTTCTCCACGGTCAGCATCGAAAGCAACACGTCGTAGCGGATGTGGGAATTTACGGGCGGATCGTCGACAATGCCGGTCAGTGTCAGCGTATAGTCCACGCCGTAGCTGCTCATGCTGATGGTCGTTCCCAGAAGGTTGGATTTGGTTGGCCAGTCGGGGCCGAGCAATTGGGACGCGACGGAACGGGTGAGTACGATCTCGTCTGGCCGGCGCAGGGCCTGGGCGGGGTTGCCCTTGAGTAATTTGAAATCAAACATCGAAAAGAAACTGTTGTCCACCAGGCGGATGTCGGCGGGCTCCACGTGTTTTTGTCCGGTCTCCAGTATGCCATTGGTTCTGCCGAGCCGGCAGCTTTGTTGCACTTCAGCGAAATCCGTTTTCATGGCCGGGCCTAGCGGGCCAGGGGTGCAGGCCACGTCATAGACCACACCGGCTTGTTTTTGTTTTTCAACCACGCGATAGAGCTGGGGGAGCTTCGCGTGAAATTTATCAAAACTGAATTCATCATAGATGAACAGTCCGATGCCCAGACAGCAGGCCAAGCCGATGGCCAGCCCTGTTACGTTGATAAGCGAGTAGGCCTTACCGTTGATGAGATTTCTCCATCCGTATCGAAAGTAACTCTTATACATAATCCAGGTTTTTGGTGAGGGTATGTGATCGATTTATGACATGAAGAATTATGCCAAGATGTAAAACGTCGAAAGCCGTCTGCATCCACAGTCAGAACCATGGTGGGTTGTCCGCCGTCGGACGGAATCGTCTGATTATGATCATGCGACAATTTTCTTCCTGTGCCTTTCACAGAGAAATGGTAGCTCGATCATTGATGGATTTGGATGGTCAATGGGTATTGTCGTCGGCCCGGTCGCCGGTGGCGATCATTCCAGTAGCCGGACCACTTTGATGAATCGCGCCTTATAGTGGGCGCCCAGTGTCGTCTCGTTCACGCCCCATGATTTTCCAGAGGAAGAATGGATGAACCGGATGGTATCCGACGCCTGGATGACGATGCCCACATGGCCTACCTTTCTCACTTTTTTATTGGTGCCCGTAAAAAGAATAAGATCGCCGGGCTGGGCGCTTTTGAGGTCTACTGTTTTTCCAACATTTGTGAAGGCGATGGAGCTGCGCGGAACCTGGATATTAAAATGATGGAACACATACTGGACAAACCCGGAACAATCAAATCCTTTCTTCGGGTCGGAGCAGGCGTATTTATATGGCGTTCCTTTCAAGGTCTGCGCAAACGTGATGAGTTCTTCCGCCTTGTTCTTTGTTTCCGTAGGCCTCACCAATGGAGCATGCAGGGTGTCGGCAAGTTTATAGTGACTGTTTGTAGCCAACGTCAGGAGGTGGTGGTGCCGATTCTTTACCGGCGGAAAGAAAGAGAGAACGGGAAGGAAAATATGGATTACCAGAACCTTGAGCATCTGCAAATTTAACAGATCGCAGGCAATTATGCATCATCCGCGCAAACCTGATCGCACCCATGCAAGATGAGACGCAAAAAACAACTTCTATCCGTATTAAATACAGTCTACCGGTCATTTTCGAAGTGAAAAGAATTTCTTTTGCAGGCAAACCTCCTGCATTACTCCGAATTTTTCCATCAAGCAAGCATTTTTTTCCAGTGATCTGCCATTTCAAATCGTTTATGGCCTGGGTTTGAATTCTCCAAAATGCCATAGCACGCCGGAGGGATCGTGCATAAAGCATTCTCTTCCCCAACTTTCCTCTCGAATCGGCGTCAGCTTCACGCCCTTATATTTTTGATGCAGTCCCAGGCTCTGTAGTTCTTTCCAATAGCGATGCACATCGTCCACTTCCAGGAACAGCATCAAGTTGTTTATCCAGTCTTCCACATAAGCGTTCTGCAAGTAGAACCCCAGCGTGTCCGTGACTTTGAAGTAGGACATGGAGGCATCGATCGGCGATTCTTCAAATCCCAATTCCTTGTAGAATTGTCTCGATTCCTCAAAGTTCCTGGCACCAATAAAAGCGCGGAGTGATTTTGCAGCGTGGTTCATGGGGTGATGGTTTTTATGCCTTGTTGTATCCTGCTAAATTAAGACATTTCTATTCAGGAGCCAGAAGCCAGAATCCAGGAGCCAGAATTCAGGAGCTTATGTCCGGCATTCCTTTGATTGCGGGCACGTCTTTCGGGAAAAGTTCGATATTCGTTGGAGCAATAAAAAATGGTTTCCATCAAACAGGGTTCAGGCAATGGCCGATAAGATGCAGCGGGTAAAATCCCTTCTTCAGTATGCTATTCTTTTTCTGGGGATCATTACTTGTTTTGGTTGTACCTACCGGCCCAAACAGAAGCGGCTGGGCGAGTCCAGGAACAGTGACAAATTGATCCTGAAGGCGTTTTACAAAAAGTCGAATGACACCATCGAATTCCGGCGGATCCTGGCCAGCAATTCGGAAATCGCGTTGCAAAACGGACAGCTCTACCTCGATGAATATGGCTTGACGTATCAGCGATTCGAGGCGGTGACAACATTCAAAAATGAATCGAAAACAATCGATTCGCTGTCGATGCACTTTGAAAAGGAAGGATGGGCGGCAAAGCTTGGAAAAGAGCGGGATGTCATGTTTATTCAGATCATTCCAGACTCCGCCATGAGCAACCTGGAATCCTTTGGGTTCGTCGACCTGAGACAAAGTGTTGAGGATAAAATTGATGAAGCCCTGAAACGCGGCCATCTCGGGGAATGGTTTGCGGGCGACATGGGGGCCGGTGGAAACATGTTGTTTTTTATCGACGACTGGGACAGCGCGACCGAACTGGCGCTGGAGATCCTGAATGAAGAAGGATTGTTGGACCATGTCCTGGTTACAAAACGGATTATGATCGGGGAGAATGACTGGAATTATGAGATCGTTTATCCGGTGGAATTCGAGGGGGTTTTTAATTCGATGTGAGGGCTGTTGGGGTTGGAATTCAGGAGCCAGAATCCAGGAGCCAGGAGCCAGAATCTTGTTCTCGGTATTCAGTAGCCAGTAGTCAGTAGCCAGTAGCTTATCACTTTGATGCTATTGATTTGTTTCGGCGCTCTTCGCAGTGAATTTTTTTTTGCAAAACGTAAAGTCCATCCCAAAAGTAAATTCTGTTCTATACTTCTCTATGGGGATTTTATAGCATTACGTGATTAAAAACATAAGGCTATGAAATGGATCACACGCGAACGTCCGAAGATTGATCGTATTGCTTGTCCCTGGCTGATCAAGAATTTTGTGGACCGTGAGGCTGAGTTCATTTATGTTCCCAAGGAGCAGGTGTTCAGCAAGGCAAAAGAAATGGAAGCGATCCCTTATGACATTCCTGGCGCGGAGTATTCGCACGAGGGTGAGTTCTGTACGTTTGATTACATCGTCAAGAAGCATCATCTCGCCGACCCGGCCATCGATCAATTGGCCAGGATCGTTCGGGCGGCAGACACCGACAGTTTTGAACTGGCACCCCAGGCTGCCGGACTTTGGGCGATCTCGGCCGGCCTATCTTATAATGTCAAAGATGACCAGGAGCAACTTGTGATCGGGATGAAAATCTATGACGCGCTGTATAGCTGGGCAAAATATGTGCAGTGTGAAAAACACACCTGGAGCAACCGGCTTTAACGCATGGTATCGCCGGGCACGGGCATTGGCCGGCCCGTTGCTTTACGATATCGGCCGCAGCCGTAAAAAAGAAATTTCAAACGCAGGCATCCATGAACGTTTACAAGAATTGAATTAACTTAGCGGGACCCACCACTTCTCTCCCAAAATTGATTTGTACTTTATATAAAAAAACCAATGAAACTATTTTGGTTCGCCATCGGGTTGTTGACGGCCTCTACGGCAAGCAGTCAGACCCTTCATGAGTTGTTGAAACAAGCCGAATCCAACTACCCGTTGCTGAAGGCCAAATCGCTTGAGGTGCAGGCGGGACAAAGTAATATCTCCACGGTAAAAAATTCTGCGCTGCCGTCTCTGGACGCGGCCTACCAGGTGAACTATGCCACCTATAACAACATCACCGGCATGGCGATGCCACAGTATTTTGTGCCGATCAGCGGGCCTCCATCAGCAGACAATACTTCCAGTGGTGTGTTTGGAAGCGTGGGGAGTTTGCTCTTGAAGTGGGAGCCCTTCACGTTTGGGCAACGGAACGCGCGCATCGACCTGGCAAAAACCGGGGTCAAATACAACGAGGCCGATGCACGCAACGAGCTATTCAAACACCAGGTAACCTTTATCAACACCTATCTCGATGTGCTCATGGCGCACGAACTTCTGAAGGTCTATTCAAAAAACCTGGAGCGTTCAAAAGAGAACCTGCGGGCCGTGCGCACGCTCACGGTGAGCGGCTTGCATCCTGGCGTGGACACCGCGCTGTTTCATGGAGAAGTTTCGCGCGCCCGGATCGAGTTGCTCAATCACCAGAAATATCTTGAAACACAACAAGCTACTTTGTCGGAGTTGCTGGCCAGCGATGCCGCGACCTATACTCCCGACAGCAGTTACTTTCACCAACTCCCTTCAAATTCCGGTGACACGATTGCTACCAGCCATCCTTTACTGAGTCTTTCGGAAAGCAGGCTCCTGGCCCGGCGTCAGCAGCAAACCTCTATCCGGCGAACGCTCAACCCAAACCTTTCGGTGTGGGCCACAGGGTATGCGCGCGGTTCTGGCATTCGCTACGATGGTGTTGTCAATTCAAGCGATGGCCTGTCTTTTAGCCGGTACAACTATGGTGCGGGACTTCAGCTGAGCGTTCCTTTGCTCCGCTTTCTGGAAGTTCGCCCCCAACTGCGCCAACAAAGTGCGTTGATCAGCGCAGACGAAGAACGGCTCAACCAGGTGAAACTCGAATTGAACAAACAAAACAAAGTCGCAGAGATCACCTTTCGGAACGCGCTCGCAGTGGCGAAGGAAAGCCCGGTGTTTTACCGATCGGCCGAATTCTCCTTCCGCGCATTGACCACCCGCTACAACTCAGGGCTCACCAACTATGCCGACCTGATCCAGGCGCAATACAGTTTGGTGAAGGCCGAAACCGAGTTGAAGCAATCTTACCTGGAAGCCTGGAAGGCACTCCTCTATAAAGCGGCGGTTCAGGGTGACATCGCTATATTTTTAAATCAAGTCAAGTAAGCCGTATGAACTTAATACAAGGTGCTTTACGCAAACCCATCACCGTCATTGTAGCGATCGTTGCTATCCTCGTCTTCTCCACCGTCGCCATCCGGAACGCAAAGGTCGATATTTTTCCAACGCTTGGGCTACCTACCATTTATGTGGCCCAAACCTATGGCGGACTTTCTCCACAACAGATGGAGGGTTTTATTACGTCGTACTATGAATATCACTTTTTGTACATCACCGGCATCAAGTATGTGGAGAGCAAATCCGTTCAAGGGGTTGCGTTGATCAAATTGCAATTTCACGAGGGAACGGATATGGCCACGGCGATGGCCGAGACGGTGTCGTATGTGAACCGCTCCCGTTCGTTTATGCCCCCCGGGACCCTCCCTCCTTTTATTATGCGCTACGATGCGGGTTCGGTTCCCGTGGGCCAGCTGGTGTTTAGCAGCGAGACCAGATCGTTGAATGAAATTCAGGACCTGGCCTTGTTCAAGGTGCGTCCCATGTTCGCCTCGCTGCCCGGCGTGTCCGCGCCACCGCCGTTGGGTGGAAACCAGCGGACCGTTTTGATAAAAGCCGATCCAGAAAGAATGCGAAGCTATGGCCTTAGCCCGGACGACCTCGTTACCGCCATCGCCAAAAACAACGTCATCTCCCCTGCTGGAAATATTCGCGTGGGCGACTTTGCGTTGATCACTCCATCCAACAGCGTTGTCGACAATTTTAAGGAACTCGAATCCATACCGCTCAAGCTGGGAACTGGCGCGTCGATCTATGTGCGCGATGTGGCCAGTGTCGATAACGGGGCGGACATCACGTCGGGCTATGCGCTTATCAATGGAAAACGCTCGGTCTACATTCCCGTCACCAAAAGAGCGGATGCTTCGACATGGGATGTCGTGCAAAACATCAAGAAGGCTTTGCCCGAAATGCAGGCAGCCGTTCCCGATGATATTAAAGTATCCTATGAATTGGATCAATCCGGGTACGTCATCAATTCGCTTCGAAGCCTGATGTTCGAAGGTGGATTGGGCGCCATATTAACCGGGTTGATGGTGTTATTATTTTTAGGCGACCGACGCAGCGCGATCATTGTTGTGCTCACCATACCGCTGGCGTTGCTTTCTGCCGTGGTATTCCTGTATCTTTTTAAACAGTCGATAAACATCATGACGCTTGGCGGGCTGGCGCTGGCGGTGGGCATACTCGTCGATGAGGCCACGGTGACGGTGGAAAATATTCATCAGCACCAGGAAAATGGAAAGTCCAAGGCCCGGGCCATCATCGATGCCTGCAAAGAGATTGCATGGCCCAAGTTTTTAATCCTGCTCTGTATCCTGGCCGTATTTGTACCGGCCCTCTTTATGGCAGGCGTTCCGAAGGCGATGTTCCTTCCGTTGTCGATGGCCGTGGGCTTTGCGATGATCGCTTCCTTTTTGCTGTCACAAACTTTTGTTCCCGTGGTTTCCAACTGGCTATTGAGAACCGGGACCCAGTCTAACAACGCCAGGTTTGAAAGCTTTAAGGCGTGGTATGTTCGTTTCACCAGCACGCAATATGAACGGTCAAAAATTCTGGCGCCTTTGTTTTTGATCGCGGCCTTGGCAACGGCCGTGGTCTGCTATCGCTTCATCGGCACCGAAATATTTCCAAAAGTAGATGCAGGACAATTTCAAGTCCGCCTGCGGTTGCCCACCGGCACGCGCATCGAGCGCACGGAAACGGCCACCAAAAATGTGCTGGAACTCATTGACCGGATCGCAGGAAAGGACAACATCGAGATCACGTCGTCCTTTGCCGGGTTGCAGCCACAAACCTATGCCATCAACTCGATTTTTCTGTGGACCAGCGGCCCGCATGAAGCGCTCCTGAAAGTGAAGTTCAAAAGCACCTCGGGCATCCGTCTCGAAAAATTCAAGGAGCAACTTCGCGACAGTCTGAAAAAAGAAATGCCTGCAGCGCTGATCTCCTTCGAGCCGGCCGACCTGGTGGACCAGGTGATGAGCCTGGGCACCAACACGCCGATTGAGATCGCTGTGCAGGGCAAGAACCTTGCGGAAGGGCGCGTCTATGCGGAGAAGCTCAAAAAAGAGTTGGAGAAAATACCGTATCTGCGAGACATTCAATACGGTCTCCCGTTGGATTATCCGAGCCTGCAGATCAACTACGATCGCGTACGCGCCGGTCAGATGGGCGTGTCGGTGGAGCAGGCCGCCAAGTCGGTGCAGGCGGGAACATCTTCCAGCCGGTTGACACAACCGATGTACTGGCTCGACAAAGCCGCCGGCAATGCTTACCAGGTGCAAGTAGAATATCCTCAATTCAGAATGAACAGTCCCGACCAGGTGGAGCAGATCCCCATCGATGGCAAGGGTGACCAGAACATTTACTTGCGCGACGTGGCCGACTGGAAGAAGACAAACACCATTGGTGAATACGACCGTCTCAACCAGCAACGCTACATTACCGTGACGGCCAACCTAAACCAAAAAGATCTGGGAACGGCCGTGAAGGACGCCAACAAAGCCATAAAGAATATCGGCGAGATCCCGCAGGGCATGAAGATCTACCTCCGGGGACAGGCCGAAATGCTGGACCAAACGCTGCGGGAGTTGGGCGTCGGATTGCTCCTGGCGGTCGGCATCATCTTCTTGTTGCTGGCTACCAACTTTCAATCTTTCCGTCTTTCGGGATCGATCCTTTCCACCGTGCCGGCGGTGATTGCCGGATCATTCCTGCTCTTGCTTGTGACGGGGAAGACGCTCAACATTCAGTCGTTCATGGGAACGATCATGGCGATCGGTGTTGCCGTATCCAATGCGATCCTGCTTATTACCAACGCTGAATTTTTGCGGAAGGAGAACAGACCCGGTGTGAACATAGGACTGGAGGCTGCGCGCAACCGCTTGCGCCCGATCCTGATGACCAGCATCGCCACGATCGCCGGCATGATCCCTATGGCCGTTGGCGTGGGAGAAGGTGCAGAACAAACTTCGCCCTTGGGAATTGCCGTGATTGGTGGCTTGCTCCTCTCGACGGTAACCACGTTGTTTGTTTTACCGGCCGTGTATAGCCGCGTCACTGGAACTAAACCCTACGTCAGTGCGTCGCTGGATCCGGACGACGAGGCCAGCAAAAATTTCGGACAATAGTTTTAACTTCAACTTGAACAGATACATGAAATCCTTTGTAATCCTTTTGCCTTTTGCCGTACTGCTCTCGTCCTGCGGAAAACCCCACGCGAATCCATCCCCGGCGGGTGAAGTAAAAAAAATGGACACGCTCAAAGTGTTGTCTTTGAAAAAGGGAAAAGTGGAGCGACAGACTTCCTTGCCGGGCGAACTCCTGGCCTTTGAGCACGTGGAGATCCATCCGAAAGTGAACGGCTATATCAAGCAACTGAAGGTTGACATCGGCTCGATCGTCAGGAAGGGGCAAATCCTGGCCATGATCGATGCGCCCGAGATCCAATCCCGGTTGGGAGAGGCCAACGGGAAACTTCAGGCATCGAAGGCCAGGTTTCAAACCAGCCTCGACACCTACAACCGCATAAAAGATGCCGCGAGAACAGAAGGCGTGGTTTCGCCCAATGAATTGCAAAAGGCAAGAAACCAAATGCTCACCGACAGCGCGGACTATAGCGCCGCCCGCTACTCGGCAGCATCGTTCCAGCAGGTTGGAAACTACCTGGCCATCACTGCACCTTTCAATGGCATCATCACGCAACGAAACGTGAATGAAGGCGCCTATGTCGGCTCGCCGAACGAAAAGCCTATTCTGGTTATCGAGGACAATTCGAAGTTAAGGTTGCGCGTCGCGGTGCCGGAGGCGATGACGGGTGTGTTGTTGAAAGACAACCAGGTGAAGTTCTCGGCGAAAAGCAATCCCAACCAACTCTTTGATGCCGTGCTGATGCGCAAGGCGGGAAGCATCGACGCTGCCACGCGGACGGAGATCTGGGAGTTTGAGGCAAAGAATGACAAGAACCTGCTGAAGCCCGGTTCCTTCACCAATGTGATCCTGAATATTTATCGCGGCGAAGATTCGTACCTGGTCCCGTTCTCGGCAGTAGTGACGACGCTGGAGAAAAAGTTTGTGATCAAAGTATCGAAGGATACGACGCATTGGATAGATGTGTCGCAAGGGTTAAACCTGCCGGACAAAACCGAGATCTTTGGCAATCTCAAAGAAGGCGACACGCTGGTCGTGAAGGGAAATGAAGAACTGAAAGCGAAAGAGCGGGTGGCTGTCAAATTTGACAAATAGCCAGGCTTGACCGCCAAAATCCAGTTTGTCTCCAGAATGCAGGCGTAGTTTGTTTAAATAAAAGACTATGAGAATAGTAGGATGCATCTGTCTGGGACTTTTCCTCTTTGCGGCGGCACATGCCCAAGTGCAAACTATTGTCTTTGTGTGTGAACACGGATCGGCCAAGAGTGTCATCGCCGCTACGTATTTTAACAAGCTCGCGAAAGAAAAAAATATACCTTGGCAGGCCGTGTCGCGGGGCACTCATCCCGATCCAGAGATTTCGCCGAAGACGAAAAAGCTGCTGACCGAAGACCATCTCCTGGATAAATCTTTCATCCCAAAAAAGCTGAGCCAGGCCGATGTAGACACTACCCGGCAAGTCATCCTTTTTTGCAGCCTGCCGCCAACCCTTCAAGGGAACGGAAAGACCAGCCATTGGGAGGTCAATGCGGTGAACGATGACTTTCAGAAACTCCGGAACGATATCCTTTCCAGGATCACTCCACTTATAGACTCACTGGCGAAACACTAACCCCGGTCATAGGTGAACTAAAACTATTTCAAGGGAAACACAGATGCTCACTACCCCAACTGATTTATCATGTTTTCTTTGCAGATTGTACCCGTGAAGGCATTTTTATTCCATATTTTATACACGCTTGTACTGCTGACCTTTTGTCCTTCTATACAAGCCCAAAACCCGGGCTGGATAAAAGGAGTAGTCAAAGAAAACAACAACCCCGTTGAATTTGCTAATGCGTTCTTAACCCTCCGGCGGGACACTACAAAGATTGTCCTCGGCGCCGTGACGGACAGCACGGGAAGGTTCGTCCTGGATAAAGTACCGCCTGAAGATTATACATTAAACATTCAGATGATCGGCTTCAAGCCGAAACGAATTCCCGTCTCCCTTCACGCGGGGGCGATGAACATCGATCTACACGAAATCAACCTGGAAGCGGATCCCAATCAGCTCAATACCGTAGAGGTAACGGCCATGCGCGATCTCATTCAGAAAACAGAGGAAGGCTTTGTGGTGAAGGCCTCCGAGAACATCACGCAGATCGGTGGCTCCGCTGCCGACCTATTAAAAAACATGCCGGGTGTATTGGTGAACTCCGACGGTGAAGTGACCATCCGCGGAAAAACTCC
>CBIHQM010000013.1:0-33799 GCA_966211885.1 uncultured Chryseolinea sp.
ATGCTGCTCGGCCAGGACATTGCGCTGGCGTTCGATCTCTTTTTGTTGCAAGATCAATTGCTCGTTGTGCGCCACGATTTCTTCATTCTGCGCACTGATCTCTTCGTTCTGCGCAAGGATCTCGCGTGTTCGTTCGTAGACGGTGCGCTCCAGCACGAGATTTTGTTCCGAGAGCAGGAGGGCGCGTTGCGTTTCTGATTTTCGCAGTTGCTCGGAGACACCGAGGCTGCGATTGGTTTGGAACGCGGTGTAGGCCAGCAAAGGTGTGGTGAACAGGAACAGGACGATTTGCAGGATGTAGCTGTTTTGCAGCGCGTTCTCATAGCGAACCTTGGCCTGCGCGGAAATATTATCTTCAAAATTTTCGACGCGCTTTTTGAATTCCATGAAATGCAACCACACCGGGAATCCCGGATCGAGATCGAGCAGGGCCGCGAATTTATCGTGTTGTCCGCGTTGCAAATATTTTGTCATCACGCCGGTGACCTCGATGTAGTGGTTCACGGAGTCGCGTTGGACGTACACCTCGTTGAGGTCGTAGTGTTGTTCGTGCAGGGCGGTCTCCAGCCGGTTGAAGGCTTGGTTGATATCATAGATGGCCGTGTCGCGCGCATCCAGGAAGGAGAGTTTTTCCACGATGGCATAGCTTCTCACGGCCATGTCGAGCAAGTGCAGACCACGAACCACATCCGTTGCGCTCACCTTGATCCGTTCGGCTTCTTCCTGCTGCCGCTTGTTGAACTCGATGACCTGGCTGTTGCGATAGATCAGATAAACATTAACAAGCATCAGCCCCGCCACGAGACAAACCACGCCGTACAATACCGCTCCTTTGAGCCACGAGACTGCCGTCATAGAACAGATTTAAACCAAACCTCGATTGTCTATGAAGTTCAGAAGAAAAAGGTAAACCTTTGTTATTCCGCTCAAACTTTGTTCACTTTATTTCACCTGGATTTGCATTTTACAAACAGACTATTCTGCCTTCCGTGCAAAGAACCGCAACCCGGGCAAGATGCTCCCTTTGCCATGGACAACCTGTTTTCGGGCCGGTAAGGCGAGCGTTCTTCGCGATATAATCCTGTAATTTTTGCTGTGGCTTGTTATCTTTGCCCACCTAACTAACATTCATACATGTCCATCAAAATCAGAAAACAGGATGCCCTGAATTTTCACATGCAGGGACAACCGGGAAAGATTGAAGTTGTTCCCACGAAATCGTTGAGTACACAACTGGACCTGGCCCTGGCCTATTCGCCCGGCGTTGCTGTGCCCTGCCTGGAGATTGCCGCGAACAAAGAAGATGTTTATAAGTATACTTCCAAAGGAAACCTGGTAGCCGTTATCTCCAATGGCACGGCCGTGTTGGGCCTGGGCAACATCGGTCCCGAAGCCTCCAAGCCCGTGATGGAAGGCAAAGGGGTGCTCTTCAAAAAATTCGCCGGCATCGATGTGTTCGACATCGAGATCGACGAAGAAGATCCGGATGCGTTCATCAAGATCGTCAAATCGCTGGAACCTACTTTCGGTGGCATCAACCTGGAAGACATCAAGGCGCCGGAGTGTTTCAAGATTGAGACGGAGCTGAAGGCGAAGATGAACATTCCCATCATGCACGACGACCAGCATGGCACGGCCATCATATCGTGTTCCGCCTTGCTCAATGCGCTGGAGATCGTAGGCAAAAAAATAGAAGACATTTCGATCGTGGTGAACGGCGCCGGTGCTGCGGCCGTGAGCTGCACCAAGCTCTACATCGCGCTGGGCGCTCGCCCGGAGAACATCATCATGTGCGACAGCAAAGGCGTGCTCAACAGCAAGCGCGTCGGGTTGGACGACATTAAGAAACAATTTGTCACCAGCAAGGATATCGACAGTTTGCAAGAGGCCATGAAGGGCGCGGATGTTTTCGTGGGCCTGTCCGTGGCCGACGCCATCACGCCCGACGATCTGAATGCGATGGCCAAGGATCCGATCGTGTTTGCTCTATCTAACCCAGATCCGGAGATTGCCTACGACCTGGCCATGAAAACGCGTCACGACATCATCATGGCCACGGGCCGTTCCGATCACCCCAACCAGGTAAACAACGTGCTAGGCTTTCCCTATATTTTCCGCGGCGCCCTCGATGTGCGGGCAACCGAAATCAACGAGGCCATGAAGCTGGCCGCTGTAAAAGCCCTGGCCGAACTGGCCAAGGAGCCGGTGCCCGACATCGTAGTAAAGGCCTACGGCGCCGATAAGATCCGTTTCGGTCGCGACTACCTCATTCCCAAACCCCTGGATACACGCCTCATCACAACGGTGTCGCCGGCGGTCGCCAAGGCGGCGATGGACTCGGGTGTTGCAAAAAATCCCATCACGGATTGGGGTGCCTATCACGAGATTTTGCAAAAACGCATTGGCATCGATCAGAAATTGATGTCGCGCGTGATCGACCGCGCCAAGAAGCAGCCCAAACGCGTGGTGTTCACGGAGGCCGATCATCATAAGGTGCTGAAGGCGGCACAAATCCTGAAAGACGAGGGCATTGCATTCCCGATCTTGCTGGGAAATAAAGAGCGGATCATGAAGCTTATGGAAGAGTACAAACTCGACCTGCACGATTGTCCCATTCTCTATCCGCGCGTGGAAGAAGAAACGGTAAAGCGCTATGCGCAGGAGTTCTACAAAAAACGCCAGCGTAAGGGCATGAACTACCAGGATTGCGAACGCCTGATGCGCGAACGCAATTATTTTGCCGCCATGATGGTGGAGCACGGCGATGCAGATGCCCTGGTGAGCGGTCTTACCAAAGATTATCCCAAGACCATTCTCCCCTCCCTGCAGATCATTGGCACAGCCGAGGGTGTGAATCGCGTGGCGGGCATGTACATTGTTCTGGCCAAACGCGGCACGTTCTTTTTTGCCGACACCACGGTGAACGTAGAGCCCGACGCCCAACAATTGGCCGAGATCATCGAATTGACGGCCCACGGCGTGAAGTTCTTTGACATCGAACCCCGCGTGGCCATGCTGTCGTATTCCAACTTCGGGTCGTCCAAAGGTGACGTGCCCGAGAAAGCGAAGGAGGCCGTGCGGCTGGCAAAGTTGAAGAACCCCGACCTGGTGGTGGAAGGCGACATCCAGGCGAACGTGGCTTTGAACACCACTTTGCAGCAAGAGACTTTCCCGTTCAGCGCGTTGGCGAAAGAGGGGGCGAACACGCTCATCTTCCCCAACCTGGCGTCGGGCAACATTGCCTACAAGCTGTTGATGGAGATTGGCGGGGCGGAAACCATCGGACCCATTTTGCTGGGGATGAAAAAACCGGTGCATGTGCTGCAGCTGGGTAGTTCCATTCGCGAGATTGTGAACATGGCGGCGATTGCCGTGGTGGACGCACAGCTTCACGAGCAGAACGGGCATTTGTAATTTTTAGCTCGCCTGGTTCGGGGCGGAGTCTCGCCGTTGAATTCGGGCGAACCCGCCTTCGCTAAAGCTTCGGCGGGCGAGGAAAGTTTAACGCAAAGATCACGGTTGGTTCTTTGTGGCGTTGTGCTTTTTCGTTTTATCCTACCGTTCTTTCATCCTAAATTAGCGTACAAAAAATGATCGCTTTCCTCAAAGGCAGGCTGGTGCAGCGAGACCCGACCCACGTGATCGTGGACGTTAACGGCGTGGGATATCTGTTGCACATTTCCCTGCAGACGTTTTCCGAGATCAAAGAACAGGAGCACATCATGCTGCACACGCACCTCAGCATTCGCGAGGACGCGCATGTGTTGTTCGGGTTTAGCAGCGAGACGGAAAAGAAGCTCTTTCAACAACTGGTGTCGGTGAACGGGGTGGGCCCGAGCACGGCCATTGTGATGTTGTCGTATATGAACAGCCAGGAGTTGAAGGCCGCCATTGTGCGCGAGGATGCCGCCGCTTTGCAATCCATCAAGGGGATCGGGGGCAAGACCGCACAACGGGTCATCATCGAATTGAAGGACAAGCTGAAGAAGGAGAGCTGGGACGAAACTCAGCCGTCTATTTCAGTGAGCCCTCACAATACCCTGCGGAAGGAAGCGTTATCTGCTTTGCTTACGCTCGGCCTGCCCAAAGCAGCCGCTGAGAAAAGTGTTGATACCGTCCTGAAAAAATCGGGAAATACCATTACCTTAGAAGATTTAGTTAAGCAGGCCCTAAAAAACGCATAGTACGTTTGACTGTCTCTACACGGAAGAATCAGGTTGCTCTAACGCTTGGCCAGTTGTTTGTAGCATGGCTGAGTATTTTGCTCGTACCCCACACGGTATCGGGGCAAGTCCGACCTACGCGCCAAAACTCTTCCGACACTACCCAGAGTGACAGTTACAAACCCACTCGGCGACCCACATACCGGGCCACCGACCGTTATGGCGATCCGTTCTCCAACACCACCACGGCCTCGCCCCTGTACCTGAAAGATCCCAACCAGATGAAACTGGACGTGGACATCGACACGGCCCTGAACTACACCATCTATGAAAAGATCGGCGACCTGAACTACCGCCCTACCTCGAGCATGAGCTTCGAGGAGTTCAAGCAGTACCAGGACCGCCAGATCCTGAAAAGCTACTGGAAAGGACGCGCCCGCGCCCAGGACGGCGAGAGCGCTGTGAGCGGCCGCAGCCTCATCCCCAAGATCTTTATCAGCCCGGTGCTGGACCGCATCTTTGGGGGCAGCTATGTGGAGCTGGTGCCCCGCGGATTTGTGACCCTGGATTTCGGGGCCGCCTTCCAGCGCCTCAACAACCCCAACATCCCCATCCGCCAGCAGCGCAACGGCGGTTTTGAGTTCGACCAGCAGATCAACATGAGCGTGGTGGGTAAAGTAGGCGAAAAACTGGCCGTCACCGCCAACTTCGACAACAACAATTCCTTCGACTTCCAGAACAACATGAAGGTGGAATACACCGGTTTCAAGGAAGACATTTTGCAAAAGCTGGAGATCGGTAACGTGAGCCTGCCCCTGAACAACACCCTGATCCAGGGTGCGCAAAACCTCTTCGGTATCAAAGCCAAGATGCAGTTCGGCAAACTGGACGTCACCTCCATCGCCACCACGCAACGGGGAAAGACCGCGTCCATTAACCTGGGAGGAGGTAATAACGCCGGGCAAGGGCGGCCGTTTGAGATCATCGCTTCCAACTACGACGAGAACCGTCACTTTTTCCTCGGCCAGTTTTTCCGCGATAACTACCAAAAGTGGATCGGCAATCCACCCCAGATCATTTCCGGGGTGAACATCACCCGCGTGGAAGTATACATCCTGAACCGGAACAACGATACGCAGACCCTGCGCAACGTGATGGGCTTTATGGACCTCGCCGAACCACGCCGGATCTACAATACTGCGGCCGTTCACAGCAGCAATCCCACCGCAGCAAACGGCAACGCGGCAAACAATCTTTTTGGGGACCTTAAAGGGTTGTCCCGCGATGCCGATGGCATCACCAGCGCTATCGACGGCAAATTCGGCACCGGGGTTATGGTAAACGGAACCGACTACGAAAAAATAACCGGCGCTCGCAAGCTGGCGACCACGGAATATACTTTCCATCAACAGTTGGGCTATGTGACGCTGACACGCAAGCTTCAAAACGACGAGGCCCTCGCCGTTGCCTATGAGTACACCTATAACGGCCGCGCCTACCGCGTGGGTGAGCTCTCCGACGACTATGCGAGCCTGAAAGACAACGAAGTGATCTTCCTGAAGCTGCTGCGGCCCCGTAAGATCGCCATCCGCGATCAAAACAAACAGATCATCCCCACCTGGGACCTGATGATGAAGAACATCTACAACCTGAACGTGACCCAACTCACACGCGATGGCTTCCAGCTCCGGGTGATCTACCGCGATGACAAATCCGGTATCGACAACCCGCAATTGCAGGAAGGGACGAAAGTACGAACGCGGCAGTTGGTGGAAGTGATGGGTCTGGATAAACTCAACCCCGTGAACGACCCGCAAAAGGACGGGAACTTCGACTATATCGAAGGCATCACTATAAACTCGACGACGGGTCTTATCATCTATCCCTACCTCCATCCGTTCAGCGACGCCTTGCGACAGGCGTTTGCCGGCGATCCCCAGCAGAGTTATCTCATCCAGAAATACGCTTACGATACGCTCTATCACACCACCAAGGCCGATGCAGAATTGTTTGCCACCAAGAACAAATTCTACATGAAGGGTATGTACAGTGCCGGTTCATCGAAGGAAATATTGATACCAGGCTTTGGCGTGTCGCAGGGTTCGGTGAAGTTATATGCCGGGGGCATCCCCTTGAACGAAGGAACCGACTTCGTTGTGGACTACACCTTTGGCAAGGTGACCATCCTGAACGAATCGGTTTTAAACTCGGGCAAAAATATTGAAGTGAAGTATGAGCAGTCGGACCCGTTTGCTTTTCAAACCCGAAGCTTGCTGGGAACACGGTTGGACTATCACCTCAGTGAAGATGTGAACCTGGGCGCCACCGCGTTGTATTACAACGAACGGCCGCTCATCAGCCGTAACCAGATCGGCACCGAGCCGGCGCGCAACTTGCAATACGGTCTTGATTTCAACGTCAATAAAAAAAGCCGCATGCTCACGAAGCTCGTGGATGCGTTGCCTTTTTTGGAAACCAAAGAACAATCGTCGGTGACCATGACGGGTGAGTTTGCCCAATTGCTTCCGGGCACATCAAACAAGATCAACGGCGAGGGAACGGCTTATATCGACGACTTCGAGAACACCGCCACGCCTTATTCGCTGATGAGCCCGAACGGCTGGAAGCTTTCTTCCGTTCCCAAAACGCCCGACTACCGGTTCGATCCCAGCAATGGCATGGGCAACGATCTTGCCGCGGGGTACCTGCGCGCAAAAATTGCCTGGTACACGGTCGACAATCAACTTTATCGCAACGTGGGTCGCTTCAAGCCCGACAACATCACCGACAACGATTTGAAGAACCACTATGTGCGCCCTGTGGATCCGAAAGAAATTTTCCCGTTGCGCCAGCTCACGCAGGGTATTTTTTATGAACAGATCTTCGATGTTGCCTACTATCCAAAAGAACGGGGACCTTACAACTACAACCCACAGCAAACGTCGGACGGTTTTCTGAACAGCCCGGAAAAGAACTGGGGCGCTATTACGAACGCGATCCGGACCGAAGTGGATTTTGACAAGGCGAATATCGAGTACGTTGAATTCTGGTTACTCGACCCGTTCATCAACACACAATACGGCTACGTCGACGATGGAATTACCGACACCCCACAGCCGAACCGGACCGGTGGTAAAGTAACTTTCCAACTCGGCAGTATTTCCGAAGACGTGATCCGCGATTCCAAACATGCGTTCGAAAACGGACTTCCTCCAACCGGGAACCTCGACACGGAGGCCACCAAAAACAATTGGGGGTATGTCTCCTCGCAGCAATACCTGACCAACGCCTTCAACAACGATCCCAGCACACGGGTGCACCAGGATGTGGGGTTGGATGGTTTGCCGACCGACAAGGAAGTGACCTTCTTTCAAAATTACATCAATCAACTGGGCGGCGCAGCGAAGGATAAATCCATCCAGGATCCGTCTGCGGATAACTTCCACTATTTCTTAGGTTCCGATCTGGATGCCAACAACGCGCAGATCCTGGAACGCTACAAACAGATCAACGGCCAGGATGGAAACTCTCCCGTGATCACGGGTAGCGACGCCGTTACACCTTCGGGCAGCACGATCCCTGACAATGAAGATATCAACGCCGATAATACGCTGAGCGAACTGGAAGAATATTACGAATACAACCTCGACCTGCGCCCCGGCCAACTTGACATCAACAAAGGTTATATCGTAGACAAGATCAACACCAAAGGCACCAATTCGCCGGAGCAGGTGACGTGGTATTTGTTCCGTATTCCCGTGCGGCAATTCGAGAACAAGGTCGGCGCCATCGACGGTTTTAAGTCCATCAAGTATGCGCGGATGTTGCTCACGGGGTTCAAGGATCCGGTGGTGTTGCGTTTTGCAAACTTCCGCATGGTGGGTAGCCGCTGGAGAAGATACACCGACAATTTGCTGGAAAGCGACCTGGTGAAAGACCCCGAACTCGACCCCAACAACTTTACGGTGAACGTGGTGAACCTGGAAGAAAACGCCGCGGCTTCCGAAAACAAATCGGGTTATGTGATCCCTCCTGGCGTGGTGCGCGACCGCGACAACACATCGGCGGTGCCTCGTCAGTTGAACGAGCAGTCGGTGCAGGTGTGTGTCGACAATCTCAATGATGGCGATTCACGGGCGATCTATAAGACGGGTGCGGTGGATTTGTTCAACTATGGCCGGATCAAAATGTATTTCCACGCCAACAGCGACGCCAATGACGGTGACCTGCAAGGGTTCCTGCGGTTGGGTACGGACTTCGATCAAAACTATTATGAGGTAGCGATACCGTTGAAGATCACGCGCCCCACCAACTCCAACGATCCCGAAGTGATCTGGCCTGACGAAAATACGATCGACATGGCCTTGGATGATCTTTATGCGCTGAAAGCCGCGCGCGATCGCGAAGCCTTTCCGTTAACGGAGTTGTATCCCCGCGATGGCCCCAAACTGGTGGAGGACCGCCATCTGATCCGGATCTTCGGACGCCCCGACCTGAGCAGCGTGCAGGTGATGATGATCGGGATCCGCAACCCAAAGACGGCCGACAAGAAAACGATATCGGCCTGTATCTGGGCGAACGAACTTCGCGTGACCGATTTTAACCGAACGCCAGGCTGGGCGGTGAACTCTACCGTCAGCGCCAAGCTGGCGGACTTTGCCACGGTGACCGGTGCGTTCCGTCACACCACTTTTGGTTTTGGACCCGTGAGTTCCAAGATCTTCGAGCGGACGCGCGACGAAACTACCGCCTACGACATCTCGGCCAACGTGAATGTGGATAAACTGCTGCCCGGCAACACCGGCATCAAGATCCCTATGTTCATGAGTTATCAGAACACCACGATCAATCCGCAATACGACCCCGCCAACCCGGACATGAAATTGAGCGCGGCCTTGCAGTCGTTCAATACCGACCAGGAACGGCACGACTATCTCAAGATCATTCGCGACCAGGAAACGCGACGAAGTTTGAACTTTATCAACGTCCGGAAGGTGAAGACCCGGGCGGATGCACCGGTACGGCTATGGGACATCGAGAACTTTGCGTTCAGCTACGCCTACAGTGAGGCAAACCGGTCGAACTTCACCACCCAGCAAGCCCTGCAAAAAGAATATAAGGGCTCGATCGCGTACACCTTTTCGCCAAAAGCTACCGGCATCGAACCGTTCAAGGATTCGAAAGGGTTGAGTTCGCCCTGGTTGAAGGTGATCAAGGATTTCAACTTCAGTCTCATGCCGTCCAGCATCAGCATCCGGGCGGATCTTGACCGGTCGTTCCAGAAGAATGTGTACCGGAACTCCGGTTTTATTTCCGATCCGAACTATGTGAAGTTCTTCACCTTCAACCGATCATACGCCGTACACTGGAATTTATCGAAGAACCTGTCGTTCGACTATAACTCCCGTATGAACGCCATTATCGACGAGCCGGATGGTGAAGGGGATTCGGTGTCGACCGAAATAAAAAAGAATTTGAAAAAATTTGGTCGTGCCAAGCTTTTCGATCAGAGCATGACCCTGAACTATACGGTACCCCTCGACAAAATTCCCGCAACGGATTGGCTGGGGGCCGACTATCGCTACCAGGTGAACTACAACTGGCGCGCCGGGCCACGCGACACGCCTGACACCCCGGGCAATCCTCCGATTGTGAATGGACTGCCTGACGACTTGAATTTTAAAAACACTATTCAGAATTTGCGTGAACAGAACTATACTGGTCGAATAGACATGATCAAGCTGTATAACAAAGTGAAGTTCCTCAAGGAACTCAATGCAGCGCCAAAGGTGAGCACCCGGCCCACCAACCCAAAACTCCCACCAAAGCCGACGAAGGCTGACAGCGTTAAAGAAAAATCCATGCCGGGCCTGGCAAAAGGAATCCTGCGCCTGCTCATGTCGCTTCGTTCCATCAACGGTACGTACACCCTTTCGGAAGGAACGATCTTGCCTGGGTTCGTCCGCGATCCCAAATTATTCGGGATGGACGATACCTGGGATGCGCCGGGATGGGGTTTCATTTTCGGTAGCCAGGATCCCAACATCCGCTATAAAGCCTCAAGCAACGGTTGGCTCACCACCAACACGAGCCTCACCATGCCCTTCACGCAACAGCGAAACCAGACCATAAACCTGCGGGCAAACATAGAGCCTTCGCCGGACCTGAAGGTGCAAGTCGATTTCAGGAAAGAGACCACGAACTCGTATCAATCCATTTTCCGCGCCACCGAAGAGGGGAACATCAATAGTTTTACCGATCTCAGCCCGAGTCGCAGCGGGTCCTATCGCATTTCGTTCAACACCATTCGCACCGCTTTCAATAAGAGCAATGGCGAGGTGACGTCGGCGGTCTTCCAAAAATTTGAGGAAAACCTGGCCACCATCCAGCAGCGCTTCTCATTGCGGAACCCTGCCGGCTCCCCCGGTGAATACGACAGCACCATGCAGGACGTGGTGATCCCGGCCTTCCTGGCAGCGTATTCGGGAAAAGATGCAAAGGCGGTGAGCTTGTCGCCTTTCCCCAAGATTCCGATGCCAAACTGGCGCGTCGACTATACAGGGCTTAATAAAATAGAGTTTTTTAAAAATACGTTTCAATCCATCACCATTTCACATGCGTATCAATCGACGTATTCGGTGATGAACTACTCCAACTCGTTGGACTCCCTGGCGAATACGAGTGAGAACCAAGCTTACCTGGCTATCGACCGGCCGATCGAAGATTACAACCGAACGTATTTCGGGCAGCCCAATGCCGACGGCAAGTATGTTCCCCTGTACGTGATCAGCCAGGTCTTGCTCTCCGAACAATTTGCGCCACTCATCGGCGTGAACGTGCGGACGAAAAGCCGGGTGACGGCCAACTTCCAGTATAAAACCAAACGCGACGTTTCGCTCACCATTTCCAACGCACAGATCACCGAGATGCTGAGCAAAGACATTTCGCTGGAAATCGGCTTTACAAAAAACAACATGAAGCTGCCGTTCAAATCCGAGGGCAGGCTCATCGTGTTGAAGAACGACGTGACCTTCAGGCTAAACACCACCGTATCGGATACGCGGACCATTCAACGGAAGGTGAACGAGTTGAACATGATCACCAACGGTAGTGTCAACATCCAGTTGCGGCCTAACATCAGCTATGTGGTGAACCAGAAACTCAATATCCAGGCCTACTTCGAGCGGACCATCAACGACCCGAAGGTTTCGAACTCCTACCGGCGGGCCACCACGCGGTTCGGGGTGCAGGTGCGGTTCAGCCTGGCGCAATAGATTTCGGCCCTTTCCGGCGGTTTTTCCTGCTTTAATTGTCCATCCCGGGCCTGTTTTCCCTACTTTATCCATTTCCCAATCTTCCGATTTTCACCTATTTTTGGGCCACTGAAAATCTCCTTAACCACTAAAAATTTCCCCTGAACATGAATATCCCGGATTCACTGAAGTACACCAAAGACCACGAATGGGTTAAGATCGAAGGCAACACGGCCACGGTAGGCATCACCGATTTCGCACAAGGCGAGTTGGGTGACATTGTGTATGTCGACATTACTTCCGTGGGCCAGGAAATCGCCGCACACGAAATTTTTGGAACCGTAGAGGCCGTAAAGACGGTTTCCGACCTGTACATGCCCGTTGGCGGCAAAGTGCTGGAACTGAATGCCATTTTGGACGGCAGCCCCGAAAAAGTGAACGAAGACCCCTATGGCGATGGCTGGATGATCAAGATCCAGATCAGCGGCAGCACGAACGATCTGCTTTCGGCTGCTCAATACAAGGAACTTATCGGCAAGTAGGGCGCGTTTGGATACAGTGAAACCGCTGTATTCACCGGTCCTTTCTTCAAACGTGAACATTCTGTCATGATCGAGCTGCCTGTTATATCCCCAGAACAAACCCGCAAACGCAAACCGGATTGGCTGCGCGTGAAACTGCCGGTAGGACCGGACTATGCCCGGGTGCGCAAGTTGGTGGACAACTATAAACTGCACACCATCTGCGAAAGCGGCAATTGCCCCAACATGGGCGAATGCTGGGGGGCCGGCACGGCTACGTTTATGATCCTGGGCAATGTGTGTACGCGCAGCTGCACCTTTTGCGCTGTGGCTACCGGAAGGCCCACCGAATATGACGCCGACGAACCCAAGCGCGTGGCCGAGGCCATCAAGCTGATGCAGGTGAAACACGCCGTGATCACGTCGGTGAACCGCGACGAGTTGAAAGATCGCGGCGCCGAGATCTGGTATCAAACCGTTGTGGAAACCAAGAAAATAAGCCCCGAAACCACCATTGAAACGCTCATCCCCGACACAAAAGGAAAGTGGGATGCCCTGTACCGCATGATCGAAGGCGGCCAGGAAGTGGTGTCACACAATATGGAAACCGTTGGGCGGCTCTACCGCATGGTGCGTCCCCAAGCTAAATACGAGCGCAGCCTCGAACAGATCAAGCGCATCCGCGAAGCCGGCATGCGCACCAAGTCGGGCATTATGCTGGGCGTGGGCGAAACAAAAGAGGAAGTGTTCAAGGCCATGGACGACCTGGTGGAAAACGGCTTGCTCATCCTAACCCTGGGCCAATACCTGCAGCCCACCAAAATGCACCTGGAGGTGGCCGAATTCATCCACCCCGAAACGTTCGACATGTATAAAGAAGAGGGACTGAAACGCGGCCTCCGCTATGTGGAGTCTGGTCCGCTGGTAAGATCTTCGTATCACGCCGAGCGCCATGTGAATGTGCCCCTTTCATAGGGCTATCGCTCCCGTTAACGATTTTTCTTTGTGTTTTTGAATAGTCCGTTGTGAAAGCCACTCCCGGTTTTCACTTTTTCTTTTTACTTTTGCGAAACCCCATCGCAACCCTGTGCTTCGAAAATTCTTCCCACGCGACAAGAATTATATCCTGGAAGAGGCACAACTTTCCCTGGAAACCACTTTGCTGCACTACCTGGTTGACTTCGTGAAAGTGGAGTACCTGATGCGTTGCAATCCGCTGGGCCTGGCGGACGATACGTCCAAAAAGATCCAGTCACATCACGCCACCCAATTCGAACACCTGCACGAGTTCTACCTGAACCTGGCCGGATTGTTCCGCTTCAAATATTACAGCGACAATCAACTGGAGTTCCTTTTCGATGGCCGTGACGACTCGCGAAAATACCAGGAGGAATGGAGCGTCATGTTCAAGCGCTGGATCAAAGAGTTTTGCAAGCACGAAAATTTCACCCGCGCCGTGCTGGAGCTCACCGTGTTCTATCCCGATGACTATACGCCGCAAATGGCCGGCATGCGCCTCAGCGCATTCATCACGAAATTCTTTGAAGTGAAGATCGACCCTCAGAAAGGGATCATCAAAAAGAGCGTCGCTTAGATTCCTGTAAACAGTGTTACCTGGTCCAAGGGTTTGGGCACCATCACATTCCATTGCAATGTGTCGCGAATGGCTTGGGCGTACCTCTCCTGGGCCTCTCCTTCGCCGTGTACACAGAACGTGAGCTTGGGTTTTTCTGTGAAGCCACCCATCCATTGAAACAGTTCGCGACGGTCGGCGTGACCTGACATCGACGCGATTTGTTCAATCTTACAGCTGACGGGCACATCTTCGCCGAAGATGCGTATAGTCGGGGCGTGCTCCTGCAGGTTACGACCCCGCGTTCCTTCGGCCTGATACCCGGCAATAAGAAAAGTATCCTGCGGATTTCTTAACCGGTTGAACATGTGATGCAGGATACGACCTCCTGTCATCATGCCGCTGGACGCGATGATGATGGCGTTGGTCTTCAGGTGGTTTAGCGATTTGGAATGTTCGGGCGATTTCACAAACACCAGCATGTTGGTTTCCAGGGCATGCGCCAGTTCCTCCCGCGCCGATTCGAAGGTGTGGTAGTTTGGATACTTATAAAATAAATAGGTAGTTGAGATCGCCATGGGGCTGTCAATGTAGACGGGCACATCGGGAATTTTATCTTCCTTCATCAGCTTCCTGAAATAATAGAGCAAGCTTTGGGTGCGGCCCACGGCAAATGCCGGGATCACCAGCACACCTCCGCGACGGAAGGCATCGTTCACCACGCGGGTCAATTCATGTTCAGGGTCGTTGTAAGGATTGTCTTTGGTGCCATAGGTGGACTCGATAAACAGCACGTCGGCCTGTGTGATGGTTTCGGGTGGATGCAGCATGGCCTGCTGGTAGCGGCCGAGATCGCCGGAGAAGACGATCTTTTTGGTTTGCATGTCGCCCTGGATAAAAACTTCCGTGATAGCAGATCCCAATAAATGGCCGGCGTCGTGATAGACGATCTCTACGCGTTCGTGTATTCTGAATTTGGTCTTATAGTCGAAAGTTTTGAAGAGCGGAAACACGTTGCGTGCATCGTGTTCGTCATAGAGGCCGCTCGGTTCGGCGTGTTTGGAGTAGCCTTTCTTCCGGGCGTACTGCGCTTCTTCATGTTGCAGCTTGGCGGAATCCAGCAACATGATTTGCATGAGGTCGGCTGTGGGCGGCGTGCAATAGATGGGACCGTTGTAGCCGTCCTTCACCAATTTTGGAAGGTAGCCCGTGTGGTCGATGTGGGCATGGCTGATCACAACGGCGTGGATCTTCTTGGGGTCGACCGGAAATTTATCCCAGTTGCGCAGACGCAATTCTTTCAAGCCCTGAAACAATCCGCAGTCCAACAAAATGTAGGTTCCTCCAATGTCGATGAGGTGGCGTGAGCCGGTAACGCTTTTGGCCGCGCCTAAGAATTGTGCCTTTACATCCATGTACGAAAGATAGAGGAAAATAATTTTCCCATTACCGCCGTTGCTTGAAATCCGGAAAGTTCTGGAGCGGTCCTTCCGTAGACGTTACATCGGAAACGCGGGCATGGGGTGGTCCCTGGCGACACCATTCCAATAGTAATTGAAGTGTACGGTCGTCACCCTCGGCTTCGATGTATACACTTCCATCGGGTTCATTTTGGACAAAACCCTTCAACCCCAGCGCCCTGGCTTTTTCG
The DNA here is from genome assembly GCA_966211885.1 of uncultured Chryseolinea sp. Classification (GTDB taxonomy): domain Bacteria; phylum Bacteroidota; class Bacteroidia; order Cytophagales; family Cyclobacteriaceae; genus Chryseolinea. The sequence continues at coordinate 15,162 of CBIHQM010000013.1, forward strand.
ACGGTGGAAGCCCGGTAGAAAACGCCTTGCACTTTGCCGGTGACGTGGATGGCGAGGTGTTTCATCTCTTTTCTGTTTACAATAACCTATCTCTAAAATACAAAGAACCTGAATGCTTCTCGGCACCCAGGTTCTCTTTATTGTAATTCAAAAAAAATACGATCAGAAAATATAGTCCGTACTCAAAAACGCCGACTCGTGGTTCCGGATGATGTTGCTGATCATTTGTTTATTCTCATCGGTCGTCTTCGTGGCCACAATCGTGCGGATGGAAAATACACGCAGGGCGTCTGAAACGGAGAGGGTTCCTTCGGCAGAATCTTTTCTTCCGTTGAAGGGGAATGTATCCGGACCGCGTTGGCTTTGTGTGTTGAGGTTGATGCGTCCTACCTGGTTGACAAAAGCGTCCATCAGGCTGGCCACGCGTTTTGAGTCTTTGCCAAAAATGCTGATCTGCTGGCCAAAGTTGGAGTTCACCACATAGTCGATCACCTCGCTGTCGTTCTCAAAAGGAACGATGGGGATGACGGGGCCGAATTGTTCCTCGGTGTACAGTTTCATTTTGTCATTGACGGGATAGACTACGGCAGGGTAAAAGAAGGAATGCGAATATTCTCCGCCGCCATCATTCACAACACTCGCGCCGTGTTGTTTTGCATCCTCCACGAGGTTGCGCAGGTAGTCCACTTTGCCAGGCTCCGGAAGGGGTGTGAGCGAAACGCCGGGATCCCAGGGCATGCCGGGTTTGAGCGCTGCAACGGCTTTGTTGAATTTTGTGATGAAGGTGTCGGCAATGCTCTTGTGCACGAACAGTACTTTCAATGCCGTACAACGTTGGCCGTTGAACGACAGCGAGCCGGTAATGGATTCGCTCACGGCATTGTCGATGTCAGCATCCGGAAGCACGATGGCGGGATTCTTGGCATCCAATCCCAACACCGCTTTGAGACGGTGCGATTTAGGGTGAAGCTTTTTCAGCTCGTTGGCACCTTTGTTTGTTCCGATGAAGGCGAACACATCGATGAGGCCCGTCTCCATGAGCGCGCCAACGGTTTCACGGCCTTTTCCATAAATGATGTTGATCACACCGGGAGGAAAGCTGGTGCGGAAAGCTTCCAGCAGCGGGCGGATCAGCAGCACGCCAAACTTCGCGGGTTTGAACACCACGGTGTTGCCCATGATGAGCGCCGGAATGAGCGTGGAGAACGTTTCGTTCAGGGGATAATTATAAGGACCCATACACAACGCCACGCCATAAGGCACGCGACGGATCTGCGCCATGAAGCCTTGATCTTCCACGAGCTTGGCCGAATTGCGATCGATCTCTTTATACACCTTGATGGTATCGACGATGTAATCGCATGTGCGATCAAATTCTTTTTCAGAATCTTTCAAGGTCTTGCCGATCTCCCACATGAGCAGCTTCACCACCTCGGCGCGTTTCAGGCGCATGGCGGCAAGAAATTTCTCTACGTGTTCGATGCGGGCGGTAACGCTCAGGGTAGGCCACACCCCGTGGCCGAGGTCATAAGCTTTTACGGCGCCGTCTAGTGCTTCGAGCGCTTCTTTCGAGGTGAGCAGCGGTGTGCTGCCAATGTTCTTGGGAACAATTTCATTTCCTTGTTTCACATAGACGGGGCTCAGGATGGGGTTGAGACTTCCCGGCCACGTTTTCAATTCACCGTTGATGAGGTACTCCCGTTGATCGATGGGTTGCGAGATCCGGTAGGCTTCGGGAATGTCGGCCTCCGAAGGGAAAACATTTGTTAAGCGTTCGCTCATTGTATTTGATTTGGGTTGGTTGTTTGCAACATAGAGATGCCGGACGATGTGCCGATGCGGGTCGCGCCGGCATCTATCATAGCCAACGCCTGCTCGCGTGTTTTAATTCCGCCCGATGCTTTTATGCCAACGTGTGCTGGCAAACTTTTTTTCATGATCGCGATCTGCTCGGGGGTTGCTCCACGCGGAGCAAATCCTGTCGAGGTCTTAACGTAGTCGGCACCTGCATCGGCGCAGAGTTTACAGGCCTGCTCCAGCTCTTCATCAGAAAGATACGCAGTCTCGACAATCACTTTCAACAGCCGCTCGCTGGCGTGGACCAAGTGGCTGCATTTGGCGATCTCGATCTTTGTCCAGGGAAGTCCGGTCTTGAAAGCGCTGATGTTCCAGACGACGTCGATCTCGTTGGCGCCGTTATCGATTGCGCGGCGCACGTCGTCGACTTTGGTCTCGGTCATGGTGTAGCCAAAGGGAAATCCGGCCACGGTGACGAGGGTGATCTTGGCCGTGCCGATCTCACGACTGGCGCGCTTCACCCAAAACGGCGGCACGCATATTCCCAAAAAGCCATACTGCTTGGCATCGTCCACCAGTTGGTCGATGTCGCGGATGGTCAGCGTGGGACTGAGGTTGGTATGCTCGATGTAGCCGGCGAGATTCATCGGTACAAGATACAGAAAAGTGCACACGCACACCGTTATCTGTCACGATGCAAAAAAGGGGTCGGAAATTAGTGGCGGATGCCGCACTCCTTGCAATACTTCAACTTGCCCGCCTTGTGCTTCTTGGGTGGACGTTTATGTCCGAAATACATGGGGTTGGAGTATTGGGGCTTGGTCATTTCGCGTTCGGCTTTGCCGCGCTCTTTGGCCACCGCCATCATGCGGTCGTAGTAGTCTTGCTGACTATCGTAGGTAGGCCCTTTGGATTTGGATTTTTTCTTCTTGGGCTCGCGGAACGTCGATTCGGCGCCCTGGTAAGGACTCAACGAATTGGGGTCAACGGTCGATTGCTCGGTCGCGTCCTTGTCGCGCTTTTTCTTTTTGGGCTTTTGGGCGTAGGTGCCAAAGCCGATGAGGAAAAACAATATAATAAGGAGTGCTCGCATAAGCGTAAGATCAAATATATTAACTATCCGGCGCTATTAAAATTGTTTTGGCCGGGTTCAATCGGCTGGAATTGTCGCCCAACCTAAACCAGGCGTTGTCGAAATGAAACTGCCCCCGACAGCTCAGGGGCAGTTCAACTAAACCCTAAAAACTTAACTAACCTAACTTTAAACTTTAACTAAACTTTACTTTCTAAACTTTAACTGCTCTTGGGCTGTAGCATGGTCTGCTGGCGGCGGAAAGTCCACGGGGGCGTGGGATTTTCCTGTTTCCAGAGGCCTTTGCCTTTTTGCTGCGCCAGGGTGCGATACGACTCCAGGTCGGGCAGCGGGTTCCTTTCGGCGGTCCAGGCATAGCCTTGCTTGAGCAGTTCTACGCGGGGATCCTCTTTTCCATTCACCAGCACTTCGGCAAAGTAGTTGCCCAGGCGATCACGGCCGGTAAACTTTACCACAACCGTCTTCTTCAATACGATCTTTTCCAGGGCAGATTTGGCTTTGTCGCCATATTCCTGTTCCAGTTCGGGGCTATCGATGCCGGCCAGCATCACTTTGTGCGTTTCGTTGTCTTCACCAACAATGCTCAGCGTGTTGCCGTCGATCACCTCCACCACTTTCCCTTTCACTTCCTCTTCGGCCAGGGCGACTCCCCAGAACATAAACGCGACGATCGTCGCTCCTACCAGCCTTCTCCTGTACGTGGCATCGCTGCGTTTTTGTTGTTCAAAATTGTGCTTTAAAATCATGTTGTGTGGCGCGGTTCGCGGAGGGGTCTGTCGCGTGTAAGATTTTCTTACAACTCCCCAGCCGTGCGCGCGAGGGGTAATGCAAATTCTTTACCAAAAGTGAAAGAGTGGTTTTTTGCCCTAAAAACGAAAGCAGCGCCGGTTTTCAGCGCTGCTTTTGTTTCAATACGGGATGCGTTTGCTATCAGAATGAGATCACTTACAATATTGGTCGATCTGGAATCGCGATTTCGCATCGCCAAATTCCACGGCCTTGCGCCAGTCGAAGCAGGCTTTGGTCTTGTCTTTCATCTGGTAGTAAAAATTGCCGCGCTGTTTGTAGTACATGGGGTTCTTGGGCTCGATGCGGATGGCCTCGTCCATGTCGGAGATGCCCGCCCCATAGTCGTCCAGTTGCGACTTGCAGGTGGCGCGATTGTAGTAGGCCAGGCCGTCGCTGGGATTGAACTGGATCGCCTTGTTGTAGTCCAGCATGGCGCCTTCATAGTCTTCCAGTCCCTCTTTTACTAACCCCCGGTTAAAGTGCGCGTCCGCATTCTTGGGATCCAGGTCGATGGCCTTATTCAACTCGGTCACGGCCGACTTGGTGTCTTCCAGCCCGATGTAGGCGCGACCTTTGTTGAGATAGAGCTGCACGGTATTTTCGCCTGCTTTTTGTGCATCGTTAAAGTCGCTTATCGCGGCTTGGAACTCATCCTCTTCCAACTGCATCAGGCCTCGTTTGTAAAACACTTCTTTGTCTTTCACACCCGCCGCGATCAGCTTGTCATAATATTCCCGCGCGGGAGGAAATTTTTGCAGATTGTAAAAGGTATTTCCCAACAGCCGGTATAATTCCGGATCGGGTTTCTCGGTGAGTTTCTCTACTTCGCGAAGATCTTTCACAGCCTCCTCGTATTTTTTTGTGTTGTAGTAGGCAAGCCCGCGGTTTTCGAAGGCCTTCACGTAGTCCGGTTTTTTATCAATGGCCGTGGTGAAGTCGGCAATGGCCGACGGATAATTTTCCTGTTTGAAATAGGCCTTGCCACGGTTGTTGAACAGCACGGGGTCTTTCAATCCTAACGTAACGGCTTTCGAATAATCTTCTACTGCGCCCGGCAAATTGTTCACACTAAACTTCGCATCGCCGCGGTGATAAAATGCCGACGATAGCGTGGCATCCCTGACGATGGCTTCATCATAGTCTTTGATGGCTTCGTCAAAATTCTTGCTGTCATACCGGCAATAGCCGCGCATGTCGTAGGCAGTCGCTTCTTTTGTTCCACCCGTGATCGCCTTGTCCAGATCCGCGAAAGCGCCTTTGTAGTCCTTGAGGTTGTAGCGTGCGGCACCGCGTTTGAAGTACAGGTCGTTGTCTGTTATGCCCTTCTCTATCGCCTTTGTGAAATCGGCCACGGACTTTTCATATTCTTTCAATTCGAACAAAGAGTAACCGCGGGCGGCAAAAACAAAATTCTCCTTGCTTGCCCCGTCTATGGCCTTGGTGAGATCGGGCACGGCGCCCTGGTAATCTTTTGTGTAATATTTCGAGATCCCCAACACGGCAAACTCTTCCGCACCGGCTTCTCCACGCGAGGCCAAAATAGCGAGGTCGCCGATAACACCGGCATAGTCTTTCAACTGATAGCGGGCAGCGGCCCGGTTTTTCAAGGCTTGCGTATAATCTTTTTTGATGCCCAGCGCGCGATCAAAGTCGGCAATGGACTCCTTGGGCATGTTCGCATTCAATTTGGCCTTGCCCCGGTTGTTAAAGACCACCTCGTCGCTGGCACCCAGCGTTATGGCCTGGTCGTAGGCCTCGATAGCGCCTTTGAAATTATTTTGTTTGAAGCGGAGATTACCCATTTGATAGTACAGCTCTTTGTTCTTGCTGCCCATGGTCATCGCTTTTTCCATCACGGGCAATGCCTCTTTATCTTTTTGCACGACCATGTAGGAAAGGGCCAGCGCTTCATAGGCAGGCAGGTCGGCTTTGTTCTTCAGGGCTGCTTTTTCCAGGTCGGTTATGGCGGTGGTGTATTCTTTTTGTTGATACAATGCCTTGCCTCGTTTCAAATAAATATCATCTTCTTTTTCACCGGCGAGTTCAGCGGCGTTCAGGGCTTCCGTTGCGCCTTTGTAGTTTGCAGCATCAAAGCGCAGGTAGCCGGCGTAGAGCGACACTTTGCCGTCTTTCACCCCTGCCGCCAAGGCTTTGTCGAGGTAGGTTTGGGCAAGGTCCTTTTTGGCGAGGGAATAGTTGGCGATGCCCAGCATCTTCAACACATCGGCCGATTCGCCTTCGGTGGTCTTTGCTTTTTCCAGGTCGGTCGCTGCGCCCGCATAATCTTTCAGTGCAAATTTGGCTGTGCCGCGGTTGAGGAATGCCTTGCCATAGCTGGCGTTGGCCTGGATGGCTTTGTCGAAATCGGCTACGGCGCCGGGCAGGTCGTTCATGTTCATTTTCGCCTTGCCGCGGTTGTTGAACAACACCGCATCGGTGGCGCCGGCTTTCACGGCGTTGTCGTAGTATTTGATGGCGTTCGCGAAATCGCTTTTCAAAAATTTCAGATCGCCGAGGTTCTTGAAGGCTTCCACATCGGACGCACCGAGGGTAACCGCTTTCTCCAAATCCTTCAGGGCGTTCTCATTGTCTTTTTGGATGAACTCTGCATTGCCTTTGTACAGGAACGCTTCTTTCGAAGCCACGCCCGCCGTGATGGCTTTGTTCAGGCTTTCAATGGCGGGAGCATATTCTTTGTTTTTATATTGGCACGAGCCCAGAGCATAGAAAACGTCTTTGTCGTTCACCCCCATCGACACGGCGGCTGACAAACTTTTTGCGGCCTCGGTGCAGTTGCCCAGGGCGGCGTGGCTCAATCCCAGCATTCGGAACACATCCTTATCCTTCACTCCTTTTTGAGCAACCTTGTCCAACGCCTCGGCTGTGCCTTTGTCGTCTTTCAACATGAATTTGGCGGTGCCCACTTTTTGATAGAACTCCACATCGGCGCGGCCGCTGGCCATCAGTTTCTCGAAGTCGGCCACACTGCCTTTCCAGTCCTGCAGTTTGTAGCGGGTCTCGGCGCGGTTTTCGATGGCCTTGTCGTAGCCGGATTTCAGTTCCAGTGCTTTGTCGAAATCGGGAAGCGCTCCCTTGAAATCGTTGAGGTTGAATTTTGCTTTGCCCCGGTTGTTGTACAGCGTGGCGTCGGCTTTGCCGGAGGCGATGGCTTTGTCGTAGTGGGTGACGGCCTCGCGATAATTCTCCATGCGGAACTTGGCATTGCCCAGATTGGCAAACGTTTCATAGCCGGTGGCGCCCATGGTCACAGCCTTGTCCAGGTCAGTGGCCGCGCCCTGGTAGTCGTCGAGTTGATACTTGGCGTTGCCGCGGTATTCGAAAAGTTCGGCAGTGTTGATGCGGGCCTTCAGGGCTTCGTCCAGATCGGCTTTGGCTTTGTCGTATTGTTTCAAGCTGTAGTAGGCCACGCCGCGTTTCACATACACCTGCTTGTCGCCAAAACCGGAGTTGATCAGTTGGGTAAATTGCAAGGCGGCATCGTCGAAGTCGCCGGCCTTTAATTTTTTCTGCCCGGCTTCCCATTGCACCTGCATCAGGGAGTCTGCCTTTTGTGCCCATGCGGTGGAAACCAGGAACAGCAGGCCTACGGCTAAAAATTTTTCTCTCATGTTTGTTTCGGAAAAAATGACGCGAAACAAAGTTATTAAATCCCGTCATGATTCAAGGCCCCGGAAAATCGGCTTCATGTAAGGTGCGCCCTGAAAAAAGAAAAATCCTTCCCGTGGCGGGGAAGGATTGGAGAGGGTCTTTCCAACCTATAGATCAGTGCATGAAAAAGGCGACTGTCGCATCCAAAAAAAGGATCAAAAGCAAGTCCTGAGCCCTTTCATAATAGGAATGGATGGGTAGTAAGGTTTTCATAGATCAGGATGGCCTGTCGCCTACTTACGAAACAGACCGGCCGGCCGGATCCATGGATTTTAAACTTTTTTGGGGAAATTTTTTGGCTAAACCTTCACCACGTTGCCCATCACCTGCATGGTTTCCAGGGTTGGGGTGGACTTTCCGCCGCGGGGTTCGATGGTCACGGCAAAAGCCGCCGCCCCGGAGGCGATGTCTTTCATTTTGAGGAGCCCGGCCACGTCGCCGTCGAACACCCCGGCGTCTACCGGTTTGCCGTCGATGATGGCCCACAGTTGATATTGATTGTCTTTCGACAATTGTTTCAGGCTTTGGATGCTGAGGTAGACTTCTTTGGAGGACTCGTTCCAATACACATAGGCCATGGACTGTGGTGCGTTGGGTGTGCCCATCATCATCACCCGTTTGAAGGCGGGGTTGTTCACCACATTCTTCAAGTCGTTCTCCATTTTGTCGAGATGCTGATTCACCCGGTTGTAGTCTTGCGCCATGCGCTGGTTTTGGGCGGTCAGTTCCGTGAGGCTGGTTTCGGATGCACGCCACTTGTTCCAGTAATAGTAGGCCTGGAAGGAAGCGATCAATGCAATGGTGACGGAGGCCGCCGCCGCATATTTCCAGAGGCGGGTGCTGGACGATGGCATCGCCACGACCTTGGCTTCTGTTGAAGGAGCCTTGTCGATCCGGGCAAACAGGTTCGCCTTGATGGATGCTTTCGGCGCTACGGCCGCATCCATCAAAAGTCTTTCTTGGGTTTCTTCCACGCGGGCGAGTTCTTCCCGGAGCTCAGGATATTGCGCAAGGTTTTTCTCCACCTCTGCGCGTTCCCGTTCAGAAAGTTCTCCCAGTGCGTAGGCCTCCAGGATACCGGTCGCTATGTAGTCGTGTATGTTCACGTGACTCCCAATGTTGTTCTCAGTTGTTTCATCGCCAAACGCAGGCGTGTTTTTATCGTTCCCAGGGGAATATTATGTTCATCAGCCAGTTCTGACTGCGTATAGCCCTTAAAATAAAGGTGTTCCACTACGAAACGTTGTTCTTCCGGAAGGTTTTTCAGGATGTCCTTTACACCAATGTCGTCGATGCCCTGCTCCAGGTATTCTGAGCGATCAATCCTATTTACGACGTTGTCGATACCGGTGGTTTTCTTTTCCTTACTTATTTCGCGTGACCGTGTTTTGTCTATGGCCTGATTGCGGGCCACATTCAGGATCCAGGTGAAAAGCTTGCCCTTGGTGCTGTCGTAACTATCGAATTTATCCCAGATCTTCAGAAAGACGTCTTGTAACACTTCATCCGCAATGTCTTCTTTCCTGACAATGCGGAGAATGGCACCATACAACGCCCCGGAATAGTGGTCGTAGAGATATTCCAGCGCCAGGCGGTCCTTCCCCCGCAACCGGCTCACAAGTTCTGACTCTTCGATATGTTGACGCGCAGGACTGATGGTATTTAAGAGGGTATTTTAGGAAAGTAAATTAAATAGAACCGAATAAGCAAGATTGGGATGGACGGTCTACGCCGCCAAGCTTTGCATTCCCTTTGCTCCTCTTGCTTGCCCTCCGAAGCTTTAGCGAAGGAGGGCCCGCCGAAGCTTTAGCGAAGGCGGGGAATTCAAACTATTTCCGCACGATCAACAAAAGATCCAAAGCCTCCGAAGCATCATTGACAACAACATAATCGGAGTGATGAATGTTTGTCACCAATGTATTGTCAGTGGATTGCAGCTTATTCCGATTCCAACGGTTCAGGATCTCATAAGGAATGCGCAAGAGCGACGCCGGCAACCGGTATTGCAAATTAAAAATATCGAACCGCGTGATGCGCTCTACAGATTTCTTGTTCTCGGCATAATACGTCATCACCTTATCATTCCCCGTGATGCCTCTCATCTCCACCGATGAAAAGATCTTCGCCGCCAAGGCTTTCAATTCCTGCGGCAAGTACTCGCGGATGTGCCAGGGATTTCGCGACAGCGACATCTTCCGGTTTGGGGTGGTCACCAGCGCCGTGCCCCCGGGTTTGAGCACGCGGTGTATTTCTTTCAGGAAAAGAAAATCATCTTCAATATGCTCGATCACCTGGAAACTAAAGATGCGGTCGTATGCGTTATCCTGCAGGCCGTTCAGCGGAGGGATGTTCATGCTGATGAATTTTCCGGAGGGATGTTTCTGCTGCAGTTGGTCGATGAGGGGCTTGATCTTGTCTACGGCCGTGAAGGTCCTGGCCTTTTCGATCAACGTGCCCACGCCCCGGCCTTCGCCGCAACCTACTTCCAGCACATCGCCCTCAACGTAGTCCTGCGCCACAACATAGGCCTTGAAAAGACGTTGATGGATGGGATTGTCGGAGACGATCTCTTCGCTGGTGATTTCCGTTGTATATACTTTGGCCATATTGGCGGCAAAAATAAGGATTTGAGCTTGCCGGATCGCCGGTTTGACACAATTTTAAAGCATGACCCCGCGTATGCAACGGATTTTATCGTTTAACACTCAAAAAGCCTTACTTCCTTCACCTTCGCGCTCGTACTTTTACAAAAGCTTCTTAATTTTCAAGTGACATATGCGATACCTATTCATCGTCCTTTTACTGCTCACCCTGAGCGCCGGGGCCCAGACCCTGCGGGACATTAATTATAGCTTCCTCTACAATCCGGCCGAGCCCTTCACCTTCGATGTGAAGGTGACACGCAACGCCGCTGGCTGGACAGCCTTTTATAGCCTCACGCTTCACGATACGACCCTGCGCGCCGACCAGTTCCTCGTGCAATGGGACACGCGCAGCTCCCTAGGCGACAAAGAAGGCACCCCCATCAATGGCGAGGGCATCACCAAGACCCTAAACAAATTCACCGCCGAGGGCGAGTTGAAGGTACCCCTCTCCAGCGCTCCCCTCATCTTGACCGCCAAAGTGCTCAACAACAACCTGAAACACGCCTGGATTTTCTGGCGCATCCTGGAACCCAACTACCCCACCAATGGATTCCTGACGACCAGTGCAAAACCCGTGACGACGTCTTATGTGAAAGTGAATACCCCGATAACGCTCCGCGGTGACGAAGGCGCTCGCATTGTATCATACTACGGCGACGATTTCCCCGCCGCCGTGCCGGCCTTCTCCGAAGGAATGGCCCGCGTATCGCGCGGTCTGCACGTCGACACTACGATGGCCATGATCGATGGCCAGGAAATATCTTTTCCCCGCAAGGGATTATACCTCGTCCAGAAAGATACGCTGAGCGCAGAGGGCGTCGCCTTTCGTGTAGAGGACGACTATCCCCGGTTGGCGAGAATTCAGAGTCTGGCCGATCCGTTGATCTATGTGTGCACGCGCCAGGAATTTGATCGCGTAAAGGCTGCCAAAGGTGACAAGAAAGCTTTCGACCGCGTGATCCTGGGGATTACCGGCGACACGGAGCGCGCGAAACATTTTATGCGTACCTATTTTCGCCGCGTGGAGTTGGCCAATCAATACTTTACTTCTTACAAAGAAGGCTGGAAGACCGATCGCGGTATGATCTATATTATTTTCGGATTGCCGCACGAAATCTTCCGCTTCAACGATCGCGAGGTGTGGCAATACAAGGATTCGATGTTCAAAAAGATAGAATTCACCTTCGTGAAATCGAGCACACTCTTCGACCCCGACAATTTTGTGCTGATCCGCGACAAAAAATTCCAGGAGACGTGGTACGACGTGATCGACCTCTGGCGTAACGCCCGCTTTAACTAACGCGTGGCATGGAGCAAAAGACATCACTCTATATTGTGCCCACCCCGATCGGCAACCTGGCCGACATTACGCTGCGCGCACTGGATATTCTTAAATCGGTAGACCTCATCCTGGCAGAAGACACGCGCACGTCGGGTTTTCTATTGAAGCACTATGCCATCAGCAAGCCCTTGCAAAGCTTTCACAACTTCAACGAACACAAAGTGGTGAATCTTTTTATTCAACGCATGGAGAAGGGCGAAGTGATGGCGCTGGTTTCGGATGCGGGCACGCCGGGGATATCCGATCCAGGCTTTCTCATCATCCGCGCCTGCTTGCAAGCCGGCTTGAAAGTGGAATGCTTACCGGGGGCCACGGCCTTTGTGCCGGCGCTGGTGAAATCGGGGTTGCCTTGTGACCGTTTTGTGTTCGAAGGCTTTTTGCCCGTGAAGAAAGGAAGGCAAACCCTGCTGACCGCGCTCGCCAAAGAAGAACGCACGATGATCTTTTATGAGTCGCCCTATCGGCTGGTGAAAACATTGGAGCACTTCAAAGAATATTTCGGAAGCCAGCGCCAGGCGTCGGTCTCACGCGAACTTTCAAAAATGTTTGAGGAAACCGTGAACGGCACACTGGAAGAGATCACGCTTCATTTTCAGTCGAAAGAAGTGAAGGGAGAGATCGTGATGGTGGTGGCCGGCTATGCGGAGTGAACAGAGGTTGAATGGGGGTGATGCGAGTGTCCTCCTGAATGCGCCACAGAAAAATTTGACCCCGGCATCGGCGCAAGAATTAATATGAGAGGGCCCATGCGGTGTTTCAGACGGGTTCGCTATCTTCACCTGTAGAAAAAGGATACCGGAAAACGATGGAGCCCCGTTATTCTAAAAATTTAAATTAAGACGAGCGACATGAATCTAAAGGAAATCCAAAAGAGTGTAAGAGAAGTTTGTGCCGAGGTAGGAGAATTTATCTATACGGAAGGAGCCAACTTCGACCGTTCACGCATTGAACAGAAGACCGGATTCAACAACCTTGTGTCGTATGTGGACAAAGAGGCGGAGCGGCGGCTTGTCAAAGTGTTGCATGCCATCCTGCCGCAGGCCGGCTTCATCACCGAAGAGGGCACGGTAGAGCAATCAAAAACCAAAGAATACAACTGGATCATCGACCCGCTGGACGGGACCACGAACTTTCTGCACGGCTTGCCCATCTATGCCATCAGCATCGGGCTGTCGCGCGGCGATAAAGTGGTGTTGGGCGCCATCTTTCACGTGGTGCGCAAGGAATGTTTTCACGCCATCGAGAACGACGACGCCTATTGCAACAACCAGATCATCCGCGTGTCGACCATCCCAACCCTGAATGAAAGTTTGCTCGCCACGGGTTTTCCCTACTATCATTTTGACAAAGGCGAAGTATACCTGGACATCATCAAAGAATTCCTCGAGCACACCCACGGCATTCGCCGGCTGGGCAGCGCGGCCATCGACTTGGCCTATGTAGCGGCCGGACGCCTGGAGGGATTTTTTGAATACAACCTCAACCCCTGGGATGTGGCGGCGGGTACCCTCATCGTGCAGCAGGCCGGCGGAAAAGTGACCGACTTCAAAGGCGGAAACAATTTCGTGTTTGGGGGCGAGCTGTGTGCAGCCAACGGCAATATGCATGGCGAAATGCTGAAGCTCATCAAGGACAAATGGTATTGAGCCATCGGATGTAACGTCATGTGGGGTAAGCCGTCTGTCGCCGGCGAAAAGCTCTTCGTTGTGCGCTTTCTGTTCTGAAAAAATCGATCTACCTTCACTCCTTTCATTGTAAACAAAACAACTAACCTTTCGTTGTATGAGGATGACATCCATCAACCCAATCATATCGTCATGGAAACGGCCCGGCGCTTTTTTCATGCTCCTGCTGCTGGCGCTCACCGGCGCAGCGCAAGACCAACTCACCGACAAACTTCCTGTCGACCCCCGGCTGAAAGTGGGCAAACTGGCCAACGGCCTGACTTACTACATTCAGAAAAATTCAAGACCGGAAAAAAAAGTAGAGCTTCGGCTGGTCGTTAACGCCGGCTCCATCCTGGAAGAGGACGACCAACAAGGATTGGCGCACTTCACGGAGCACATGGCCTTCAATGGTTCCAAAAATTTCAAGAAGAACGACCTGGTTTCGTTTTTGCAATCCATCGGCGTGGAATTCGGTGCCGACCTGAATGCCTACACGGGCTTTGACGAAACGGTTTATATTCTGCCGATACCCACCGAGAAAAAGGAGAACATCGAAAAAGGATTCCAGATCCTCGAAGACTGGGCCACTACGGTCGCCTTCGAGAATGGTGAAATCGACAAAGAACGCGGTGTGGTCCTGGAAGAATCGCGGCTGGGCAAAGGCGCCGAAGACCGGATGTTCCGCGTGGTCTACCCCAAATTGTTTGAAGGATCAAAGTATGCCACCCGTCTCCCCATCGGGAAAGACGACATTCTGAAAAATTTTAAATACGATGCCATCAAACGCTTCTACAAAGACTGGTACCGCCCCGACCTGATGGCCGTGATCGTGGTGGGCGACATCGACCCTGCAGAAGCCGAACGCTTCGTGAAACTGCATTTTGAAAAAATAAAAGCGCCCGCCTCATCCAAAGCCCGCAGCTATGCGGATGTTCCCGCACGCACGAAAAGCGAAGGCCTGGTGGTGACCGACCCCGAGGCCACCAACCCCGTGATCGAAATCTTCTATTCCAGCAAAAGGACCAAAGACGAAACCACGGTGGGCGACTACCGCGACTACCTTGTGCGTTCACTGTTCACTTCGCTGATGGGTCAGCGCCTGCAGGAGCTGACACAAAAAGCCGAGCCCCCTTTCATTTTTGGCGCCAGCAACATCGGCGGTTTTGCACGCGGCTTTGAGGGATACCAGTTGTTTGCCTATGTGGGAAAAAGCGGTGTTGAAGTAGCCATGAATGCCCTGATCCAGGAAAACGAACGCGCCCGTCGCTATGGCTTCACGGCCACCGAACTGGACCGCCTGAAAAAAATGATGATGAAAGGCATTGAGCGCAGCTACAACGAGCGCGACAAAACCGAATCATCGAACATCGTGTCGGAATATGTGCGAAACTTCCTGGAGAAAGAACCGATCCCCGGCATCGAGAACGAATACAAATATTTCAAAGCCTATCTCGAAGGCATCACGCTCGATGAAGTGAACGCGTTCGCCGCCAAAACCATTCCGCCACCGGCCGACCATCGCCTGGTGGTGTTGAGCAGCCCGGAAAAAGTAGATTTCAAAATTCCAACCAACGCCGAATTGCTGGCCATGGCCGACGAAGCTTCCAAGAAAGATCCCGGCGCCTATGAGGAAAAAGCGATAGCCGCCGCGTTGCTCGACAAAGCTCCCGCTGCCGGCACCATCACTTCCGAAAAACAAAATCAAGCGCTCGGCACTACGGAACTCACCCTCAGCAACGGCGTGAAAGTTATCCTGAAATCAACCGACTTCAAGAATGACCAGGTGATCATGAACGCGTCACGTTTTGGTGGCCAGTATTTGTTCGATCCCTCCAAAGACCGCTTCAACGCCGAGTTCGCCTCCACGGTGGTTGGACAAATGGGTGTTGGACAATTTTCGCCGCTCGACTTGCGCAAAGTGCTGGCCGGAAAAACGGCGACGGTATCGCCGCGCATCGGCACCATCTCGGAAACGCTCAACGGACAATGCAGCGCCGTGGATGTAGAAACGATGTTGCAGCTCACGTATCTCTACTTCACCCAACCGCGCAAAGACGACGACCTGTTCAAGTCGTTTGTCTCTAAGCAACAGGCCTTGTATCAAAACATGGCATCGGATCCTCAGTTCACTTTCCAGGATTCGGTGATTTCTATCCTATACAAAAATCAGCCTTGGGCACCCAAGCTGCCCAAGCCCGAGAATTTTTCAAAGATCGACGAGCAGCGTGCGCTGGATATTTACAAAGAACGCTTTGGCAACGCCAACGGCTTCACGTTCGTGCTGGTGGGTAAATTCGACCTGGCCACGATCAAGCCTTTGCTGGCCACCTACCTCGGCAGCCTCCCGTCGACACAACAGAAGTCGACCTTCAAGGACGTGGGCTTGCGCCCGGTGAAGGGAACGGTGAAGAAGGAAATCCGGAAAGGCACGGAGCCCAAGAGCTTCATCCGCATGTTCTGGAACGGTGAAGCGCCCTACTCCGAAGCGGAGCACCTGAAACTCGAGGCCCTGACGGAAGTGCTCAACATCAAACTCATCGAAACGCTGCGCGAAGATCTGAGCGGCATTTACGGTGGCGGCATGTATGGCAACCTGAACAAGTACCCCTATAACTATTATTCCGCAGGCGTGTCGCTTCCTTGTGGTCCGGAGAATGTCGACAAGCTGATCAAGGCTACCATGGCCGAAATTGAGAAGATGAAAGCCAATGGTCCATCCGAAACCGACCTGAACAAGGTGAAGGAAACCTGGAAACAACAATACGAAGTGAACATCAAAGACAACACCTTCTGGGCGCGCCAGCTGCTGCAAAGCGCTGAACTCGGCAGCACCGGCGGCGAAGTGTTGAGCTATGAAAAACGCATCGCAGCCCTTACCCCCAAGGACGTGAAAGAGGCCGCCAACAAATATCTCAACATGAGTAACTATGTTCAGGTAGTGCTTTACCCTGAGAAATAGATCATACGATTCTGAATTTTTCTGAAAGCCTTCTCCGTCAAACCGGGAAGGCTTTCTTTTTTATCATCCATTTTTGCGCTGGGCGGCAACCTGGACGTTGATCATTACGTTGTCCTGATGCTGCTGACTATGTCCACCCGAATAGATTTTTTCCGTTGACGTTCCAACGGGCCGGAGCATTTGGGTGTCTGTAAAGAACCAAACACCCCCCAAACCCCCTCTGTTATGAAATTCAATTTCTTGCCCGTGTTGTTCATGGCCGTTGTGTTCATCGGTTGCAACAACGATGATGACGTCGCCCCGGATACGCCCATACCGGTGCTGGGTCCCAAGCTGACATCGGCTACCACGCATTTCCTTGGAAAGAATGGCTTCCGGCCGGCCGACAAAAATGAATACACTTACGACGAATACGGCCGGTTGTCCGTGAAGGAATACTCCACCTACGACATCCTTTCCCAAAAATTCAATTTGATTTCCGTCACCCGTTTCACCTATGCGTCCAACAAGCTGACGACCATGGACGAGATCATCAGCGGTGTGCAGCGGCAGATCACGCAGTATACCTACACGGGCGACAAGCTCACCAAAATGGTGCGCAACGGCGAGAGCATCACCACGGAAGTGACCATCCAATATTTGCCCGGCGACACCATCCAGGCTTTCTATCAGCATAGCAACGGCCGCTCATTCACCTACGTGTTTCACGCACCCCAGGGCAACATCCGCTATGAAAAAACGATCAACGATTCGCATGCCCTTTCCAGCATTGTGACGAATGAATTCGATGGCCACATCAATCCCTATAGTTTGTTGGGCTACACCGACATCCTGTTCTCCAATTTGTCGAAAAGCAACAAGATAAAGACCGAAAGCGCCTACTACACCAACCTCCCCAACTCGGTGCCAACAACGTATGACTATACGTACAACGACGATGGCCTGCCGCTCGTCCAAACCACCACCTACAAATCGTATCCCGACCAGGACGTAGAGACAAAAATGATGGTGGTGTTCGAGTACTGATGTACCTAAAAATCCAGAGCGGCTTCCAGTGTCGTCACGCTCTGCCAAGTCGCCTGGTACTTGCTCGCCCTAAACCAGGAAGTTCGGGTTGAAGTACACCGCGATTTGGGCCGGTGCCATTGCGGGCGAGAACCAAAGTGCTGCCCTCCCCATGTGCTAACATACTTTAGTTTGCTGCGATGGCGCAAAAGAACCTCGATAAAAGCGAGCGTGCAGTATTATTTATTTTTTGTGATACTTATATTTGCCCGTTTTAAAAAATATAAGAAGCTATGGTCGTACTAAAATTTGGAGGAACATCTGTCGGCAAGCCCGAACGCATGAAGAAGATCGCCGAACTTGTGTTAGGCACTCCGGGTAAAAAGATTGTGGTCCTCTCCGCGCTATCGGGCACCACCAACACGTTGGTGGCCATCGGAGATCATCTCCTCCTGGGCCAGAAGGCAAAGGCAGAAGAAGAGATCGCCGCCCTCGAAAAGCACTACCAGGCTTTCATCAAAGAACTCTATAGCAGCGACTCCTTCCAGGCCATCGGCCAGGAACTGGTGAGCCGTTTCTTTATTTTTATCCGCCTCCTGGCCGCCGGACAATTCGACAACAAGAGCTATCGCGAATTGCTGGCCCAGGGCGAATTGATCTCCACCGAACTATTTTATCAGCACCTGCAGGAGCGCAAGATCAGCGCCCGGCTTTTGCCTGCACTCTATTTCATGTCCATCGACGAGAACGACGAGCCGGAACTGGAAAAAATTTCGGAACGCCTCAAGCCGCTGGTCAACTCGCTCAACAACATCGACATCATCATCACGCAAGGCTACATCTGCCGCAACAACCGTAACGAGATCGATAACCTGAAGCGCGGCGGAAGCGACTATACCGCTTCGCTGGTGGGAGCCGCCATCCGCGCTGAAGAAATCCAGATCTGGACCGACATCGACGGCATGCACAACAACGATCCGCGCATCGTGAAGAAGACCGTGCCCATCTCGGAGCTCACCTTCGACGAAGCCTCGGAGCTTGCTTACTTCGGCGCAAAGATCCTGCACCCCTCCACCATCGTGCCTGCACAGAAATATAACGTACCCGTGCGTTTGAAAAATACGATGGACGAAAAAGCGCCTGGCACCATCATCACCAGCAAAGGCACCGAAGGCTCGTTCAAAGCCATCGCTGCCAAAGACGGCATCACCGCCATCAACATCCGCTCGTCGCGTATGCTCATGGCGTATGGATTTTTACGCCGCGTATTCGAGGTGTTTGAGAATCATAAAACCTCCATCGACATGATCACCACCTCGGAAGTGGCGGTGTCGTTGACCATTGATAGCAACACGCAACTTCCTTCGATCGAAACGGAACTGAGAAAGTTTGGAAACATCGAAGTGGATAAAGATCAAACCATCATTTGTATCGTCGGTCAGAAGATCACGGAGCAAAAGGGTGTGTTGAAGAAGATCTTTGATGCGCTTTCGGAAGTGCCGGTGCGGATGGTTTCTTGTGGGGGGAGTACGAACAACGTGTCGGTGTTGGTGGATAAGCAGTATAAAGAGAAGGCGTTGAATGATTTGAATGAGAAGTTGTTTGGGTTGAAATAAGATCAGATCGCCGTCGACAACGATAATAGTTTACAGCGTAGAGAGGCTCCTGAAAG
>CBIHQM010000014.1:0-33078 GCA_966211885.1 uncultured Chryseolinea sp.
TGCAGGATCTTTTCTTCGTATACTTTGAGCTCTTCGGTGATATAGCGCTCGGCGTTCACCAGGGTTTGCTTGCGGATCCAGTCGTTGGGAACCTTGTCTTTGTTGGCGTTGCTCACCTCGAGGTAATAGCCAAACACTTTGTTGTAAGAGATCTTCAGCGAGTTGATGCCCGTCCGTTCCACTTCCCGTTTCTGGATCTGCAGCAGATAGTCTTTGCCGGAGAAAGCGATCTTTTGCAATTCATCCAGTTCCGTATCGATGCCCTCCTTGATGAGGCCGCCCTGGTGAATGTTCAACGGTGCATCTTCGCGCAGTTCGCGTTCGATTTTATCGAGGAGAATTTCACAAGGGTCAAGTTGATCGCCCAATTTTTTCAATACGGGCGAGTCTTGTTTTTCCAATGCCTGTTTGATGGGCTGAATGCAGCGGAGCGAGCGCTTGAGTTGCAACATTTCGCGCGGGTTGATGCGATTCACGGCCACCTTGGAGATGAGGCGCTCCAGGTCAAAGATCTGTTTGAGGGGTTCGGTTAGCGCGTCGGCCAGGGACGTGTCGTTGAAAAAATTTTCTACCACGGCAAGGCGCTCGTCGATGGCTGCTTTTTCTTTTAAGGGGAGAATCATCCACTTCCTCAATTGGCGCGAGCCCATGGGGGTGAGGGTGCGATCCAGTATATCGATCAGTGGAACGCCGCCTTCTTGCTGGGCTTGCACAATCTCCAGGTTGCGGATGGTGAATTTATCCAACCAAACGAATTTGTCTTCGTCGATGCGCGAGATCGAGGCAATGTGTGAAGTGTCCTTATGCTCGGTGTCTTCGAGATAGTGGAGAATGGCGCCGGCGGCGATCACTGCCTCGCCCATGCCTTCGATGCCAAAACCTTTGACAGAAGCCGTCTTGAATTGCTGCGTCAGTTTCTCATAAGCAAAATCAAATGCATATACCCATTCGTCCAGGGCATAGACACTGTATTCATCCCGAAAAAGATTTTCAAAATGCGCTTTGGACGATTTGCTGTAGATGATCTCGGAAGGAGCAAATCCCTGGATAAGTTTCAGTACATAATTCTCACTTCCCTGTGCGGCATAAAACTCGCCCGTGGAAACGTCAAGAAAAGCAACACCACAACTGTCTTTGGTCTTGAAGAGAGAGGCCAGGAAGTTGTTTTGCTTCCGGTCCAGCACGTTGTCGTTGAACGAGAGGCCGGGCGTGACCAACTCGGTGACACCCCGCTTCACGATGCCTTTCACCGAGCGTGGGTCCTCCAATTGGTCGCAGATGGCCACACGGTGGCCGGCGCGCACCAGCTTGGGCAGATACGTGTCAAGCGAGTGATGGGGGAAACCTGCCAGTTCGGTTTCGGAAGCCGAGCCGTTGCCGCGTTTGGTGAGGACGATGTCCAGCACCTTGCTGGCCGCCACGGCATCCTGACCAAAGGTCTCATAAAAGTCGCCCACCCTGAACAACAACAGCGCACCGGGGTGTTTCGCCTTTATGGCATTGTATTGCTTCATCAACGGGGTTTCTACAGGACTTGTGGTTGTGGCCATAAGCCGCAATTTATAAGGCTGAAGCCATAATTAGGAATTTTTGACGCGTGAGTTTCAGGTTTTAATAGCGGTTTTTCTTCCCGTCCGACGTAGGGGGTCTGGGGGTCGGGTGTTAATTTCGCGCCATGAAAAAATTATCGCTGGACGAGTTAGGACGGATGTCGGTGGATGAGTTCAAGGAATCGCAGAAAATTCCCGTTTGCCTTGTGCTGGACAACCTTCGTAGCCTCCACAACGTGGGTTCCGCTTTTCGCACCGCCGATGCCTTCCGGGTGGAAAAGATCTACCTGACCGGCATCACCGGCACTCCACCCCATCGCGAAATCCAAAAAACAGCCCTGGGAGCCACCGAATCCGTGGCCTGGGAACACGTGGAACATACGGCCGAGCTCCTCAAAAAATTAAAGACAGACGGGTACAGCGTCGTGATCGTGGAGCAAACCACGGCCAGCATTCCGCTGCACACTTTTCAGCCCGAACCGAACCAAAAATATTGCCTTGTCTTTGGCAACGAAGTAAACGGTGTCTCCGAGGAGGCCGTGGCCGAAGCCGACCTGGCCCTGGAAATACCACAGGCGGGCACGAAGCATTCGTTGAATGTCTCGGTTTGCCTGGGCATCGTGGTGTGGGACCTCTATAAAAAACTGAACGACTGACCCGGTGGCTTCCCGGAGCATTTGAAATTATTTCGCAACTTTGCCCTTCACTTCGTAACCGAAAAGAACGTGTCCGATCGCTATACCCAACGCGGTGTTTCCGCCTCTAAAGAAGATGTCCACCAGGCCATCAGCAAGCTCGACAAAGGCCTGTTCCCAAAAGCGTTCTGCAAGATCGTTCCCGACTACCTGGGCAACGACGACACTTTCTGCACGGTGATGCATGCCGATGGCGCGGGCACTAAATCCTCGCTGGCGTATTTGTATTGGAAAGAGACCGGCGACCTCTCCGTCTGGAAAGGCATTGCACAGGACGCCATCATCATGAACATCGATGACCTGCTTTGCGTAGGCGCCACTGAAAATATTCTCCTCTCGTCGACGATCGGCAGGAACAAAAATTTTATCCCCGGCGAAGTGATCTCCGCCATCATCAACGGCACGGAAGAGGTGTTGGAGATGCTGCGCAAACATGGGCTGGGCATTACCAGCACGGGGGGCGAAACGGCCGACCTGGGCGACCTGGTGCGCACGATCGTCGTGGACAGCACCGTGGTGAGCCGCATGAAACGCGGCGCCGTCATCGACAACAGCCGCATTGCAGCAGGTGATGTGATCGTTGGCTTGTGCTCCTATGGCCAGGCTTCCTATGAAGATGCTTACAACGGGGGTATGGGAAGCAACGGACTCACTTCCGCCCGCCACGATGTCTTTCATAAAGACTATGCTTCCGCGTATCCCGAATCGTATGATAAGACCGTGCCTCCCGATCTCGTGTATACCGGTCGTTATAAAGTTACCGACACCGTGAAAGATGCCCCGGTGAATGTCGGCAAGCTTGTGCTTTCCCCAACACGCACCTATGCGCCTATCATCATTGAAGTTCTAAAACATCTCCGCAACCAAGTGCACGGCATGGTGCATTGTAGCGGGGGAGCGCAAACCAAGGTGTTGCACTTTATCGATGCGCTGCATGTGATCAAAGATAATCTCTTCGAAGTTCCGCCGCTTTTCAGGATCATCCATGAAGAAAGCGGCACGGCCTATAAAGAAATGTACAAGGTCTTCAACATGGGCCACCGCATGGAGTTGTACTTACCGCAACAACACGCCCAGCAGGTGATCGACATTTCCCGCAGCTTCAACGTGGAGGCTAAAGTCATTGGCCGGGTGGAGGCAGCTTCGCAAAAGCAGGTCACGGTGCGCAGCCTTTTTGGAGAATTTGTTTATTAACCTCATTAACGCCCTTTCTACCCGCTTTTTCCGCTTTAGTAATTTCTGGCACTGCATTTGTTTTTCTCTAGTCAAAAGGAATTCATTCCTTCGAAAAATAAACCAAGTGCAGTATGAAAACGAAAGCAGCAAAACTTGCCCTCCTCCTGACGGCAATGTTTTTTATGGGTTTGAATGTAGAGTCGAACGCACAATCGCATGGACGTGGCAGAGGCCATGAGCAACATCAATCCGGTAATCAGCACAACGGAAACTATAACCGTGACCGCCATCATGACGACTACGACAACGGCAGACGTTCGAGCTATTATGATCATCGCGGTTCAGCATACTGTGAACCCAGCTATCGTCGCCTGCCCCCTCAACGGGTAGTGGTGTACAGACAACAGGCGCCTCGTTACGTGTATTATCGTGACTACAATGTTTACTATGACTACACGCGCAACGCCTACATTTCTTTTTCCGGTCGCAATTGGGTGGTGACCACCACCGTACCTATCGGCATGCGCTATGTGAACCGCGCCGGGCTGTCTTGCTCGAATGTGGATTATTATAACGACGACTTTCCGCAATATCTGGATCGCGGATGGTCCTACTAAAAATATGGTTTTGGTTTAGGTTAAGGGTCGAATGCGAAAGGCTGCTCCGGGAGGGGCAGCCTTTTTTTGCTTTGAATATGATGTTCGCCAAATGTCCTAGCGGAGCAATTCGCGCGAGATCACCATCTTTTGTATTTCCGTAGTGCCTTCATAGATCTGCGTGATCTTCGCGTCGCGCATGAGGCGTTCCACGTGGTATTCTTTTACATAGCCGTAGCCGCCGTGGATCTGAACCGCTTCCGTGGTCACTTCCTGTGCGATTTGCGAGGCAAACAATTTTGCCATGGCCGCAGCTTTAACAAAGTCTTTCTTTTGATCTTTTAGCCACGCAGCCTGGTGCACCAGCAGTCGTGCCGCGTCGATCTTGGTGGCCATGTCGGCCAGCTTGAATTGGATGGCCTGGTGCTCGGAAAGCGTCTTGCCAAACGCTTTTCTTTCCTTCGAGTATTTTACAGCCAACTCATAGGCTCCAGCGGCAATACCCAGTGCTTGTGAGGCGATGCCGATGCGGCCGCCGTTCAGGGTAGTCATGGCAAAGCTAAATCCAAACCCGTCGTCGCCAATGCGGTTTGCCTTGGGAACCTTCACATCGGTGAACATGAGGGAATGCGTGTCCGACCCGCGGATACCCATTTTATCTTCCTTTTTACCGACGACAAAGCCTGGCATACCCTTTTCGACAATGAGGGCGTTGATGCCTTTGTGTTTTTTGGCTGCGTCGGTTTGGGCGATCACAACGTATACGCTGGCGGTACTGCCATTGGTGATCCAGTTCTTTGTTCCGTTCAGCAGATAATAATCACCCTTATCCTCGGCAGTCGTGCGCTGGCTGGTTGCATCGGATCCCGCTTCAGGTTCGGAAAGGCAAAACGCTCCGATGCCTTGGACGGCAAGCTTCTTCAGGTATTTCTCTTTTTGTTCTTCAGTGCCGTATTTCTCCAGTCCCCAACACACCAGCGAATTGTTCACCGACATGCAAACCGATGCCGATGCATCTACTTTCGAGATCTCCTCCATGGCCAGCACATAGGAAATGGAATCCATGCCACCGCCATTGTATTTGGGGTCCACCATCATGCCCAGAAATCCGAGTTCCCCCATTTTTTTTACCTGCTCTACGGGAAATTTCTGATGGGTATCGCGCTCGATCACGCCGGGTAGCAATTCATTTTGAGCAAAGTCGCGGGCGGCTTGCTGGACGGCAAAATGCTCTTCGGTTAATTGAAAATTCATATGCATTTAGGTTGGCCGTAAGAAACAAAAAAGGCCCGAGGTTTACTCGGGCCTGTAAGAATAAAATATCGTTTCGCGTGCTCAACACGCCACTGTTGCGGGCGAATTACCGGTCGCGCGAGCCGAGGAATAACATCACGTAATAGAACAAGGTCGTCAACGCACCGATGGCGGCAACCACGTAGGTCATGGCGGCCCATTTCAAAGCGTCTTTGGCCATGCCATACTCCTGGTTGTTCACAATGCCACGGGCTTGTATCCAAGCCAATGCGCGTTTGCTGGCATCGAATTCTACGGGTAAGGTGATGAGCGCAAACAAAGCGAAAACGCCGTAACAGGCAATGATCACCAGCAGGGCCGTGCTCCAGGGCATCACGCCACGGAAAGCGAACGAACCGAACATCATGAGCATGAAGATGACGTTGATCACCTGCGCGCTCACGTTCTGGATCGGCACCAGGGCCGAACGAAGTTCGAGCATGCTATAAGCTTTTGCATGTTGCACAGCGTGACCGCATTCGTGGGCTGCTACTGCCGTTGCAGCAGCATTTCTACCATGGTAAACGGCCTCGCTCAGGTTGACTATTTTCGTGGCAGGATTATAGTGGTCCGCCAACTCGCCTTGAACGCTAACCACCTGCACGTCTGTAATGCCATTGTCGGCCAGCATAAGCCGGGCCACGTCAGCGCCGGTCAGGTCGCGGGTGAGATGAACTTGAGAATATTCGCGGAATTTACTTTTCAGCCGGTTACTCACCATCCAACCGATGGCCATAAAGAAAAGACCGATTATTAAAGCTCCCATTTATCTATAGTTTTTTAGTTGCCCCAAATATATCAAGCTTTGCGCCAAACTCGAATTCTATGACAAAACGGCATTTTTTTGCAAAAACGCCACTGCTCAAAGGGAATTCCGCAGCCGCTTTGCCCCCCGCTAAAGCTTTAACGAGAGCACGACTTTGCCCGCTAGAGCTTTAACGAAAGCGTGGCCTCGTCCGCTGAAGCTTTAGCGAAAGGGGGGCTTAAAATTTAAACGCAGCCATCACCAAAAAATTCGTCCCTGCCTGCGGAAAATAGTAATTCTCCCGGTACTCCGCGCCTCCACCGAGGTAGCCCCACGTCCAGCCATTGGACTGATATTTCTCATTCAAGAAATTATTCAGCAACCCGCTCAATGCGATCTCGCGCATAAACGACGGGTGGATGGTATACGTCAGTCTCAGGTCGTTAACAAAGTAGTCGTTAATGCGCCTGTTTTTATTGGATGTATTGTCCAAATATTGCGCACCCACATATTTTGCCAGCCAGGTAAGCTCCAGGTTTTTGAACGGGCGGTAGGAAAAACCCGAGCCCACAATCACGTTGGGGGAGAAGGCGATGTCGGTGCTTTTATAGCTCCGTTTCACTTCCAGGTATTGATCGAAGTTCTGGCCATAGTCGTACAGCACTTCGTTGAAGTCGCGGATCTTATTGCGGCTCAGGGTCACGTTGGCCGTCCACGAAAATTGCTGCGAGATGCGCAACATTCCCTCCACTTCCACACCGGTGCGATAGCTTCTGTCCACATTGGTCCGCAAGGAAGCTCCCACATCGTTCACCTTGCCAGTGAGCACGAGTTGGTTGTGATAGTCCATGAGATAATAATTGACGTTGAGTGCATAGTTCTTTCCCGTGCGGCGATAGCCAACCTCCACGTTGTTCAGGGTCTCATGTTTGGGGACGATGCCGTTGGGAGCATCCACAAAATCATCGCGCACAGGCTCGCGGTTGGCCACGGCATAGGATCCGTAGAGTTGCTGGTTGTCGGTCAGGGCGTAGGTCAAGCCGGCTTTCGGATTGAAGAACGTGAAATTGGCATCGACATTTATAGGATTTTGTTTGTTCTCTATACCCGATGTGGTGTAAAGAATTTTGCGAACCTGCAGATCCACATAACCGGAAAGCCTGTTGTTAAACTGATAGCTGGTCTTCAGGTAAACGTTGCCGTCGCGTTTGTCGGCATTGTTAAAGTAATAGCGGTATTCCGTTGGAACGGTGACCACCTGTGCCCAAATGATCTCGCCGTAATGATCGCCTGTGTAGCGGTTCCATGCTCCACCCAAAATGACATTCCAATTGTCCTTATCATAATTGAGCGAATAGGTCACTCCATAAAAATCATTGTTCAGCCACCGCCTTCTCACCAGGTCCGACGAAGCGATTGTGGAATCTCCAATGACGACGGGCGACAAACCGTAGGATGCAAAATCATCTTTGTAACGATATTCTTCATAGTAGCCTTTGCCCTTGGTGTAGTGCAGCGATACATTGGCGGTGAGTGCGTCGTTTACACGTTGTGAAAAATGAAGTTGGTAGTGATTTTGTGTGTAATCGTCTACTTGATTTTTGTAAGTATACGGATTGAACGTGCGGCTATTGGAAGTGAGCAGGTTCTGTGTTTGTGCTTCATTCCAACCTTCGTTGGATGCGGTGGTCATCATGGCCTCCACGTCATTGTTGAGACGCGATTGTGGCACGCCATACCAGGCCTGATAGGTTCTTTCCTTTCCACCAAAGACCACCGCTTTCAACATGGTGCCTTTGTTATAATAGCCTCCCGAAAAATAGTACGACTGCAGATTGCTGGAGGCTCTGTCGATAAAGCCGTCCGATTGGATCTTGGATACGCGGGCATCCACCACCCAATGATCGTCCAGCAAGCCCGAACCCAATTGAATAGTGTTGCGCAGTGTTCCGAACGATCCAGCAGATGTGATGAGGCTCGCATACGGTGCGTCGTTGCGCGTGTTCGTCTGCAAATTTATGCTGGCACCAAACGCACCTGCACCGTTCGTTGACGAGCCCACACCGCGCTGCACTTGAATGCTCTGCGAAGACGACGCGATATCGGGTATGTCCACCCAATACGATCCTTGCGACTCACTGTCGTTGTAGGGAATGCCGTTCACCGTGACGTTGATCCGGGTGGCATCGCTCCCGCGGATCCGAATGCCGGTGTAGCCAACACCCGCGCCCGCGTCGGAGGTGGTCACCACCGACGGCGTCCAGTTCAAAAGCATGGGCAGGTCCTGTCCAAAGTTCTGTTTCTGGATGGCTTGTTTGCTCACGTTGGTGAACGTGGTAGGAGTTTTGTCGTTGGCACGCGTGGCAACCACCACGACTTCGTCGGTCATCTGGGCCGATTCCTCCAGGCTAATGCTAACGGGACCGCTAAGCGGTACGGTAACTTTCTCTTGCTTCACGATGTAGCCGAGAAATCTCACGGCCAGGGTAAATTCACCGGCCGGAACTTTGGAGAGTGTGAACCTTCCGAACTCATCGGCTACGGCAAACCGTTTGAGTTCCTGCATTTCCACGGTTGCGCCGGGCAACGCGTGATGAGTTTTTGCATCTTCGACGGTCCCGTCGACAGCAAACTGTTGCGCATAAGCGCCTGCCGACCACAGCATGGCTGTGGTGACACATAATACTTTGAACATGTTGTTAAAAATGGTTTAAACCTGCAGCGCACAGGGGAATGCACCTGCTTACGTTTAACCTTGCCTTCCCTTCGGCCGCATTACCGGCATCAGGTTCTTTGGGTATGATCTCAGCCCGTTGTTTTATGGCACCCCTTGTCCTTTCGGACGCACAAAGGTATATGCTGAAATTTTTAATAATCAACCTTCCGGTCAAATACTTTTCGACAACGCAGTAAACAGCCTCATTTCAGGATATTTTTTTTCGCAGGAAATTGCAACTTTACGGACAAACCAACCCGCACCTCCATGTACAAAGCGTCGGTAAACCAGCAAGTTTTCAGCATCACGTCAGACGATGGGGCGTTCCAGGTGAACGGCCAACCCCTGAACTGGGACCTGGTAAAAATTTCGGACGGAAGATTTCACATCCAACTGGACAACAAAGGCTACAACGCCGAGGTGGTGGCGGTGGAAAAAGAGACAAAGTCTTTCCAGTTCAAGATCAACGGAAGACTGTACAAGGTAGGGCTGAAAGACAAGTTCGACCTGCTTCTGGAGCAGATGGGCATGAACGGTGCCGTGGGCAGCAAAATAAATAATGTGAAAGCCCCCATGCCCGGACTGATCATCGACCTGCGGGTAAAGGAAGGCGATGCGGTGAAAGCCGGCGATCCGCTGCTGATCCTGGAGGCCATGAAAATGGAAAACATCATCAAGGCTGCTGGCGACAGCGTGGTGAAATCGGTGAAGGTGAAAAAGGGAGAAAGTGTGGAGAAAAACCAGGTGTTGATCGAATTCTGAAAAACCGCTCCCGGTGCTTTTGGGCGCACGTTTTTGCGGAATTTGAAGGGTGCCGTTTTTCAACCTTGTTGCTTCTGAATATATTGCGACACTTTTTTACGGCCTCATTAACCAATCCTGAATGAAATACAAGCGCATCCTCCTCAAACTCAGCGGTGAAGCACTCCAGGGAGCATCCAAAAGCACCAACATCAATCCCGATGTGCTGGAGCAGTACTGTGCCGAGATCAAGGCGTTGCAGCAGGAAAAGGTGGAAATCGCCATCGTGATCGGCGGCGGCAACATTTTCCGTGGCGGCCAGGCCGAAGCCCTGGGCATCGACCGCGTGCAAGGCGACTACATGGGCATGTTGGCTACCGTGATCAATGCCATGGCCCTGCAAAGCGCCCTGGAACGTCACGGCGTCTACACCCGCCTCATGTCGGGCATCAAAATGGAGCAAGTGTGCGAGCCTTTCATCCGCCGCCGGGCCATCCGTCACCTTGAAAAAGGAAGGATCGTCATTTTTGGCGCCGGCATTGGCAACCCCTATTTCACCACCGACTCCACCGCCAGTTTGCGCGCTGTGGAAGTTCAGGCCGACGTAGTCTTAAAAGGCACCCGCGTGGACGGCGTCTATACCAAAGACCCCGAAAAATTCCCCGACGCCACGCGCTACACCAAACTTTCGTTCCAGGAAGCCTATGAAAAGAATCTCAACATCATGGACATGACCGCCTTCACGCTCTGCATGGAGAACAATCTGCCCATCATTGTTTTCGATATGAACAAAAAAGGAAACCTGCTCAAAGTAGTGAAGGGCGAAGAGGCAGGAACCCTGATCAGTTAAAACGACACGACCACGCTTAGCTAATCACATAAGTATCATGGAAGAAATTGAGTTATTCCTTGACGAGGCAAAAGACCTCATGACAAAAGGCCTCGCCCACGTGAGCCACGAGCTCACCAAAATTCGCGCCGGCAAGGCCAATCCAGCGATGCTGGATGGCATCATGGTTTCCTACTACGGTGCCATGACGCCCATCAACCAAGTGTCGTCCATGACCTCTCCCGATGCGCGAACCATCTTCATCAAACCCTGGGAAAAAGGAACGATCCCCGAAATTGAACGCGCCATCATAAACGCCAACCTGGGTCTCAACCCGCAAAACGATGGACAGCAGGTGATCATCAACGTACCCATGCTCACGGAGGAGCGGCGCAAGCAGCTGGTGAAGCAAGTGGGCCAGGAATGCGAGCACGGCAAAGTGAGCGTGCGCACCATCCGCAAGGAGACCAACGAGCAACTAAAAAAGATCAAGGGCGCATCGGAAGACGACGTGAAAAACGCCGAAGAAACCGTCCAAAAAATGACCGACGATTTTATTTCCCGCATCGACGCCCTCATGAAAAAGAAAGAAGCGGAGATCATGACCGTTTAAAGATCATTTTCTATCAACCCTATAAAAAGCCTGCCAATTCGCGCCAGGCTTTTTTTATTTGTATAGCCGACCTAAACCGAACCGCTATGAAAGCTTCTGCATCGTTCATCCTCCTTGCCTTTTTACTGATTGCCACTACGGCATTCCCGCAAAAGAAAAACGCCCCGGCTCCCTACTATCCCGAGCCCACACAGTGGCAAACAAAAACGCCAGCAGAGGCAGGCTTGAACGCCGATAAACTTGCGGCAGCCATTGCATTCGCGAAAGAAAAAGAAACAAAAAATCCGCGCAACCTCGAGGTATCACACTATCAAACCTATGGCAAAGAGCCTTTCGGCGATGGCATCGGTCCCTTTGCGACACGAGGCGAACCCACGGGCGTCGTGGTGCGAAATGGCTACATCGTGGCCGAATGGGGCGAGCCGTTGCGCGTCGACATGACCTTTAGCGTCACCAAAAGTTTTCTATCCTCCGTGGTGGGAGTGGCCTACGACAAAGGCATGATCCCTGACCTCTACGACTCCGTCTACAAGATGATGGCGCCCGTGAACGTATACAACCCGATGCCTGGAGCAAACAAAGCCGATCATTTTGGAGAGCCTTCGCTGATCCGTCTTTTCGATACGCCGCACAACCGAACCATCTCCTGGAACGACATGCTTCGTCAAACCAGCGATTGGGAAGGCACGCTTTGGGGAAAACCGGAATGGGCCGATCGCCCCGGGCCGAATCCGGCGGAGTGGCAAACCCGTCCACGTTCCAAACCTGGAGCCGTGTATGAATACAACGACGTGCGGGTGAACGTGCTCGCACTGGCTACACTCAACCTCTGGCGCAGACCCCTCCCACAAGTGTTGAAGGAATACATCATGGACCCCATCGGTGCATCGCCGTCGTGGCGGTGGATGGGCTATGAAAATTCATGGGTAGTTTTGGATGGACAACTGGTGCAAGCCGTGGGTGGCGGTGGCCACTGGGGAGGCGGCATGTTCATCAGCGCGCGCGATATGGCGCGGTTTGGCTACCTCACGTTGCGCAGGGGCAAATGGAAAAATACACAACTGCTCTCTGACAAGTGGGTGACCATGGCCCTCACGCCAACACCGGCTCAACCCACATATGGTTTCATGAACTGGTTCTTGAATACTGACAAAAAATACCTTCCGAGTGCTCCCGCCACGGCCTTTGCCCACATTGGCAACGGCACCAACATGATCTATGTCGACCCGGAACACGACCTGGTGGTGGTGACCCGTTGGATCGACAACGCGGCGCTCGATGGATTTGTGCAACGCATACTCGAAGCCGTAGAAAAATAAACGCTGAACTCAATCCGCGTGCTTCCTGAACAATGCCAATGGACCGGTCGTTAATAACCAAAAAACACCCATGCCCGAGCTACCGGAAGTAGAAAGCTTCAAACGCTATTTTGACAAAACATCCCTTCGTCAAAAAATAAAATGCGTCCGGCTCGCCGCTCCGGGAATGCTTTTTCATTCTACAGAAAAAGAGGTGTTGGATAACCTGGAGGGCAACATGTTCACAGAAACCCGGCGACATGGAAAATTTTTCTTTGCGCTCCTCAAACGGAACGGCGCGCTTATGCTACACTTCGGAATGACTGGAGACCTGATGTATTATAAGCCTGACAAAAATTCACCGATACGTTTTGCTCTCCTCATCGAATTTGCGAACGGAAAAAATCTTGCCTTTCAGGACACGCGCAAGTTGGGCATGATCGGCTGGGTTGACGATGTGGACGCCTTCATCCAACGCCAGGGCTATGGCGAAGATGCTTTAAAAATATCGGAGAAGGAATTCGTGGCGTCGCTTCGGAAGCGAAAGACCGCGATCAAAACGGCCATCATGAACCAGCGCGTTGTTGCGGGAGTAGGGAATGAGTACTCCGATGAAATTCTTTTTCGATCAAGCATTCATCCTGAAAGCCCGGCGAACGCATTGAGTGCGGCACAATTGAAAGAGATCTATTCCCACATGAAATCTGTTTTGAAGGTGGCTGTGAGAAAGCGAGCTGATCAGAAAAAAATGTCTGAATTTTTCTTCTTAGAAAACCGGCAGGCGGGATTGAAATGCCCCGAAGGATGCAAGGGCTTTACGGAGTTCAAAACGATTGGGGGACGATCGGCTTATTTCTGTCCGGGTTGTCAAAAACTTTATACGTAGCGCCAGTCAGGCCGACCAGCGCTACGCAAAAGTTATTTAAGAAGTGAGTTGAATTTCTTCGCCTTCCTTGTTGAGGAATTTGTATTCGGTGATGGCCATGGACGTGTCCTTCACCATTTTCACCCAGCGTTTGTATTTGAAATACCAGCGCATACGCTCGGAGATAAAGCCGTTGGTGAAATAGGCAAACAAATACGGGTGAAGGGCCAACACGAGATCTTTCTCGTTTTGTTTCACCAGCAGGTGTTCAATATTTTTCTCGATGAGATCCGAAATGAGAATGGACGCGGTGATCTTGCCCGTGCCGTTGCAAGTAGGGCAAACCTCCTTGGTGGCGATGTTCATCTGCGGGCGAACGCGCTCGCGGGTGATCTGCATGAGCCCGAATTTCGACAAGGGCAACACGGTTGATTTCGCCTTGTCGTCCATCATCTCATCTTTCATGATCTTGAAGATGAGTTTCTTGTTCTCGGGGTTCTTCATGTCGATGAAGTCCACCACGATGATCCCGCCCATATCGCGCAACCTAAGCTGGCGGGCAATTTCCTTGGCGGCCTCCATGTTCACGGAGAGTGCCGTCGTTTCCTGGTTTTCTTCCCGGTTCGACTTGTTGCCGCTGTTCACGTCGATGACGTGGAGCGCTTCGGTGTGCTCGATGATAAGATAACCTCCCGCACGCAAGCTCACAGTCTGTCCGAAAGCCGATTTGATCTGGCGTTCGATGCCGTAGTGTTCAAAGATCTTGGCCTTGCCGTTGTACAGCTTGACGATCTTCTCTTTGTCGGGAGCGATGGTGTGGATATAGGTCTTCACATCCTCGTAGATCTTCTTATCGTCCACGTGAATGTTGTCGAACGACTCGTTGCGCATGTCGCGCAACAGCGACGATGTTTTGTCCAGTTCGCCGATGATCTTTTCGCGGGGTTGGGCATTGACAAGGCGTGTCATGCCTTCTTCCCAGGTGGTCACCATTGAGCGCAGGTCGCGGTCGAGTTCGGCTACTTCCTTGTTTTCGGCTACGGTACGGATGATCACCCCGAAGTTGGGTGGCTTAATGGATTGGATGAGGCGAAGCAGGCGCTTGCGCTCTTCGCTGCTCGTAATTTTTTTCGAGACGCTTACGGCATTGGAAAATGGTACCAATACCAGGTATCGCCCGGCCAGGGATAGCTCACAGGATAGTCGGGGCCCTTTTGTG
Organism: uncultured Chryseolinea sp.; assembly: GCA_966211885.1. Taxonomy (GTDB): domain Bacteria; phylum Bacteroidota; class Bacteroidia; order Cytophagales; family Cyclobacteriaceae; genus Chryseolinea. The sequence continues at coordinate 14,337 of CBIHQM010000014.1, forward strand.
GAGATCGGCTCTTTAACAATCTGGACCGGAATCAATTGATTCTTGGACAACTGCTGGGTGATTTTCCCATGCTTGTCGATGTCCTGTTCCGGCGAGAATTTGTCAAGTTTTCCACCATTGATCTTTTTGGCGCGCACCAGCTTCGTAAATTTTTGAAGCGAGCTGAATTGAGGGCCAAGATCGAGGTAATGAAGAAAGGCGTCTTTATCGTAACCAACATCGATGAAAGCTGCATTAAGCCCCTGAACCACCTTTTTTACGGTGCCCAGGTAGATGTCGCCTACCGTAAACTTGGTTCCTTCTTCTTCATTGTGGAATTCAACCAGTGTCTTGTCTTTGAGAAGGGCTATACGACATCCGTCCTGAGTGGCACTAATAATTAGTTCGTTACTCAAAACCTTAGAAATTAAAATAAAAAGATGTGTATAGGCCGGCTCGTGATGAGCCGGCAGTTAAATCGGTGACCCGATTATTTCTTCTTGTGCCTGTTCTTTCTAAGACGCTTCTTCCGCTTGTGCGTTGCCATTTTATGCTTCTTTCTTTTCTTACCGCTTGGCATAGTAATGTTTTAATTTTTATCCGCCATGACGACGGACGGTTTAACAATTATTTTAAATCCTTCAGATAAGAATCCACGGTGGCCTGCACGGCCGGATCGTTATCCATTTGTTTCACTTTGTCGAACTGCTCCTTCGCCTTTGCTTTGTCGCCCAGGTTCATCCAGGCGATGCCCAATAAGAGCTGGGCTTGCGTGTGCTGGGGGTTGATCTTTACCAGGGTTTCCAACCGCTCAACGGCCTTGTCGTATTGGCCGGACTGAAACGAGAGCATGCCCATATTAAAGAGTGCCAGTTCATTTTTCGGATCAGCGGCCAACACCTCGCGCAACATCATGATGCCCTGCATGGGGCTCGGCGACGAGACATAGGTCATGGCCATCTTCGTTTTTATGTCGAGGTTCTTGGGATTTGCGTCCAGGGCCTTTCCATAAAACTCGCGGGTCTTTTCGGCGAGCAGTTCTTGCTTGCCTTTTTCCACCGCGAAGGTGTAGGCCTGGTAATAGAGGTCACCTGCCTTGATCCAACTTTCAGTAGTATTTAAGAACGTCGATGCTTCTTCGGCAAACCAAGCTGCACTGTCAAATTTTCCAGCCGTTTGGTACAATTTTGCCAAAGAGTCGGCAAAGATAGCATTTTTTTCTTTCGCCGCACTTTCCCGCAACTGAACCCGCAAAATTCGAATCCGGTCCAATACCTCGTGTGGTGCCTGTGCATGCATGTCGGCCGCCGGTGCCTTGGCGGAGTCGGCGGTGTTTTCAGTCAGCTTTTTGTCGTTGTCCACCACTACCTTCGGCAATAGGAAGATCAGCCATATGACAATGGCGCTGACGACGATCATTAAAATCCTGGTTTTGAGCATGGGGTTGAAGGGCGAGCGGTTAGTTTAGGATGGGCGCTGGATGTAGCGCCCGGTTTTCCATCACCGTGTCGTTGAAGCCCCTGGAATTAAGGTTCTACTTCTCTTCCAGTTGCTTTACCTTGTCGCTGTTCTTGATCTTGTTCACGAAGATCTTGGCAGGTTTGAAGCTGGGCACAAAATGCTCGTCAATAACCAAAGCGGTATTGCGTGAAATGTTGCGGGCTATCTTTTTCTTGCGCTTTTTGTTGATAAAGCTGCCAAAACCACGGATGTAGATGTTGTTGCCATTGGACATGGAAGTTTTCACAACGCTGAAGAAGGCTTCCACCGATGCGGTAACGTCGGCTTTGTCTACTCCGGTCTTTTCAGCGATTTCATTGATGATGTCTGCTTTGGTCACAGTGTTATATTTTTAAGTCGAAAAATTTTCGGGAGGGCAAATTTAAAGGCTGCCCCCAGAATTAAAAATGAATATTGAAAAAATCTGATAATCAGCAAGATGGACAAGCGATATTTCTCTGATAAAGTCGTTAAATGGTATGAAGAAAACAAGCGCGACCTCCCCTGGCGCGACACAAAAGATCCTTATAAAGTCTGGCTGTCGGAGATAATCCTGCAACAAACGCGTGTAATCCAGGGTTTGCCCTACTACCTGAAATTCGTTGAAAAATTTCCCACCGTCCAGGCTCTGGCCGCCGCCTCGGAGCAGGAAGTGCTCCGGCTTTGGCAAGGGTTGGGCTATTACACGCGAGCCCGCAACCTCCACGCCTGCGCCAAAGAGGTCGTGAAACGCTACCAAGGCGTTTTTCCCCAAACTTTTGAAGAACTGAAAAAGCTGCGCGGCGTTGGCGACTATACCGCGGCCGCCATCGCATCTTTTTCCTTCCAGGAGCCGGTGGCGGTGGTCGACGGCAATGTGTTTCGTGTGCTATCGCGTGTGTTTGGTATAGATAAGGAAATCAACAGCCCGGAAGGAAGAAAAATGTTCACCCAATTGGCGAACGAACTGATCTCGCGAAAGCATCCCGATCGGTATAACCAGGCCGTTATGGAGTTTGGGGCGCTGTTCTGTACGCCCAAAAATCCGGATTGCCCGTCCTGCATCTTCAAAGCCACCTGTTTTGCGGCCCAGTACGACATGCAAGCCGTGCTGCCGGTGAAAGCCAAAGCGAAGGCTGCCCGGAAGCGATACTTCTACTATTTTGTTTTTCAGCAGGGAAGGTCACTACTCATGAAAAAACGGGAAGCAAAAGACATCTGGCATGGCTTATATGATTTTTACCTGGTCGAGAAATCAAAACCCGTGAAAACTGAGAAGCTGATCCGGGAATTCAACACTTCGGGTCCCTGGGTTGTTGAAGAGGATGGCGAGGCTTCCGAACAATACAAACACGTGCTTAGTCATCAAATCATTCTTTCGAAGTTCATTTTGGTAAGACTCGACGCGAAGCCGGTTAACGGGCTGACCAAGGACATGAAATTCTATTCGATGAAAAAAATTGCCGACCTGCCCAAGCCTGTGCTGATTAGCCGTTTTCTAGCCGATCGCGACCTTTTAAAGTAGTGCGAAGATTGATATTTTTGGTTTCGGCCCCTCAAGAGCCGTTATTTGTAACCAAGTACCCTTAATATAAACAACCTATGTCTGGAGTAAATAAAGTGATCTTAGTAGGACGCCTGGGCAAAGACCCGGAAGTTAGAAACCTCGAAAACGGAGCCACCGTGGCCAACTTCACCATTGCCACCTCGGAAAGCTATAAAGACAAAACCACAGGCGAAAAGAAAGAGATCACCGAATGGCACAACATCGTGCTGTGGCGTGGACTGGCTGAGATCGCCCAAAAATATCTTCACAAAGGCGACATGGTTTTTGTAGAAGGCAAACTCCGCACCCGCTCCTGGGAAAAGGAAGGTGTGATACGCTACACCACCGAAGTGGTGGGCGATAACATGACCATGCTCTCCACAAAAGGTGGCGGCGGCTCCAGCGGCGGTGGCTACTCGGGAGCGGAAAGCAATTCTTCCGACAGCTTCCGCGCCAGCGCACCGGCCGACAACAGTACAGACGACTTGCCGTTCTGATGTTTCACCAACGCTAACGCTTGTGGACGAACCTCCCAGTTACACCCCGATCCTGCTCGACATTTTTTCAGGACTGCACGCCGTGAGCCTGTCCTTTCTTGTGCTGCTCCTTATTTTGTCGGCGGTGATCTCGGCCTGCGAGGCGGCGTTCTTCACCCTGACCCCCAGCGACCTGGAAGCGTTCCGTCAAAGCGCCGACAAGCGAGACCGCGACGTGGCCACCCTGCTGAGCAAACCCCGCGTGTTGCTGGTGACCATTCTCATTCTCGACGGGCTGGTGAACGTATGTCTGATCACATTCCTGGCGTTGCAGTGGTGGATCCTGAACGATGCGTATAACCCAACCGTTTGGCACGTGACCGTGACCCTTGTTCCGGCAGCAGCCTTTCTGGCGTTCTTCGGAGAGATCTTCCCAAAAATGCTGGCCGCTCCGCGTAACAAAGCGATCGCACGCCGCGCTGCGCCCACCTGGAAATTTTTTGCCGCCCTTTGCAAACCCGTTTCCAAACCCATGCGCAGGATGACGGTTTACGTGGAACGTTTTTTTGAACCCCGTTCGCAAACACCGGCCCAGGAATTGAACGAAGCCATAGAATTAGCCTCCGCCGATGACGCGACCTCCGAAGGTGAAAAAGAGATCTTAAGGGGCATTGTCAATTTTGGTACGCTCACCGCAAAAGAGATCATGTGCGCACGCCGTGAGATCTCGGCCATCGATATCGCCAGCAACTTTCATGTGCTCATGGAGCATGTTGAGAAGTCGGGATTTTCACGTATTCCCGTCTACCGCAATTCGCTCGACACGGTCGAAGGCATTTTGTATATAAAAGACCTGCTTCCCTTTCTGGAGCTGGCGGCAGACTTCAGCTGGCAGTCGCTGCTCCGTCCCGTCTTTGCCGTGCCCGAAACCAAAAAGATCGACGCACTGCTAAAAGACTTCCAGGAGAAACGCGTACATATCGCCGTGGTCGTGGACGAGAACAAAGTCACGTCAGGATTGATCACGATGGAGGACATTATCGAAGAGATCATTGGCGACATCAACGATGAGTTCGACGAGGTGGCCATTCCTTTCCAACGTATCGGCCGGAGGTCTTTTATTTTTGAGGGCAAGGTTTTGCTCACCGATTTTTGCAAAACGCTGACGATCGACCCGGGCATTTTCAGCGCGGTGGCCGGGGAGGCCGGCACACTGAGCGGACTCATCCTCTCCCTGCACGGCGAGTTGCCGCCAGTGGGTGCGCAAATTACCTTCGAACACCTTACCTTTGTTGTCGAATCCATCGATCATAACCGGATAAAACGCGTACGTGTACAAGTTCATGAGCAGGCTTAAAAAGTTTCGTGTCACTTCTTTCACTGCCTGGCTTGTTGCGGGCTTTTCCCTTGGCTTTTGGGGATGCCAACAGGAATATCAACCAAAACCATTGGGGTATAACCGGCTCCTTTTGCCCGAACATGAATACCGGAGTCTGCCGGATTCCTTGCCCTACTCGTTCGAATATTCAAAGCATGCCACGCTGCTGTCGGATACGTCGCGTATTCGCGAACGATTTTGGGTGGAGATCTACTATCCCACCATCAAGGCCAACGTGCACATCACCTATAAGCCGATCCAAAATCAAAAAATGCTGAAGGAATATCTCGACGATTCCTACACGCTCACGGCCAAACACCAGATCAAGGCCTACGCCATAAACGAGGCGATCACGAAAACACCCAGCGGAAAAACGGCGGTCATCGCCGAGTTAGAGGGGGAGGTGCCCAGCCAATTTCAATTCACGGTAACGGACTCTACAAAGAATTTTATGCGTGGGGCGTTGTATTTCAACACGAAAGTGGCCAACGATTCGCTGGCACCGGCCATCGAGTTTATGAAAAAAGACATCATGCACCTGATCAACACCCTGGCGTGGAAACAGGGCAAATAGCGTCTGGTTTGGGGTAATGCATGACCCCGGTGTGTCCCCGTTCTAATTACATGACAACGCTTGGAGGCTGCCAACCCAAATCATAATTTGCGGTCATAACTCATTTCCTAACTCTATCATTTTATGGTGAAAGAATATATTGCGTCAAACAAAGACCGTTTCCTGTCAGAGCTTTTCGATTGGCTTCGCATTCCCTCGGTGAGCGCCGACAGTCGGCACAAAGGCGATGTGCGCAAGGCAGCGGAATTCCTCCGCGAAAAATTTTCGCAGGCCGGCGTCGACAAAGTTGAGATTTGCGAAACCAAAGGTCACCCCATCGTCTACGCTGAAAAAATTGTCAACCCTGCATTGCCCACCGTGTTGGTGTACGGCCACTACGACGTGCAGCCACCCGACCCGTTGAATCTGTGGACATCGCCTCCTTTTGAACCGGTGATCAAAGACGACAAGATCTATGCCCGCGGCGCATGCGACGATAAAGGCCAGGTGTACATGCACGTGAAAGCATTCGAGACCATGATGAAACTTAATCTGTTGCCCTGCAACGTCAAGTTCATGGTGGAAGGCGAAGAAGAGGTGGGCTCCGACAATCTCGGAACCTTCGTAAAGGAAAACAAAGCCAAGCTAAAGGCCGACATCATTCTTATTTCCGACACGGCCCTCATCTCCTTGGAACATCCCTCCATCACCACGGGATTGCGCGGACTGAGCTACATGGAAGTGGAAGTGACGGGGCCTAACCGCGACTTGCACTCTGGCGTCTACGGTGGCGCAGTGGCCAACCCTGTGAATGTGCTGTGCAGCATGATCGACGCCTTGCACGACGAAAACGGCCAGATCGCTATCCCTGGCTTTTATGACAAAGTAGCCGAATTGACGGCCGCACAGCGCAAAGCCCTCAACGATGCGCCGTTCGACCTGGAAGAATACAAACACGAACTTGGCATTGCCGACATAAAAGGAGAGAAGGGCTACACCACATTGGAACGCACCGGCGTACGACCGACGCTCGATGTGAATGGCATTTGGGGTGGCTATACCGGAGAAGGGGCCAAGACGGTATTACCCTCAAAAGCGCACGCAAAAATTTCCATGCGTCTCGTGCCGAATCAGGTAAGCGCGGAGATCACCGAACTCTTCACAAAACATTTCCAATCCCTCGCACCAAAATATGTTACCGTGAAAGTCATGGCACATCATGGTGGCGAACCTGCCGTGACATCGACGGAGTCACCTGCCTACCAAGCCGCGAGCCGCGCCTTTGAAGATGTCTTTGGAAAAACACCCATCCCTACACGCGACGGTGGAAGTATTCCCATCGTGGCGTTGTTCAAAAAAGAATTGGGATCGGATACGGTGCTGCTGGGCTTTGGATTTGATACCGATGCCATACACTCACCCAACGAACATTATGGCGTGAAGAATTTTGTGATGGGCATCGAGACCATTGTGTCGTTCTACAAGCACTTTGTAAAAAAATGATCAATACTGCTTGAGCATTCTGAGGGGGAGAGAGAAATAGAACCGGGAGCCTTTCCCGGGTTCACTCTCCACCCAAATTTTGCCATGCATTTTTTCCACCACTTCCTTGCAGACCTGCAGGCCGAGACCTGAGCCTTTTTCGCCGTTTGTGCCGGCGGTGCTTTTTCGCTTCTCCCAATTGAACAATCCATCGAGCGTTGGTGTGGTCATGCCCGCGCCGGTGTCCTCCAGGCAAATGACCGCCTCCAGTGTTCCGCTTTTGGCAGACAGGGTGATGGTGCCGTTGTGCGTAAATTTATTTGCGTTGTGCACCAGGTTCCGGATCACAAAACGCACCATGTTGGGATCGGCCCACACGTTGATCTCGTCGTGGATGGCGTTGACAAACCGGTTTCCTTTTTCGGCAAAGTAGTCATAGCCCACGATCTCATCCGTGAGCAATACTTTCAAATCGATCTGTTGCCACTGCGGGCCGCCGCCGTCAAATTGGGTGGAGGCCCATTGCATGAGGTTGTTGAAGAGAACGTTGGTCGATCCCAGCGATTTTCCAATCGTGTTGATCATCGAAGCAAATTCACCCGGCGTCAGGGCTTCCGCTTTTGCCAGGCCAACAACGCTTTCGAGACTTTGCATGGGGCTTCTTAAGTCGTGGCCGATAATAGAAAGCATTTTGCTGTTTGCGTCGTTGAGGCGTTTCAATTCTTTTACCGTGGCACGCAGCTCAAGTTGCTTCATCACTTGTTTGGCCAATATTTTCAAACCGAAGATCTGTTTCTGGGTAAGTTCTTTTGGTTTCCGGTCGATGACGCAAAGGGTTCCCAGTTTAAAGCCTTCGGAAGTGATGAGTGGCATGCCGGCATAGAAGCGAATGTCGGGGCTTCCGGTCACCAGCGGGTTGTCGCGGAAGCGCGCGTCGGCGGTGGCGTCGTGAACAGCCATGATATCGTCCTGGTGGATGGCATAGCACAAAAGGCAATGTCGCGAGGTGTTTCGTGCGCTTCCATACCGTGACGGGCTTTGAACCATTGCCGATCAGAATCAATGAGGCTTACCAGCGAAATGGGTGTCTCGCAAAGCTGCGAGGCCAGTTCTACGATGTCGTCGAAATCTTTTTCTGCGGCGGTGTCTAAGATGTCGTAGTAGTGCAAAGCCTGCAGACGCAAGCTTTCATTTTCGGGTTTGTGCGGAACAGTCATGAAGAGGGTAAAGTCGGGTCTAATACAAAGTTAAACCCTACATTTTCCGGCAGACAGCAAAAATCAGATCAACGGCAGAAATGTAATTTTTCAGAACAAACTCAAGTTTCCTCCTTTGCGGAACTTCGTGAGATCGAGCGCGGGCATGGACCGGTCTTTAAAATATTTTCTTTTTGCCGTGCGGTGCAATTGGTGGATGGCCTCTGCAAAATTGCCTTCTCCGCTCATGCGTCTTCCAAACTGTGAATCGTTCACATTCCCGCCGTGCATCGAACAGATCTGATGCCACACCTTCTCAAAACGATCCGGAAAATTTTTGCGCAACCAATCCTCAAAGATATTGCCGATGGCACCGTTCAACCGCACGATCGTCATTCCTGCCGACAGCGCACCGTGATCAGCCGCCGCTTTCAACACCTGGGGAATTTCATGGTGGTTCAGCCCTGGAATGATGGGTGCATTCATAACGCTTACCGGCACACCCGCTTTCGCAAGTTCCTCGATGGTCTTCAATCGCTTCACCGCACTGGCGGTCCGGGGTTCCATGACACGACGCAACGATTCATCGAGTGTTGTGATGGAGATATAAACATGGACGAGGTTGTCTTTTGCCAAATCGGTCAACAAGTCCAAATCCCGCAACACGAGACTGTTTTTGGTAATCATTCCCAAAGGGTGTCGATACTGCGCAAAGATTTTCAACAAACTTCTCGTGATCTCCAGTTTCTTCTCGATGGGCTGATAGCAATCTGTATTGCCGCTCACGCTGATCGGCACAGGATCCCAATTCGGATTGAGGATGAATTTCTGCAGCAGTGATGCCGCGTTCTTTTTCACGATGATCTTTGACTCGAAATCCAGGCCGGCGCTGAAACCCCAATACTCGTGGGTGTTCCTGGCATAACAATAAATGCAACCATGCTCACACCCCTGGTATGGGTTGAGCGAATAGGCCAGCCCCAGGTCGGGGCTGTTCACTTTGTTCACCACCGTTTTGGCGGTTTCGTAGAATATCTGTGTTTGGGGTGCGCTGAGCAAAGGCTCGTCGAGACCTTCAATATGTTCCTCCACATATTGGGCCTTCAGAAATTTATTTTCTGTTTTTATCTGAGCGCCACGCCCTTTAAAATAATCCTCCTCCTCCATAGCGCCTAACTAATTAATTTAGTTATATTCTCTAACAATATTAGTGTTGTCTTTTGGTCCATGCAACCTTTTGGGGAAGATTTTTTTCTGATCTTTGATGTGAACCTCTATTGTGTGCTGGCCTATCAATCCACTCCGCTTGTTGAAATTAACGACCCCGCTTTTGCAGCAGCCGGCATCCGCGTGATGTTGAAACGAGAGGATCTGAATCATCCCCATGTATCGGGCAACAAATGGTGGAAGTTGAAATACAACATCGAAAAAGTTTTGCAGCATCCTTCCAGAACGCTGCTCACTTTCGGCGGGGCGTATTCAAATCATTTATACGCCGCTGCGGCTGCCTGTCATGAACTTGGCCTTCGCTCCATTGGCGTTGTCCGCGGCGAAGAGCATCCGCTTTTAAATGACTCCTTACAGTTTGTAAAAGACCGGGGCATGCAGTTGCATTATGTCTCCCGCGAGTCCTATCGCCATAAAACAGAAGCCGATTTTATCGATGCCCTCGAGAATGAATTTGGCGCATTTGTTTTAGTGCCGGAAGGAGGTAGCAATGAAGAAGCCGTGCAGGGTGCGTCGGAATTTGCTGCAGCACTTGATCAGTCGTTCGATTATCTCTGCTGCCCTGTAGGAACGGGAGGAACACTGGCGGGTCTCATCCGCGGCTATAACCCAATAAAAACAATACTGGGATTTTCGGTTTTAAAAGGTGCCTATGGAATGGCCGAAGAAATCCAGCACTGGAACCCCGGCAAAACAAACTGGCAACTCATCACAGACTATCACTTCGGAGGCTACGCCAAATCCACACCCGACTTGTTGCAATTCATCGCACAATTCAAAGCGCGTCACGCCGTACCCCTCGAACCCATCTACACCGGCAAAATGGTGTCGGGCATTTTCGATCTCGCAAAACAAGGATTTTTCAAACGAGGCTCAACGCTATTGGCCATCCACACCGGCGGCCTCCAGGGAAAATATGAATAGCCATTAGCTTGTATTGGGATAAACGCAAATCGAGCCATCACCCCTCTTGTTGGTGTCCCACCAACGAGAAGTAGGTCCAGCCCCTCAAATCCTCACGCCACCGCTTCCTGTAGCTTAAACTCCTCATACACCTTCCATACCCGTCCATCATGCTTCAGCAACGCCATCTTATCCGCCACAAACTCAGCCTCAAAATTCTTCTGTTGAAATTCTTCCCAAGCCCGCTGATAATTAGGCTTCTTCAAATCGCGAAATGCCAGCGTCACGTGCGGATGAAACGGGAGCTCCTTATAGTTGGCATTGAAAAGATTCAACACCCTTTTACAAAACCGGTGAAGGCTCTTTTGAAGATTGTCCAGCTCCTGACTCAGCACCACGTTTATAAAAATAACCCGGGGAGGAAACGACGAGAAGTTCTCCAACTTGACCGGCACAGCCGGGGTGTTGCGTGAAAAATGAAGGAGCTGATCTCTCAGTTCATCCTCTTCCCGTTCCTTCCATTTGAAAGGCATGTGCAATGTGATGTGGGGCGGAGAGTTGAGCGAGGCCTTGCTGTTGTAGTGTGTTTTGAAATACTCCTTCTGTTCCAACGCAACTTCATAGATAGGGGCGGGAGGAATAATGGCAATGAAATAGAGCTTTTCTTCTTTGGAGTCGTCAACTTGGGGCCGCCGCATAGAGGTTAAAGATACGAATTCGCCGCAGCCATCACAACTATGGAAGGCGTCCGGCCCGTTTGGAAGGACATTTTCGGATGCGTGTCCCAACTTTTTAAATCGGTGTAAATGGCCCTTTGCTTTAAATTGACCGGAATGGATTTTCTTTTTAACCTTTTCCTATTTTTGCCCTCAAATTTAAAAACGCTATGAATTATCGCATCGAGAAAGATACCATGGGCGAGGTGAAGGTGCCGTCCGACAAATACTGGGGCGCACAAACGGAACGTTCCCGCAACAACTTCAAGATCGGCCCCGAGGCCAGCATGCCCAAGGAGATCATTTATGCATTTGCCTATCTTAAAAAGGCTGCCGCCCAGGCCAACCACGAACTGGGCCTGCTCGCGGCCGACAAGAAAGATCTCATCGCCAAAGTCTGCGACGAGATCCTGACCGGCAAACTCGATGCGGAGTTCCCCTTAGTGATCTGGCAGACCGGCTCCGGCACCCAAAGCAATATGAACGTGAACGAGGTCATTGCCTACCGCGCCCATGTGATCCACGGCGGCAAACTGGAAGACGAAAAGAAGGTGTTGCACCCCAACGACGACGTGAACAAATCACAGTCGTCTAACGATACCTTCCCCACGGCCATGCACATCGCGGCCTATAAGCAAGTGACCGAGATCACCCTGCCCGGCATACAGAAACTGCGCGACACCCTCGCCAAAAAGTCGGCCGAGTATAAGAATATTGTGAAGACGGGCCGTACCCATTTCATGGATGCCACCCCACTCACCCTGGGTCAGGAGTTTTCCGGTTATGTTCAGCAACTGGACAATGGTATGCGCGCCTTAAGAAATGCCCTGGAGATGGTGCGTGAACTTGCCTTGGGAGGAACCGCTGTGGGCACGGGCTTGAATACCCCGAAGGGCTACGATGTGTTGGTGGCCAAAAAGATCGCCGACCTCACCAAGTATCCCTTTGTCACCGCCCCCAACAAGTTTGAAGCCCTGGCCGGCCACGATGCTATGGTCGAGTTGTCGGGTGCCTTGAAGCGGGTAGCCGTAAGCCTCATGAAGATCGGCAACGACATTCGCATGCTTAGCTCCGGTCCGCGGTCGGGCATCGGCGAACTCGTCATCCCCGATAACGAGCCCGGCTCGTCCATCATGCCCGGCAAGGTCAACCCAACCCAACCCGAAGCACTGACGATGGTATGTGCTCAGGTGATGGGCAACGATGTCGCGGTTTCCATTGGCGGAGCCACGGGCCATTTTGAACTGAACGTCTTCAAGCCTGTCATCGCGGCCAACGTTTTACAGTCGGCCCGCCTCATCGGCGATGCCTGTGTGTCGTTCAATGAGAAGTGCGCAGAGGGTATCGAGCCCAACTATGCCATCATCAAGCAGCACATGGAGAACTCGCTCATGTTGGTGACGGCGCTCAACCCCCACATCGGCTATGAGAACGCGGCGAAGATTGCCAAGAAGGCCCACAAGGAAAACAAGACCCTTCGCGAGGCCGCTGTCGAGTTGGGATTATTGACGTCGGCCCAGTTCGATGAGTGGGTAAGACCCGAGAAAATGGTAGGCAGCTTGGACTAGGTTGAGCATATTTCCAAAATTATCGTACCTTTAATTTGATTTTAACCAATCCGAGAATGAAAAAAGGAATCATACTATTCTTCTGCCTCGCGTTGATGATTGCTTCGACGCAGACCTTTGCACAGCTCTCTAAAAAGGAGAAGAAAGAATGGAAGAAAAAAGCCAAAGAGTATGGCAAGAACCCCGCCAACCTGAAGCAACTCATCGAGGACAAACAGACCGCCGACAACACGGTGAGCTCCCTCAACCAGAAGGTCACCCAGATGCAGTCTTCCATCAGCGACAAAGATGCGAAGATCGCCGAGCTGGAAGATCAACTGACCCAACTCAGAGGGCAACTCACTTCCACCAAGGCCGAACTGGCCGCATTGAAGGAAGCCCCGGTGGTGAACTCTATGGACTTCTCGAAAGGTGTGGTCTTTAAGGTGCAGATCGGCGCCTTCAAGAATAAGAACCTGCAGAAGTATTTCGACAACAACCCCAACTTCGGTGGCGAAGCAAAAGACGGCGAGCCCCAAAAGTTGACCATCGGTATCTTCCGCGACTATTGGGAAGCCGATACATTTAAGAAATACATGCGCGAAATGGGTGTGAAAGATGCCTGGATCGTGCCCTACAAAGACGGCCAACGCGTCGAGATCAAAGACGTGCTGGAAGGTGTGGTGGGCGACAAGCCGGCTGCCGGCAAGTAGGCTGACATTCAAATTATTAAATGCCAAAGCAGTGCGGAATCGCACTGCTTTCTTTATTTCTCCGGATTCGCGCCGAACTAATTTTCTTAAGAAGAATACTGGATTATTTTTGTGAGATGGGTCGAGTAGTGTTTTGGTTTTTTGCCATGGTTTTATCCTCTGCCGTGACCGCGCAAGTCAGGGTGAGCAAACTCGTCATCAAAACGAACCAATCCTACGACCTGGGCCAGTCCGATATTCTCGTGGCCGACACGCTGGTGATGATGGATTCCTCCCGGCTGATCCTGAATAAACTGAAACCCGAAAATTTTATCCGCGTCAAGGTAGCCGCCATCGGCAACCATTGTGTCATCGACGGCAAGGGCATCAATGGCCAGGCGGGCCGCAATGGCAAACCCGGCATCACCCCGATTGGCCCCTGTCTGGACGGCACGGCCGGACGCGATGGCACCAAAGGCCTCGATGGTACAGCAGGGATAAATCTTTTTCTGTATCTTGAAAGAGTTAGCCTGAAAGGCGTACTCACCATCGACATCTCCGGAGGCAACGGCGGTCGCGGGGGGAACGGCGGAAACGGCGGCGGCGGCAGTCCGGGCACCTTGCACTGTAATGGCGGCAATGGCTCGAACGGCGGAAACGCAGGGCAGGGCGGCAATGGCGCGAACGGCGGCGTGCTAACCCTGACCAGCAAAAAGACACAGCTTCTTCGCGATATGTTAGGCACAAAGATCCTCGTTAACAACAATGGCGGCGCCGCGGGCCTCAGCGGCAAAGCCGGATACCACGGCGGCGCAGGCCTGGGCCCTTCAAGAAAGAATGGCAAAGACGGCGCGCCGGGGTTAGACAGCATCAGCGGCGTTACGGGTATTAAAGGCAGTGTAAAAATCGAAGCAAACTAGTTCATGGATAAAAGATGGTTGTTAAGGGATATTCCTGCTCCCGAGCAGATCGAGCAGTTATCGAAGGCCATCAACATCAATTCCTATCTATCGTCCATCCTAATCCAGCGTGGGATCTCCGACTTTGAAAGCGCTAAATTTTTCTTTCGCCCATCGTTGGAGCATCTGCACGATCCTTTTCTCATGAAGGGCATGGAGAAGGCTGTGAGCCGTCTGAAACAGGCCATCGACCGCGAGGAAAAAATTCTCATCTACGGCGACTACGATGTCGACGGAACCACTTCTGTGGCGCTGGTCTATAGCTACCTTCGCAATTTCTATCCGCACTGCAAGATCTACATCCCCGACCGGTATGCCGAGGGTTATGGCGTTTCGCTGGCCGGCGTGGAGTGGGCCGAGCAAAACCAATGCACGCTGATCATCGCGCTGGACTGTGGCATTAAGTCGTCGGAGCTGGTAAACATCGCCCTGTTGAAAGGCATCGATTTTATTATTTGCGATCATCACTTGCCCGACGAATCCATTCCCCAGGCCGTGGCGGTGCTCGATCCCAAACAAAGCGATTGTCCCTATCCCTATAAAGAACTTAGCGGTTGCGGCCTCGGCTTCAAATTCATGCAAGCTTTTGCGCAGCGTTTCCGCGACGAAAAAGAAGTGTATGGCTTCCTCGACCTCGTGGCGGTGAGCATTGCTTCCGACATAGTCCCCATCACGGGCGAAAACCGCATCCTGACCAATTTCGGATTAAAAAAACTGAATGAAGACCCCCGGCCGGGTCTCAAGGCCCTCAAGGACATTGCCGGCCTTCGCAATGAGTTGGATGTCTCCGGCATTGTGTTCACACTCGGTCCACGCATCAACGCCGCCGGCCGTGTGGCCCATGGCAGCGCTGCCGTGGAGCTCCTCATCGCCGAAACAGAGGAAGAAGCCAACATGATGGCCGAAAAGGTGAATCTCAAAAACGAAGTACGCAAGCAATTCGACTCCGACATCACCGAGGAGGCCATCGCCATGATCGAGGGGGACGCCACGCTGCGGGCAGCAAAATCTACCGTGCTTTTCAAAAATACCTGGCATAAGGGCGTTATTGGCATAGTTGCTGCTAGATGTGTGGAGAAATATTATCGCCCCACCGTGATCCTGACCGAATCGAACAATAAAATAACCGGCTCCGCCCGCAGCGTGAATGGCTTTGACCTTTATGGCGCCATCCTCGAATGCAGCGACCTGCTGGAAAAGTTCGGCGGCCACAAATACGCCGCAGGACTCACCCTGGACATCAACAACCTAGAGTTGTTCCAGCAGAAGTTCGAACGGGTGGTGTCCTCCACCATTACCGAGGAAATGCTCACGCCGGTAATCGACGTGGACATGCCGCTTCATTTCGACATGATCACGCCCAAGTTTATTACCGTGCTCAAGCAAATGGCCCCGTTCGGACCCGAAAATCAGCGTCCTGTTTTCGAAGCGAGCGGACTGTATGTTTTCAACTCTTTGTCGAGTTTCAAGGACCGTCACGTTCGCTTTCTCGTGGCACAGCACAAAAATGAAAGCGTTTTCCAGGCCGTGGGCTTCGACCTGGCCGATCGCTATGAGCGACTGGCGAAAGGCGACATGTTCAAGATGGTGTTCACCATCGAGGAGAACACGTTCAATGGCACCACTTCCATTCAACTGCGTATAAAAGACATCAAATTTCATTGAGGCATGATCCTTCGGGCAGAACATCTGATCAAAAAATATAAAACCCGTACCGTGGTGAACGACGTATCCGTCCAGGTGAGCCAGGGCGAGATCGTGGGACTGCTGGGGCCCAACGGCGCGGGAAAGACCACATCATTCTACATGATGGTGGGACTGATCAAACCCAACGAAGGCCGCATTTTTCTGGATGATGAAGAGATCACGCCGCTGCCCATGTACCAGCGGGCTCGCAAAGGCATTGGCTATCTGGCGCAGGAGGCTTCCGTTTTCCGCAAGCTCACGGTAGAAGAAAACATCATGTCGGTGTTGGAGATGCGCAATTTTAACAAGCAGCAGCGCAAAGAGAAGGTAGACATGCTCATTGAAGAGTTCAGTCTGCATAAGGTCCGCAAAAACCGGGGCATGTCGCTCTCGGGTGGCGAACGACGTCGCACCGAAATTGCTCGCGCGCTGGCCGTGGACCCACACTTCGTTTTATTGGACGAACCCTTTGCGGGTGTCGACCCGATTGCCGTGGAGGAAATTCAATCCATCGTATCCAAGCTGAAAAATAAGAACATCGGCATCCTCATCACCGACCACAACGTGGACGAAACCCTTTCCATCACCGACCGCGCCTACCTGATGGTGGATGGAAAATTATTCAAAGCCGGCACCGCCGAAGAATTAGCCAGCGACCCGCAAGTGCGCAAAGTCTATCTCGGCCAAAATTTCGAACTACGACGCTCCAAACTCGCATCCAAAGCCGTAGACACCAACGACAATTGGCCAGACCCCTCGGAGTCGAACATCTGATTTTTTGTTATCTTTTGTTGTCTAAGACGCAGAACAACTAACTGCAAGTTTGTTATTTTTGAAGTTGACACGTTTTCAATGGGGTTGATCAATTCGATATTGACATGGGTAATGCAAAAGCGCATTCATCAGATTGAGCTTTTCATGAAGTACCCTATTGAGGTTCAGGATGAGCTTTTAAAAAAGTTGATCCAAACTGCGCGTTTCACCGAATTTGGCCAACAGTATGACTTTGGCAGCATTCAAACCTACGACCAGTTCCGCGAGCGCATTCCCATTCACACCTACGAAGAGACCTATCCTTACATCGAACGGCTCATGAAAGGTGAGCAGAATATTCTGTGGCCATCGGAAATCAAGTGGTTCTCCAAGTCGTCGGGCACCACCAATGCGCGCAGCAAGTTCATCCCGGTGTCGCAGGAGGCTTTGGAAGATTGTCATTTCAAAGGAGGCAAAGATCTTCTCTCCATTTATGTGAATAATTTTCCAGAAACGAAACTGTTCGATGGCAAAGGCCTGGCCGTGGGGGGAAGTCACCAGATCAATGAACTGGATCCGAGCGCATCGTCTTACTATGGCGACGTGTCGGCCGTGATCATGCAGAACCTTCCGCCTTGGGCGCAGTTCATTCGCACGCCCAGCCTGGAAACGGCGTTGATGGGCAATTGGGAAGAGAAAATAGAAAAGCTGGCCCGCGAAACGGCCAAGACCAACGTCACCAACATCGCCGGCGTGCCTACCTGGACGGTGCTGCTCATTCAAAAGATCGTTGAACTGGAAAAGAAAAGCAGCATTCTCGAAGTGTGGCCCAACCTCGAAGTTTTCTTTCACGGCGCCGTCTCGTTCGCACCCTACCGCTCCCTTTTCCAATCGCTTATTCCCACCGAAAAAATGCAGTATTGGGAGACCTACAATGCCAGCGAAGGCTTTTTTGGTATCCAGGATCAGAAGAATTCCGAAGAGCTATTGCTGATGCTGGACTACGGCATCTTCTACGAATTCATACCCGCTCACGAATTGGACAAAGAACAACCACGCGCAGTGCGTTTGGGAGAAGTGGAGCTGGATAAAAATTACGCAATGGTGATCTCCACCAATTCAGGTCTGTGGCGCTACAACCTGGGGGACACTGTAAAATTCACATCGCTGTCGCCCTACCGGATCAAGATCACAGGGCGCACCAAACATTTCATGAATGCATTCGGCGAAGAGGTGATCGTGGAGAATGCCGAAGCTGCCATCACAAAAGCCTGTGAAGCCACCGGCGCTGTGATCGATAATTTTACAGCTGCACCGGTCTACCTCGAAGAAGGCAAGCAAGGCCGTCACGAATGGATCATTGAATTTAAAGTGGAGCCGCCAACCCTGCCAGCCTTCGCCCACGAACTCGATGAAGCGTTGCGTTCCATCAACTCCGACTACGACGCCAAGCGCCACCACAATCTGGCCCTCATCGCCCCAAAGATCCACAGCGTGCAGGAAGGCACGTTCTATAATTGGATGAAGCGCCGCGGAAAACTGGGCGGCCAAAACAAGGTACCCCGCCTTGCCAATTCACGTGAGTATGTCGATGACATTCTCAGCATGATGCGGGAGTCCTGACATCAAAAAAAAATTATTTCTTCACAATGGTGTAGGTGATCTGTGTTAAGATCTCCATGGGAACATCCATGTCCATTGGAATCATGCCCCCGGCTAAGATCGTCATTTTGCCTTTTAGTGTCGAGGAGATGTGTATTTCGCTTGCCCAGCCTGTCTTGGCGTTCACGTGTGCTTTTGTTGCCTGGTTGCCTGCTAGATCCATTTTGGCCTGGATACCGCCCGGCAAGTTCACGGTCTTGTTCTTGTCGAGCGTGACACAGGTCCCGTCGCCATTCACTTGGGCGGCATCGCCGGCCAGATTGGCCAGGCTCCAGATGTTGTTGTTTTCAATCGGAAAATCCATGGGGAAGGCATTTTTTGAAAACCAAGTGTCTCCCAGTTTAACTTTCTTGTCGCTGTAATACACCATCGCCCGCTCCAAGGTGTTCTTCAGGGATTTTTTTCCCATCATTTGTTCCAGGAAGATTTTCGTTTGCGCCAGGGTGGTCTCATCCAAACCTAAATTGTTTATATCAGTCCATAGGTTGTCTGAATTTTCTATTTCTAC
>CBIHQM010000015.1:0-32214 GCA_966211885.1 uncultured Chryseolinea sp.
GTAAAGTACAACGCGTGGGCTCCGGAAAGGAAACGCCGGTAGATTTCCGGTTGCTTTGCGCCACCAACATGCCCTTGCACGAAATGGTGTATGAAAAGAAATTCCGCCAGGACCTCCTCTACCGCATCAACACGGTCGAAGTGCGGGTGCCTCCGCTCCGCGAACGGTCTGAAGACATTCCCGCGCTATTGGACCATTTCCTGCAGCGCTATGGACAAAAGTATAAGCGCCCCGACATCAAAGTGGACAAGGCTGTGCTCGCCAAATTGAAAAAGTATCATTGGCCGGGCAACATCCGCGAACTGCAACACGCCGTGGAGCGCGCCGTGATCCTGAACGAAGAGAAAGTGATCCATTCGGCCGAGTTGCTCATTAACAACGCCGGCTATTCGCCCAAAAAAGATCACCTGCCCCTGACGTTGGATGAAATGGAAAAGCAATTCATCCAGCAATCGCTGCAGGACCACGACGGCCATGTGAGCAACACCGCGAAAACGCTGGGCATGACGCGCACCGCCTTATACCGCAGGATGAAAAAACACGGCATCCAATGATCTACAAGCGCTTTACTTTCCTGATCGTTCTTCGCATCGCGCTGCTGATGGGCAACGTGCTTTTGTTGTCGTGGATCTTTGGCGATTCGCGGTTGTTCTTCAACCAGATCATCCTGTTCCTGTTGCTGGTGGGGCAAGTCGCGGAGCTGATCCGCTATGTGAATCATACCAACCGCGAGTTGTCGCGTTTCTTCCTGGCCATCAAGCACGCCGATTTCTCGGTCACCTTCAAGCAGGGTCCGCTGGGGGGATCGTTCCGGGAACTGCAGCAGAGCATGGCGGAGATCGTCGATGCCTATAAACAGGTGAAGATCGAGAAGGAGGCGCAATATCACTTCCTGCAATTGCTGGTGGCCCAGTTGAAGGTGGGCATCATCTCGCTAGAGCACGACGAAGTGACACTCGTCAATCCCACAGCAGAACGCCTGCTGGGGTTGAGCGGACTCAAGCATTGGAAGGCCATCGGCATGCTTCACCCTAAACTGATCAACGACATCGAATCGCTGGGCGACGCGGGAAGGAAATTGGTGGAGGTGCGCACGGCGGCGGAGAATAAATTGTTGGCCGTGGATGTGAGTACGCTGGTGATCCTCAACACGCCGATGAAGCTCATCACGCTTCAAGATATCAATTCAGAGATCGAACAGAAAGAGATCGAGGCGTGGCACAAGCTGATCCGCATCCTCACCCACGAGATCATGAACTCCGTCACCCCCATCGCCTCGCTCACCGAAACCATGCAAAGCCTGCTGACGGACAAGAACGGCCAACCAAAACCAGCCGACCACATCACCCCGGAAACACTGGGCGACATCCTGTTCTCGCTCGCCACCATTCACAAACGCAGCGATGGGTTGCTCGACTTTGTGGAGAACTACCGCCAGCTCACGCGCGTACCCAAACCGGTGATGGCCACCGTGAACGTTGGCGAATTTCTGCAAACCATCGAAAAGTTGATGAAACCCAATCTTGTCCGTCAAGACATTGCCCTTAGCCTTTCCGTTGTGCCCGACACACTACAGGCTTCGTTCGACGCCACCTTGTTGGAGCAGGTATTTATCAACCTGGTGACCAACAGTACGCACGCCCTGGAAGGCCGTCCGTCCAAACGCATCGACCTGCGCGCCTTCCGCGTCGAGAACCACCTGCGGCTGGAAGTGGCCGACAACGGCAAGGGCATTCCCGAAAAGGAACTGCAGGAAATCTTTGTGCCCTTTTTCTCCACCAAAAAAGAAGGCAGCGGCATCGGTCTGAGCCTTTCCAAACAGATCGTGAGCCTGCACGGTGGCACCCTGAAAGTGGCCTCCACACCCGGCGAAGGGACAACGTTCTACATGCTGCTTCCCGTGAAGCTTTGACCATTTGTTGCGGCGCGCTTTAGCACGAAACGCAGGGCAGACGCATCACCCGCATTTTCTCCTCCAGGTTCGCAATTTTTTCCTGCGGTATAAAATCTTCGTACTCTGCTTGATAAACGTTTACCCAAGTGATAACTTGGTCATATAATTATCTCCGTCATGCCTTAAGAGCCCTAAGTTCATGACTTGCCGGAACATTTCTTCCCAACCCTCTTGCCTGCGTTGCCGCTGACGGGACCATAAGCAAGTGAACAAAACAAATACGCCTATGGACCGGAGAACTTGGCTTCAACATCTTTCTGCTTTAGGTTTGCTGTCGCTATCGTCGGGCTGGGAACGTATGGATGATGAGACGCTCTTAAAGCGCCCTATCCTCAGCGCTTCGGAATGGCTGCCGGCCGTGGGGCTGGGCACGTGGCAAACGTTTGATGTGGGCAGCAACGCTGCGGAGCGCGACCCGCTCAAAGCTGTATTAAAAACGCTGGTGGAGAAGGGTGGCAGCGTGGTGGACAGTTCGCCGATGTACGGGGAGTCGGAAAAAGTGGTGGGCGACCTCTCCGCGGAACTCAGCATCAACAGCAAACTTTTCATTGCCACCAAAGTGTGGACCACCGGCGAGCAGGAGGGCATTGCCCAGATGAACCAGTCGTTCGCCCTGCTGCAGCGCAAAACCATCGACCTGATGCAGATCCACAACCTGGTGGACTGGCAAACGCATTTGAGAACGTTGCGGGGTTGGAAAGAACAGGGCAAGGTGCGTTACATTGGCATCACGCACTATACCGAAAGCGCCTACAATGCCATGGAGCAGATCATGCTGCGCGAACCGTTGGATTTTATCCAGATCAACTATTCGCTGCTGAGCCTGAAGGCACAGGAGCGCCTGTTTCCGCTGGCGCTGGAAAAAAAGATCAGTGTGCTCGTGAACCAGCCCTTCGAAGAGGGCGCGTTGTTTCACCGGGTGAAAGGAAGGGTGCCGCCGGAGTGGGCCGAAGAGTTCAATTGCCACAGCTGGGGCCAGTTCTTTTTAAAATTCATCCTCTCCCACCCTGCCGTAACCTGCGTGATCCCCGGCACCTCCAAACCCCAGCACATGCTGGACAACCTGAGCGCTGGTTTAGGTCGGTTGCCTTCCGAAAAACAGCGGGAAGAAATGGTGAAATTTATCAACACCTGAAATTTACTCTCCGATTTGCGGGATTTGATCTGCAAATATTTACCACGCAGCTTCTTTCGCCGGCCGTTCCTTGTTCTTTAGGCTTAAATATCTAATTTTAGAACACCTGTACTAACCCTTCTCTATGCTGAGATTTTTACCCGGATTGCTGTTCATGTTGCTGTCTTCTTTCACCTTCGCCCAGGGCGTGTTGGTGAAGGGACGGGTCACGTCTGCCACCGAGCCGAACGGCTTGCCGGGGGTGAACGTGGTGGTGAAGGGTACGTCGGTGGGCACCATCACCGATACCAACGGGGAGTATTCTCTCGAGGCGCCAACCGGTTCCATCCTCGCTTTCTCGTTTGTAGGATACGTTACACAGGAATTTACCTTCAATGGCCAAACGGCCGTTAACATCACGCTAGCAGAAGAATCTACGGAATTGACCGAAGTGATCGTTACGGGGTATTCGTCCGTACAGAAAAGAGATATTACCGGCGTGGTCTCGTCCATTAAAGGCGACGCGGTGAGAGACCAGTCCATCAACGGCATTGACCAGGCCCTGCAGGGACAGGCGCCGGGGGTGCAAGTGGTGCAATCTTCCGGCACGCCGGGGGGTGGCGTCGCGGTGCGCATCCGCGGCAGCACGTCCATCAATGCCTCCAACCGCCCGCTTTACATTATCGATGGCGTGCCCATTCAGGTGGGCGCCTTGTCACAACGGGATTTCGGCGGCCAGGACGACAACGCTTTGGCCTTGATCAATCCCGGGGATGTTGAATCCTACCAAATCTTGAGCGACGCCTCCGCCAAAGCCATGTACGGCTCGCGCGCCGCCAATGGCGTGGTCATCATCACGACCAAACGCGGAAAGCAGAAGAAAGCGGCCATCACGTTCGACGTGCAGCGCGGTATGGTGGATATCGTCAAAAAGCTGGATCTGCTCAACTCCACGCAACTGCTCGAATTGCAACGGGAGGCTGTGCGCAATGCGGGCAAAAATCCGGATGGCCTGGGACTTATTCCCGGGGTGACCGATGCGGTGAACACCAACTGGCAGGATGCCGTGCTCCGGACCGGCATTATGCAGCAATACCAGATGTCGGCTTCCGGCGGCGACGATGTCACGACCTATTATATCAGCGGCAGCTATCGCGACGAGGAGGGTGTGCAATTGAACAACCGCTTCCAACGGCTGGCCGGCGTGTTGAACCTGGACCGCAAGCTTTCCAGCAAACTCTCGGTGGGCACCAATCTGAACCTGTCGCATACGGTCAACAAACGCATCAAGGGCGATAACTTTTTGGATGGCGTATACTCCGGCGCTGTGAAAAGCCTCCCCTACTACACACCCTACGACGAGAATGGCAGGATCGTGGGACCGAGTTCCTCGCTGTACCCGGGCTTCCCCAATTTCAACCCCGTAGGACAGGCCCTCTTACCCCGGTTCGATGCGCTCACCACCAAATTGCTTGGCAACGTCAACGCGCGCTACCAGATCTCCAACGAACTTTTCCTGCGGGCACAAGCGGGTATCGACTACAACGAGGTGCTCGAAGATCAATATGAGTCCACGCAAACCGCTATCGGCGGCGTGCTGGAAAGCGTTGGTGGCAAAGGCTATGGGGTCTACAGCACCACCAACCTGGGATCGTTCATTGTGAACGCCACGTTGAACTACAATAAAGCAATTGGCGACAAGCATCATTTCTCGGGTCTGCTGGGCCCCGAGATGATCCGGCAAACATCGCGCACCAGCAGCGTGCAGGGAAGAATTTTTCCCAGCGACGACTTCACCTACATCGGATCGGCGGGTATCGTTGACCAGGGCTCATCCTTTAAAGCTCAAAACGGACTTTTCTCCGTGTTCGGGGAAGTGAAATATGACTATCTCGACCGTTATCTCCTCACGGCAGGGATGCGGGCCGATGGTTCGTCACGATTCGGTCCCGGTAACCGTTTTGGATATTTCCCCTCCATGTCGGCGGGGTGGAGAATTTCTGAAGAAGGTTTCTTTAAAGAATCTTCGGTCAGTAATGTGATCAACGACCTGAAGCTGCGGTCGAGCTTTGGTTTTACCGGAAACGAAAGAATTGGAAACTTCCAATTCCTCGGAACGTGGGCTGCCTCTACCTACAATGGAAGTGCCGGGGTGTCGCCTCAAAAGGTCGGCAATCCGGATTTGAAATGGGAAGCCACACGCGAGGTGAATGTGGGATTTGACCTGGCCATGCTGGAGAACCGCATCCAGGTTACCGCCAACGCTTACTACAATAAAACAACGGACATGCTATACAACCGGCCCTACCCTACCACGACGGGCTTCGCCGGCCAGACCGACAACATCGCCGAAATGCGAAACAAAGGTCTTGAGCTGGGCATCACGTCCGTGAACATCGACAAGCGGCTGAAGTGGACCACGACGGTGAACCTCTCCAAGAACATGAACAAGATCCTCTTCCTGGCCGATTCTATTCCGGTGTATACCGGCTACCAGGCCAACGGGGTCGATGGCACGAACGTACTTCAGGTAGGTCAACCGATCGGCACCTTCACCGGCCTGCGCTTCCTGGGCGTAGATCCCGGGACGGGTGACGCCATTTATGACGACGTGAACAAAGACGGCAAGATCACGAACGCCGATGCCGTAGTGATTGGCAACGCCCAGCCTAAGCTCATCGGCGGCATCACCAACAAACTGAGCTACGGACGGTTCGACTTGTCTGTTTTCTTCCAGTTTTCGCTGGGGAACAAGATCCTGAATTTCTCGAAAGAGACGTTTGTCAACGCCGGGCAGGACATCCAAAACAACCAGTCCGTGGCCGCGCTGCGCCGCTGGCAGAAGCCGGGCGACATCACCGACGTGCCCCGGTATGAACTGGGCAACACGTTCAACAACTTGCACAGCAGCCGCTTCCTGGAAGATGGCTCCTACTTGCGCCTCAAGAACGTGAGCATTGGCTACAACCTGCCCTCGCGCATTACGGACCGCCTGAAAATGGAACGGGTCCGGATCTTTGCCGCAGCCACCAACCTGTGGACCTACACCAAGTACACCGGTGCCGACCCCGAAGTGAGCACGCTCGACGGTTCCACCACCGCACAGGGCATCGACTTCTTTACGTTGCCCCAGGTACGCACCCTTTCCGTTGGACTTAACGCCACATTAAAATGAAAAGATCATCCGCCATATTTTTTACCACCCTCAGCCTGGCACTTTTCGTCAGCGGATGCAAAGACACGCTGGAGCCCAAACCGATCGACATCCTCACCGACGACGTGGTGCTGAACGAACCCGCCGACGTACCCAATGTGGAGATCGGCTTGTACAGCGCATTCCGGACCGTTGCGCCCGCCACGGTGATTGCCGGCGATGCCACGGCCGACCTTCTGATCAATAACGGGACGTTTACGCAGTACCAGGAACTGGGCACCAAACAGATCACCTCTGCCAATGCATCGGTGTCCACGTTGTGGTCGGCGTTGTATGAGACCATCTACGTTGCCAACTTTATCCTGGAGCGATTGCCTAACGTGGACGGCGTTCCCACCGCCCTGCGCAACCAGGTGATGGGTGAAGCCCACTTCGTCAGGGGCTACTGCTATTTCATCCTGGCCTATTCGTTTGGTGCTGTGCCGCTGGTCACCACGACATCGATCGAGACCAACCGGAACATTGGTCGCACCGACAGAGAGGAGATCCTTGATTTTGCGTTGGCCGACTACACCGCCGCGTTGGGCCAGATGCCGGCCAAGCCGACCAGTACAGCGTTTGCGGGCGAGTATGCCTTGCAATCGGCGCTGGCGCGTTTTCATCTCTACCGCGAAAACTGGGCCGATGCCGAAACGTATGCCACCAACGTGATCAACTCAAAACAGTATTCACTCGACACGCTTTTTTCCTATGTGGTCACAAAAGATTTTCCGGCCGAGTCGATCCTGGAAGGCGCCTACACGCTCACGGATGATCCGGGTACCGATGGCAACATCGGGTTGAACAACATTTTTGTGAGCCGCCGCGAGCTTATCCCGTCCAATCCCGCCGTGGTGGCGCTGGCTTCGGATGAGTCGGGCGACCGGTTTAGCAGCATCAGCTTTAGCGCCGACAACCTGAAGGGTAACGACAACGGCTGGTCTGTCGCCAAATTCGGCACAGCCGACCAGGACAACAACAACGTGATGTTCTTCCGCCTGGGCGAGATCTACCTGATCCGCGCCGAGGCCCGTGCGCAACAGAACAATGTGACCGGTGACAATTCGGCGCAAACCGATATTAATGTATTGCGCAAGCGGGCCAAAGCGCCAGCGATCTCGGCGGTGACCAAAACACAGATGATGCAGATCATCGAGAACGAGCGCCTGTACGAACTGGCGTTTGAGGGCCACCGGTGGTTTGACCTGGTGCGGACCGGGCGGGCCAGTGCGGTGATGTCTGCCTTCTCGACCAACTGGCAGGATAAATATGAAGTGTGGCCCGTGCCGCAGCGTGAAATTCAAAATAACCCGGCGTTGGTCGGCAATCAAAACCCTGGCTACTAATCTATGAAGTATAACAAGGCGATATTGCAAGTGATGTTATGGGGCCTCGTCGCAGTGGTGTTGAGTTGTGAGACGGAGAAGATCATTTTTACGGGACCCTATCACGTCCGGTTCAGCGACACGCTGCAGACCCTGAAAGAAAGCCATAGCCAGCCCGTGAAGATCGAAGTGCACCTGGCCGGACCCCAGTTGCAGGACGATGTGACAGCGACCTACTCCATCACCGGCACGGCGCGCGAGGGCATCGACTACACCATCGTTGGCGACCGCGGCAAGGTGAAGCTGACCCGCGAGAGCAGCTTCGGCTACATCACCGTGCAGCTCATCAACAACTCGAACAACATCCTCCGCTCGCAAACACTGATCCTTACCCTGACCGGCACCGATCACGCCAACATCGGCGTAGGGCAAGACGGCGGTGGCCTCGGCAAGAAATTTATCTTCACCATCCAGGACGACTGTATCCTGGGCGGCAACTACCAGGGCCTAAAGGACGCGTTGTCGGTGCCCGTGGAAGACATCACCATCATCAGCACCGATTGTGAGGAGTACACGCTTTCCAACTGGGACATCGATATCTTCCGGTTCCCGCGCGAACGCTCGCTCAAGTTCATCGACAACGGCGATAACACCCTGACCATTCCCGATCAGAAGGATGCCACCCTGCCAGCTGATTCGGCTACCATCAACGGTTCGGGTTTTGTAGATCCTCAGACGCACGACATCTTCATGAAAGTGAAGCTGGCCGACTATACGGGACAACCCGAATTCTCATTCAAACTCATAAGGGACTAAAAGCTGCGCCACATGAAAACACGGAACGTCCTTTTCTACAGTCTCTTGCTCTTGCTGGCCGCAGCCTGCTCGGAGGAAGTGAAACCCATACCCTACACCTACACGCAGCATTTCACCGGCACCACCAGCCGTGCGTGGAAGCTCACCGGCCTGGTGATCAAGCAAGCCGGCAAAGGTGACGTCGTTTTCCGGGAGTCGGACCTTGCCCAGGCGCTGGGCAGTTGCGTGGCCGACGACCGCTACGTATTCTATGCCAACACGCTGCACACCTACGAAGTGCAGGAAGGTGCCAGCACCTGCAAGCCCGGCGATCCTCAAATCTACGTGACGGATGCATGGACGTTCTCAAATGCCAATGCCACCCTCGCTTTTATTTTCCCCGTGTTGTCAGACCAACAGCTCCCCTACTTTGTGCGCAGTGCAGACGACACGCAGATGGAGCTCGAGATTTTTTTGGATGAAAACAATACCAGTAGCTACCGGATGACCTTCAAGGCTACCAACAACAATTAACGACGAAGAACATGATACGCCGTGTTTTATTTATAGCCGCCTGTACCCTCGCGTCCCTGCACGCCGCCAACGCCCAGTCCATCCGCCAATGCGCGACCATGGAGCAGGACAGCATCAACAAGCTTAAATACCCGTGGCGCTCAAACTTCGACGACCTGGAGCAAGTCATCCAACAAACCCTGCAGCAGGAAGCCCGAAATCCAACCAACGGCAGAACGGAGGACATCATCATCACGATCCCCATCATCGTGCACGTGGTGCACAAAGGCGAGGCTGTGGGCACCGGACGCAACCTGAGCCAGGCACAGATCCAATCGCAGATCGCCGTATTGAATGAAGACTACCGCCGCAAGGTGGGCTCCAATGGCTACAACACGGATCCCCGTTCGGCCGACATCGAGATCGAATTCTGCCTTGCACCGGTCGACCAGCAAGGCAACCCCATGGACGAACCCGGCATCGATCGCATCGCCAACTCCCAGGATACCTGGACCCGCACACAAATCGAAGCTTTTAAACCTCAAACCATCTGGAACCCGAGCAAGTACTACAACATCTGGACGCTGAAATTTGGCGGTGAGGACGCCAACCTGTTGGGCTATGCGCAGTTTCCCGACAAGTCGGGGTTGAGCGGTATCAGCGACGGGGGCTCTGCATCCACCGATGGTGTGGTGGTTCAATACACGTCATTCGGTTCGGCACAGAAGGGCAATTTCCCTATCATGTCGGAGCCCTACAACAAGGGCAGGACCCTGAGCCACGAAACCGGTCACTGGCTGGGATTGCGTCACATTTGGGGCGATGGCGTTTGTGCGGATGATTACGTCGCCGACACCCCGCCGGCAAAGGGCCCAAGCCGCGGTTGCCCGGTGACCACGCTCGCCTGCGACAACAGCGGGCCCATCATGCCGCAAAACTATATGGACTACAGCGACGACGGTTGCATGAACATTTTCACGAAGGGACAAAAGGATCGTATCCGTGCCGTGTTGATCAACAGCCCCAGAAGAAAAGCCCTTTATGAACTAGGCTCCTTGTGCACCCCCATCGATCCGACCGCTCCTCCCACGGTCAGCTTCTTTGCCGACCGCACCAGTTGTGTGCTGCGCGAAGCAAAAGTGCAGTTCACCAGCATCGCCACCAACTTCCCTACCGACTACCGCTGGTACTTTGAAGGCGGCACCCCAGACTCGTCGCGGGCCGCTAACCCGACGATCCAATACAACGTGGGGGGTGTGTATCGCGTAGCGCTGGTGGCCCGGAACAAGAAAGGCTATGGCGACACGCTGAACATCGATCAATACATCCACGTCTCGAACGAAGGCGTCTGCGGCAGCCTCACCAACTTTGACCCTGCCTACACGCCCTCTGTTCTGAACGCCGCCGACTTTGGAAGCTACACCGGCTACCTCACGGGCACCAACAGCACCAAGAACATGGCCTACTCCGAACGCTTCGCCAACGTCTGTGGCTATGCGTATGTGAGCGGCGCCAAGATAAAATTCGCCAACCTCGCCGACGCTCCCGATGATGCCACCGTGACCGTCACGATCTACAACGCCCTGGGCTACCAAGGCGGCCCCGGCGCCGTGCTCGAGCGCAAGGAAGTGTTGCTCAAGCAGGTGAAGGACGACATCGCCAACAACCGCTACACCGAGGTGGTGCTGGACCGCGAGACGCCCGCAGGTTTTGGAAAGCCTTTCCATGTGGGTGTGGAGATCGACAACGATGCGGGCTACAAGCTGGCCATCGTGTCGTCGGCCAACAACGAGGCAAACAACTCTACTTCGTGGGTGCAGGATGCCACCGGGGAATGGCGTCTGATGACCATTGCCTATGGTGCCAACATTGCGATGGATATCCAGCCTATTGTCGGTATCAACCCTTCCGTTCAAATATCGGCTTCCAAGCTGCTGATTACCCCGGGCGAACAAGTGATCCTCAACGGCCGCGGGGCCACCATCTTCTCGTGGGATTCGAATGACAACGTGATCAATAATGTGCTCGGACCTCAACTGGTCGTGAATCCGACCAAGACCACTACCTATACCGTGAACGGCTCGGGGTTGGATCTGTGTAATGCCACTGCCGATCAGACGATTTATGTTGAGGGGGTTACCGGGGTGGAGAAAGCGTTGGAGACCAGTATACAAGTCCATCCTAATCCTGGGACATCGGTGTTGAATTTGACGATCGATAATGATTATGTCGGGGATATTACGCTGCGCATGCAGTCGGTCCTAGGCCAGGATGTTAATCCGCCTCAGCGTTTGGTTAAGGACAACACCACATTGACGACTTCCCTTGATACTTCTCTTTGGCCTTCGGGGTTATACCTGATGTCAATACGGATGGGACAACAGGTGGTGTTGAAGAAGTGGATTAAGAAGTGATGGGTCCGGAGCAGGAGTTCATTTGCCGCGTCATGTCGCAGGCACAAGTCTTTTAAAGATCTACGCGAGTAGTTCAAGACATCCCGAATTCCGAGAGGACTGAACCCGGATGACCTGCGCACGAACTAGAACGAACACCGGCAAACACCGAGAGTCACACGCCCGATCTCAAATGCATCACTGCACGGATTCAAGGTGCTTTCCACGGGGTTCCTTGGGCCACATGCGAAGCCAGAGGAAGTGCGTGCCTGCGGAATGACGTGATCTGATGAGCGCTTAGAAGGTCTTCCACTCGTGCTCTACTCCCCTATTTCATCAACCCATTTTTAAAAGCATAGCTGGCCGTTTGATACCAGGCGATGGCCTGTTCCTCTAATGCCTTGTCTTCGGCTGTGGGGGTGAGTTTGTCACTTCCCAGGGTGACGTTGAAGGTTTCCAGTTTGCGCTGGGGGGAGAGGACGATCATTTTGTTGTCGTGGATGAAGCCGAGGTTTTGATAGGTGCTGATGAAGACGCGCTCGCGGCCGGGTTCCAGTTGGAAGATGTCGTAGCCGTAGAATTTGCTGACGTAGGAAAAGTTGAGGAGTCCCAGCAGTGTGGGGCCGAGGTCGATCTGGCTCATCAGGCGTTCCATTTTTGCCGGGGGGATGTTTGCCGGGGAATAGACCAGGAGCGGGATGTGGTATTTGTTGATGGGCAGTTCGGATTTGCCGGCGCTGGAGGCGCAGTGGTCGGCCACGATGACAAAGACGGTGCTGTCGAACCACGGTTTTTTACGGGCCTTCCGGATGAAGTCGCCGATGGCGTAGTCGGTATATTTTACGGCGCCTTCGCGTCCGGTGTGCGAGGGAATATCGATCCTGCCTTCGGGATAGGTGTAGGGTCGGTGGTTCGAAGTGGTCATCACGTGCGCGAAGACGGGCTTGTTGTTTTGCACGGTCTTGTCGATTTCGCGCATGGCCAGGGTGAACAGGTTCTCGTCGGCCACGCCCCAGATGTTTTCGTAGTCAATTTCGTTGTCGGCGAGTTCTTCGCGATCCACCACCGTGTAGCCGTTGTTGGCGAAGAAATAGTTCATGTTGTCGAAGTAGCCGTAGCCGCCGTAGATGTATTTGGTCTCGTATCCTTTTTCGGCGAACACTCTTCCGAGCGAGAACAAGTTTTCGTTGTTGGGCCTTCGCACGATGGATTGGCCCGGCGTGGGTGGCACGCAAAGCGACAACGCTTCGAGGCCCCGCACGGTGCGCGTTCCGGTGGCGTAGAGGTTTGTGAAAAACAGGCTGTGTTGTGCCAGCGAATCGAGAAAGGGCGTGATGTTGAGGGTGCTGCCAAAGGCGTTCATGAATTCGCCGCTGAGGCTTTCCACGGAGATGAGCACCACGTTCAGGTGCTTTTCGTCGCCGGTGTGCGCAATGCGGCGGCTGATGTCTTCGGGGTGGTCGTTCACGAAGGTGGCTTCGGGCGTGCGGATCATCTCGCGCACATCGCGGAACCCCGTTTCCTGGGACATGGTTTTGTAGAACTGATCATAGCTCAGTTCGTTGTTCAGGTAGGCGGCGAACAGTTCATACATGCCGTTGCCCGAAAGCTCGTTCACATAGGCGTTGTTGCTGAATTGGTGATACTTCGAGTTCACCGTAAAATAAAGCAACACCGGCAACACCGCATAGCCCAGGAACACGACGGCGCGTTTTTTAAACCGCATGGGTTCACCGGCCGGCAGGCGTTTCACGAAACGCGCCAGCGGAACCACAATGAGCGCGCAAAGCACCACCAGTCCCGTGACGATCCAGGCGATGGGATACGACTGCTGGATGTTGCCCAGCACTTCGTTGGTATACACCAGGTAGTCGACGGCGATAAAATTATAGCGGGTATTGAATTCTTCCCAAAAGAACCATTCGGCCACGGCATTGAACAGCAACAGGAAGGTGAACAGCGTGACCAGCACGATCAGCACCACCCCATGCCAGCGCTTTCCATAGATGCGCTGCGGCGCCAGCCACAAGTACAGCATCATCGGAATGATGAAGTAGGCAGCATTGACAAGGTCATAGAAAAAGCCGAACAGGAATATGCCCAGCAAATTGCCCACGGAGACATCGACGTTCGAGAACGAATAGATGAGAAATACAATTCGGGTGAGCAGGGAGATGCCGACGAGCAACGATACAAGAAGAAGGGCCGTGCCGAATCTTCCGTGAAGGTGCCTGGTGAACGCACCCTCCTTTAGGTTTGTAATCGCCATGTGTGAAAGAAGCCTGGTATTATTTAGGTTTAGATGCTAAGGTGTTGCAAAAGTAACAATTGTTTTACCCTAAAATAACGATAATTTCATGGCAACCCTACACCCGTCCAGTTTAGGCCGAACCTATCCGGAGGGCTCGTTGTCTTGCGACAAAAAATGTCCCCGTATCATTGGAAAATGAAGGCATAAAAAAAGGATGCCTTTTTACAGCATCCCCTCTATACAAAACAATCTCCTTTTACTTTTTCTTTTTGTTCGATTCAAAATTGAGCGACGTGGAGTTCACGCAATAGCGCTTGCCCGTCAGCGTGGGGCCGTCGTCGAAGAGGTGGCCGAGGTGGGCGCCGCAGCGGGCGCAGACGATCTCGGTGCGGATCATGCCGTGGGAGGTGTCTTCGATCTTCAGGATCTTGTCGCCCGCGAGTTCTTTGTCAAAGCTGGGCCATCCGCATTCGGAATCAAACTTCATGTCGGAGGTGAACAATTCGGCGCCACAGCCGGCGCAGGTGTAGACTCCTTTTTCGTGGTGCAGGTAATATTTGCCCATGTAGGGGGCGTCGGTTCCCTTTTCACGCAACACGTGGTACTGTTCGGAGGTGAGGATCGAGCGCCATTCGGCATCCGTGCGTTGGATCACCTTGGCCGTGTCTTTTGCGATCTTTTCCTTTTCGACGCGGTTTTGACTATTGCCCGTACAGGCGGCGAACAAGGCGATGGTTACTATGAAAACAAATCGTTGCATGGTATTCTGGTTTATGATCAAAAAACGCTATTCCGAAGTTTTTGGTTTGCCGGAAACTGTCGCGCAACATACATTCCGTTACAATAAAAATGCCCGGTTCTCCTACCCTTCTTCATCCCAAATCCTGGGTCGGTGTCATCCTAATCCAAGATACGTCCTAAAAATCCTGAGAAAAAGAAAAATCCCGTCTCCCGGTCATATACGAAGTACGAGCGGATGCGGGATCTCTCCTGAATAAATTAACTCACCTGATCCCTTAGGATGAACGATAGCCCATCTCGTAAACTGATCTTACGTGAGGCCCCAGGAACACCCGTGCATAGATTCGGATAATGGAAAGGCCGTCGATAATGAAGCTCAACGACACAAAAAACGCCAGCAGGAACTGATCTTCGTGAATGTGGGTGAAGATCAAGTCCTCGCCGATAAACGTGGGCGTGATGGGAAATCCCGAAACCCCCAAACACGACAGCAGGAAGACAAACGCCAGCTTGGGGTGTTTGTAGGAATGGCCGTGGAATTGGTCCAGGTCGATGTTTTCTTCCAAGGATTTCAGCCACCGCAGACAAAAATATCCCAGCAATCCGGAGACAAGGATACCACTCAGGTACAGGAGCGTCTGGTCGTACTTGAAATGTTCGTTAAAGGAAATGGCGAGGGCGATCCAAAAGTGATTTACGATCACGAGGATCCAGCTCATTTCGACGTTTTTTCTTTCGGAAAAGGATTTCAACACAGCGATCAATGCCAGCAGCGAGAAAAAGACGGGCAACGCCTGGTGGATGGAGGGTGGTATCACCTCTTCGCCGTACAAGCTGGCCACGCCGATGAGATAGGCCGGAACAAAAAATAATATTACGCGCCCCACCGTGAGGAAGTCCAGACCGCGACCAGCCCACTTCAACGGGTTCCAGAGATAGCGGTACATGAATGAGTCGAGGTTCCATTCTTTCAGACACAACATGTATAGCGTGTACTGCATTTTCTTGGGGAATGAATCTTCGATGGAGGGGGCGTGGGGCGTGAAGTTGTAGAACTGCTCGCGGATGAGATAGGTCACCACGGAAGGCGATACCAGCAATTGATAGGTTCTCAGGAAAGCATTGCCGGCAAAGTGGAACAAAGCCAGTCCGCTAAAGCCGGCGGCGATCTCGATAAAGATCAACCCGATCTGGGCAATGGACGCGTAGGCGATCTGACTTTTCACCGACGACTGCACACGGGCGATGCCGGTAGTGATCACGCTGGTGACAAAGCCCAGCAGGCCGATGAGGATACGCACCGAAAGCTGGTGCTCCCAGAACGGAAAGGTTCTCAGCAAGAGGAACACACCCAAATGCACGGCAAGCGATCCATAGAAGATGGCACTCGAAGGCGTAGGCCCTTCCATGGCGCGGGGCAGCCAGGAGGAGAACGGGAGCTGTGCCGATTTGGCTGCGGCCGAGATGAGGATCAACAGGGAGATGAGTACCCCTACCCAGCTATGGCGTTGCAGGTGTTCGTGCACCAGCTCAAAATTGCTCAGCCTCGCAAAGGTGACGTTCTCGTGCCAGAGGTGGTGCATGAGCCACATGGCCAGGATCAATCCCACGTCGCCAATACGATAGATGGAAAACACTTTCACGGCATTTTTCACGGGCAGGTAGCGATCGCGATAGAAGGCGATGAGCAGAAACGAAGAAATGCCCAAGATCTCCCAACCCACAAACAGCGTCTCCAGGTTGCCGGAGAAGATGGTGAGGTTGTAGCCAAAGTAGAAGAACAGGATCGTGTTAAAAAACCGTTTGTAGCCTGTCTCACGGTGCAAATAGTAGCGGCTGTAGATCGTAACCAAAAACGTGAGGAATGAGCCTACAAACAAGTAGGTGGCGGTGACCCGGTCGAAATAAAAGTCGATGAAGAATTCGTAGCCCGTGGTTTTGAAAAGCACGATATCTTTCAGATCATACGAAGGCATGCCGTCGATGAGCCAGTAGACGGCAAAGACGAGGAAGCTCAGCAAATGCAGCCCTACCGTGGAGAACGCCACACGCGACATGAGGGTTTCCTGCTTGCCGGGGATCAATAAGGTCAATATGAACCCCGTCAGCGGGATCACGATAAAAAGTTGTAGAAGTGATGTCATCATGCTGGGGTCTTAGGTTAGGGAGTAAACCGGAAGATTGTCGTGATGCGTCTCGATCATGGTCGTGACGTCGGGAACAACGTCGACTTTGCTGAGCAGCGGTTTGTATACCGAAAACTTGCCTTCCTTGAACACGGATATCTCGCGTGTTTCGGGATTGATGGCCGCCAGGTATACCCATTCGTTGATGAACCATTCGTATACTTCAGGGCTGCGCTGTATCACATCCAGCAGCAGTTCGGGAAATTGCTCCACGATGACCATGAGCCGGATCGGGTCGTGCACTTCGATCATCTGGCTGGGCAGGCCGGGGCGAAGGTCGCCGTCGATGCCGTTGGCCACGCCGAAGAGTCCCATCACGTTATGGGGTAGTTTGGTGCCGGCGCCCATCTTCTGGTTGTCGGTGCGCGAGAAGAAATACTCGAGGTTAATCCCCCCGCACACGGGGCCTACTGGTTTCATCACGTTGTGGAGAATGTTGCCTTGCGGATCGATCCGGTAGTCGTAGGAGTTGAGGAACGAACGGCGGTCGAGGAAAACGTCCTTGGTCAGGCTTCTCCGGCCGATGATGCACAGTGCGTTTGTGGCGTGATTCAGTTCGGGTCGCGGTTCGAACAGCGACACAGAGCGGGTTCTGACCCTTTCGTGGATCTTCATCGGACTCTGTGTGGTCGGAATAGACTCGAATCGCCGGGAGCGCTCCTTTGCGTTGTGGTCGAGCGCGTTGTCGAACACCACTTCGTGCTTGCTGTGCTCTTCGGCGTTCATCCTGGACAGCGACTCTTCATCAAAGAACATGATCTCGTCGCGTGTGGTGTCGTGGATCCCGCCCACAAATTGCGTGGTCTCGGGGATGGTGATGCCGCGGCCGGCCAGCGTCTTTCTCACCTCGGGGTGATTGGCCATGGCGCAGATCACGCGGGCGTTCACCGAGCCGGCTCTGCCCGAGCACGCGCCGCAGTCGTAGGCGGCATAGTGCGGGTTGTTGATGCTGCTGGAGCCATGGCCCACCACATACACCAGTGGAGCAAAGTCTTTCACCAACCCGATGCTTTTCAACATCCCCTCGAGGCGGTTGGTCATCTCTTCAATGGTGAAACCGATCTGCAGGTTGTTCTCGCGGTGATCCAACCCTTTGTTCTCGATGGTCAGCCGCGACATTTTATCCATATGCTTGAACGACGAGGCCGTTGCCGGGCTCATCGACGGGCGGAAGACGTTTATAAACAGTCTGAGGGCCGACCAGAATCCCAACGTCTGGGAGATGAGCCAGCCGCTGTAGAAATTATGCGAATGCTTGGAGAAGTGTGCATCTCTTTCGCGCTTGTTTTTTTTCGACCCTACTTCTTTGATGAGATACTTCGGTGTTACGGGCGCGGGACACAGCTTGGTGTAGAACTTGCCGTCTTCGGGCTGGTAGTAGAACTCCACGCCAAAGAAGCCGGGTGTTCCAAAGGTCTCACATGCGGGGTCGAATTTTTCCAGGTAGCGACGGAGCGAACATTCGCGATCGTCGATACAAAACATGGCCTGAAAGCTTTTGTGGTCCGGTGCCGGTTTGGGATGTTTGGGGAACGCTATGCCTTCCAGTACTTCGTCGTAGTAGGACCATTCGTAGGCTTCCTGCAGGATGTTGAGCACTTCGTTGTACTCTGTGTCGGGCACGGTGGCAAACAACGCTATGGGAAGGTTCTTTATTTTGGTGGCCAGCGGCTGCCAGTTGGCTACGCCGAAATGCGTGTCCAGGGCGTCGATCTCCATCAGCAACTCGAGCACGATCAGGTCGTGCAGCGAGATCTGCCGGTGGTCGAGCAGCGTCTGCGGCTGGTCTTCGATCTGCGACACCATGCCCGACCATCCCTGGTGGGCGAACTGCTGGTCGTATAAATAGCGTGCATAGAGCGATTCGTCCCCTACCAGAACTTTCAGCAGGTCGGCGATCTCGCACGGTGTTTTCAGAAATACTTCTCTTGCACGGCTCCGGTGAAAGAAGCTGGCCAGGCTGTTGCGTTCCATTTCACGCAACGCCGAAAGAAAGGTCTTATGACTGATGGGAAAATCCCAGATGGAAATGCCCTGGTCAAGATAGCTGCACAACGTACGGAAAAGAACCGGCTGCACCAATGAATCGAGGTCCATGCGATATTCTCTTTTCCAGTTGGCGCGCAGCTGGCCAATGCGTGGTGAGGTGCCGTTCTCGTATACTTTGACGAGTGCTTTCTCTTTCCATGCTGCAATGGCCGACGCGCCGTGCCGCTGCGTGATGATCATCTCCAGGACATCCTCCCGGATTCTTTTAGAAGAATAGGCCGCCCGGTATTCATCCAACGTGAGGCCCACTTTGTAGCCAAAGATCTCGGTTGCGCTGCGGATCGCTTTTTCAAACTTCAGCTTCTGGAATGCGTGCAGGGTGTTGTGGTGGATGAAATCCTTGAGCGGGGCTTGAGCAGGCAGGTAGTGCTTCAGGTCGTGAAGTACTTCATGCTCATCGAAGAGAGAATTTTGATGCATAAATCGTTACGTAAAAACAAATTTGCGATGACTGTGAACCCAGGGGGGAGTGAAGAATGGGAACCTCCTGCGGGGAGGTAGTCAACAAAACTACGCTTAGATCAAAAGGGACCCCGTGGCGAGGTACAAGGGCGTGTTCGCGGCATCGCCACAAGCGCTGAGCGCGTCATAAAAGCTGTGGGATGAGGATTCGGCGATGGTAAACAATCCAGCGTCGCCAACCATTCCGATAAAAAAGAGATTGCTCTGTATTTCAGGTGTGAAAACGTTCTCCTCTTCTTTTTCTTTTTCTTCGAAGGTGAGGTCGATCCATTTGCAGGCTGGGGCGAGTTTTTCCGTCAGGGCGAGACCTTCAACCTCGTAGAAATTGTGAAGGGCGGCCAGGCTGTCGGAAACGATTGAGGAGACCAAAAAGAATCCCACCAGGATGCTAGCCAAAAGTCTGATGTGATTCGATTGCTTCATAGGAACCGAACAAATGTAAAAAAAATTACTACATATCAAATATCTGGTCCAACGGGGTTGGGGCTCGATCCTTGCTAAGCGAAATATCCTCTTTCCCGGTTGGAAGGACCCACGTTTTCAATCCTTCTCACTCTAATATACTCTCGGCGGGCCTTCCCACCGGGAAATCAGATAAAGAGCGGTCTTGAAAGGCCCCCACCTTTCGCGGCCGCTTCGTGTTTTAGATGAAGCGGCCGCGGGAAAGTCACAGGCGGATATAAAAAAAATTTGGACCCGGTTATTGCAGGGTTTCCTTCACCATGCCGCAGGTGAGCATTTTGTCACCGAAATAGGGGTTTTTGATGGCCTTGTCGTTAGAGAGCCAGAAAGCCCCGGCGTTGTTGTTGGCCATGGGGCAATAATCCACATACAGGGTGCCCGACGACAGTTTGGCGCCTTTCACCAGCTTGGCCATTTCATTGCTGAGCGAGGAGAACGCCAGGCGCTGGGCATCGAGGGTGGCGGCGGTGCTCACTTTCGAGGCTTCGGCAGCGACGCTTTTCGCGGAGGCCACGCCGGCCAGTTTCTTTTGAAGGCTCGTGGCCGCCGTTTTGGCGTCGTCACTTTTGGAGGCGATGAGGGCATCTTTCACCTTCACATATTCCTGGTATGCGTCCCCGATGTTTTTATCGACAAAAGAAGGCGCTTGGGCAAAGGCCGTGGCGCTCAACACCAGGGCAACGAAAAGGAGCAGGGATGTTTTCATACGTGTTACATTTTGGAGGTTATACATGATTATCTATTATTTACAATTTCACTACTTCAGCATTTCACTAAGCTGGTCGAGCATCTTTTCTCCGGTCTGTACGGCATCCGTGATCTTTTGTTCATTAAAATCGCGTTCCGTTGTAAACGACTTGAGGTGTTGGTCGAATTCCAGCATGAGCTTTTTGACATTCTTGTCGGGCGATTTCGCCGCCTTTTCCCGGAGCACCCTTATTTTCTCTGCATCGGAAATACCTTCCCGCAATTTCTCAAAACGAATGCCACTGTTTGCGCCCGGGTAGACCAGGAAACAATCTCCCGCGGCCCACGATCCGTGGCGTGCATCGCGGGCGGGATCTTCAGGCCATGCATCATAGGCCCAGCGCAAAAATCCATCGTAGCCATAGGCGACGGCATACCAACTGATCCACCGGCCTTCGATGGGCGGGGAGAAAACAAAGTTATTCGGCTTGGCCGGATTGCAGCAGACGTAGTAGGTGGACGAAGCTCCTCTCGCCGAACGTTCGGCCGCCTCCTTCATGCGGGGTTCTTTTCCAAAGAGGAAAGAATAGTCGCTCAACAAAAGATCGAGTTCTTTGTGCCAATCGCCGGCGTAGGTGATCCTCCAGTCTTTCGAGTGATCCTTGACCACCTGGATGGCCGCCAACGTCTGTTTCATTTCACTTTCGTTGATACCGATATACGTTTTCTCAAACCATCCCTTGCGTTGCAGGTGGGTCTTCAGATCGGTCAGGAAAATATTCCAGAAGGCTTTGTATTCTTTTGAATCGGGTGCCATGATGATATGGGCATAGTTTCCGGTTTTTCCATCGCGATAGCGAAAGCGATTTCCCCAAGGTACTGGCGAATAGATAGTGATAGCCTCGTCCACTCCTACTCCCATGGCAAGCTCTACATATTGATCAAAAATGTCGTAGTCAAATTTCCAGCTGCCGTCTTCTTGTTTGGTCCAGTCGATCATCGTGTCCTCGATCCGGAATGAATTGTCGGCCCAGGGTGAGTGCACAGCATAGGTGGTGATGTACTTTCCACCGGCATCGGCATAGAGCTTCATGTGTTTTTTCAACAACAGCTTGTGTTCCTCCGACCAGGGTTCAACATGATTGTACCACGCCAGAACCCAGGGATTTTGCCAAAGATCCAGTCTGAATTTCCATTCGGCAGGGGGAGGCAAGGTGGGGGTCTGCACTTTTATCTTCAGCGTGAGCGTAGCGTTATAGCGATCTGTTTTTACATCGATCGTTCCCTGGTATTGTCCCGGCTCGGTGCCCGGGGGCACTTCCAAAGAAAGCCATACCGGGCGTGACGTCCGTCCGGGCAGTTGAAATCTTTCAAACGCCTCGAATCGATCGGGCATCAGGAACACATCCTTGTAGGGCGAAGGGCCGCAGTCCAGGTTGCCGTCGCCATAAGGATAGTTCGACAGCACATAGCGCACGAGGTTGAGTTTGATGTTCTCCTTCTTCAACACGGCACCTTTTGGACCGGCCAGGTCGTGCAGGACAAACCTCACCTGGTCCAGTGTGTCGGGTGACCAGACGACCAGCGTTGTATTGAGGCGCTCGCCCCTCCACCCCGCTTGCTCCCACACCAACGACTCGGGTTGCAGGTCGGGCACTTCGCTTCTGAAATAGAGTTTATCGGTCGAGGCAAAGGAGATGTGCAAGCCCGGCTTCTCTTTTGTCCAGCGTTGCGGATCTGCGGAGGTATCAAAGGTATATTCATCCTGGTAGTGGCCGTCCGGCACGACCACCTTCGACGCCTCTATCCGGCCTTTATATGTCTGGCTAAAACCAATCGTCAGAGAAAAAAGAAGCAGAAAAATGAGCGCTGAGATTTTTTGCATGATGCATTAAAGTTAAATGAATGAGGCGTTTGTTTTTTTATGACGTCCGCCAAATTTACATTATTCAGAGGGGTCGTCCCTCATCAAAATTGCCCGGATCCAGCCGGTTTTTATTCAAGCTTTTAGTTTTCATTTTCAATGGGTTAAAACTCTCTTCCCTGGCGATTATTCGTGTTGATGAACGGCCATCGGATCGCCACCCTTTTTGAGCACGATCTCGCTGTAGAGCAGATAAGCCCCGGTGACCGCCACCGTGTCGCCTTCCGACAATCCGCTGGTGATCTCCACCTTTCCAAAATCCTCCAGCCCCGTCTCCACTTCGCGGGGCTCGAAAGTGCCCGGCAGGGTTTGCACATAGACGTGCGCTCCGTGGGCATCGCGGATCACCGCGTCGGTGGGGAGTGCCAACGCCTGGCGCGATGAGTGGGTGAAGAGCACTTGCGCCTGCATCCCTGGCTTGAAAAGATCATCGGGATTGGCGAGGGTCGCGCGCAGCACCGTCACCACCGTGTTGGCGCGATACTCCGGGCTGAGAAAGGTCACCTTCGCCTCCACGGGCGTGGCCTCGTAGCCATTCACCCGCACGCTGATCATGTCGCCCACCTTCACCAGCGAGGTTTCCTGCGGATAGGTCTCCGCTTCCAGCCACAGCGTGCCGATATTTTCCAGTTGATAAAGCGCTGCCCCCTCCTCGACATATTGTCCTTCGGCTACGCGGATGGCGGTGATCAAACCCGAAGCCGGCGCCAGGAACGTGATCCGCTCTTTAAAAACTTTGGACTTCCCCAACTGGTCGACTTGGGCTGGGGTGA
Source organism: uncultured Chryseolinea sp. (assembly GCA_966211885.1). Classification (GTDB taxonomy): domain Bacteria; phylum Bacteroidota; class Bacteroidia; order Cytophagales; family Cyclobacteriaceae; genus Chryseolinea. The sequence goes on from CBIHQM010000015.1 coordinate 22,823, forward strand.
GGCCATAGCGCAGGAGTTTTTGTTCGGCACTTTTCAAAAACGTTGCATAGCGTGGATTCTCCTTGCCTAGCGCATCATACTGGGCTTTGGCCAAGAGGTATTCGCGTTGCAGCGTTAGCAGCGTCTCGCTATACAACTCGTAGAGCGGCTCCCCTTTCTTCACAGGGCGACCGGTTTCCTTTAGAAAAAGTTTTTCCACGCGACCAGCGGCACGGCTGCTGATCACGGAAGAACCCTCCTCATTCAGCGCCAGCTTTCCATTGATCACAATCGTCTGGCCTACCGGCTGCGACGCAACTGCCGCAGTGGTGATGTTGGCCAGTCGCATTTGGTTTTCGCTCAGCATAAGTTCAATGCCCGCTTTTTTGGGGACAAGATCCATTCCACAGATCGGACATTTCCCCGGTCCATCCTGAACCACCGCGGGGTGCATCGGGCACGTGTACTTTTCCGGCGCAGGCTTAGGTTGATCATGCGCATGATCGGCGTGCCCGGCAGCCGGTCGCTTTTCGGAACATGCCGCCAACACGGACAGCAAGGCGATGAATATGAATAGGGTTCTCATGTCAGGGATTGGTTTTAACAAAGCTTTCACTGTCGATCAGGTAATGGGCATTGGCGGCAATCTCTTCCGAAGCGGTCAGGCCTTGGGTGATCTCGATCCAACCCTTGGCATGGACGCCCGTGGTGACTTTCTTCGGCTTCAGCATGCTGCCGTCTTTGACAAACACCAGCCGGTCGCGCCCCATGTCTAGGACGGCATCGCGGGGCACCCAGAGGGATTCCTTGGCGGTGAGTTGGACTTTCGCGCGCACGAGGTGGCCGATGTGCAGGTCGTGCATGTGTTTGGTGTATACACGCAGTTTCAAGAACTCCTCGCCCTGCGCAAAGTAGGGTTGCACAAAATCGATGGTAGCTTCTTCCTGCGTGCCGTTGCCAAAGTCGAGCGTGAGCACATCGCCTTTGCGGATGGCGCTGGCCTGGGCTGCTGGAACATCGAGTTCGATGCGCAACGCCGCAGTGTTCACAATATTGAAGAGTGTCTGCCCTGCGGTGACGTAGTCGCCTTCGCGAAGCAGAGCGGCACTGGATGTCGAGCCAGTTGTGGATGGAGTGTTTGTGCCGGCATTTGCGGCGGATCCCATGCCATTATCGCTCATGCTCGTCGCGGGGCTGCTTGGCTTTTGAGGTAACGTCGGGGGCGTCTGCTGCGCGGCGGTCACAACGTATCCACTGTACGGACTGTAGATCGGAAAAGTAGTGGCCACCGTTTTCCGGGCTATCAGCTTCTGAATGTAATCCGCATCCACACCCAGCAATTCCAATTTCTTTTTGGCAGATTCAACCAACGCCGTGTTCCCCGCGTCACTTTCCAATACAAAAAGCAATTCGCGTTGTGCGGTGATCAGCTCGGGGCTGTACAACTCGGCCACTTTCTGTCCTTTGTTCACCGGTTGAAAGGCATACTTGAGAAACACTTTCTCCAACCGGCCTCCGGTTCTCACCGAGAGGGTGTAGCTGTTCCGGGTGTCGTAGGTGATGATGCCTTGCGTTTCTTGCGAAAGCGGCACCGTGCGGTATTCTCCTTTGATAGTCTTCACATCGCTGGCGACTACCTCGTTGGTCGACTTCAGCAAGGGTGTCAGGTCGCCATCGGCGGCCGATACTTCGCCGGGGCGGGCTTTGCGTACAAGGTCCATCCCGCACACGGGGCAAGTGCCGGGTTTGTCGGCGAGCACCGTGGGGTGCATGGGGCAGGTGTATTCATCGTGCACCGTTTCTTTCTTCGCGCAGGCCATCAACCACACGAGACAAAGGGCCGCCAGCCCCAGGCGATGCAGGCTGCCTGAAGTTTGATTACTCTTCCACTTGTTTCTCATAGTTCGCGATCATGATATAGTACGACTCCTGTTTGCTTAAATATTCCAGTTGTGCCATGTTCAACGCTTCCCAGCCATCGAGCACCGCGGGCAGTTGTTCGCGGTTCTCTTCATACGCCAGCAGCACCGACTCGTAGTTCTTGCGCAAGGCGGGAATGATCTTCTCCGCATAGTTGGTGAGCTGCCGTTGCATGTTATTGATCGGGCCCACCATTCCTCCCAGCATGCCTTGCGTCTCGATGAGCAGCGCTTCCCGTTGGCGGCGCATGGCCTCGATGTCGTGGTGCATGCCCTTCACTTCGGCTTTGTACATGCGCGACGACCAGGGCGCGATGGGTATGGAGATCATGGCCATGGCGGTGAACTGCGTGGGCATATCGCCGATGGGTTGCATGTGGTCGAAGCGGATCTTGAAGTCGGGTTTGGCCTGCATGCGTTGCAGCTGCTGATTCAGTTGCATCACCTGGATGGTCTTGTCGATCTGGCGAACGTCGCTGCGTTGCGCGCCGATGGCCGCCGTGTCGGACAAGAGGGGACTGAACCGGAAAGTCACTTCGGTGGTGGTGTCGATTTGCAGGGGCGTGGTCGCCGGCAAGGCCATCAGTGATTTTATCCGGAATGTTTTTTCGTCGATGTCACCCTGGGTCATCAACAACATGTTTTGTACCTCCAGTAAGCGGCCTTCGGTTTTATAGATGTTGCCGAGGCTGCCCTGGTTGTAGGGGTAGCGCACGCGGGCCAGTTTCAGCATGAGTTCGAGTGTTTGCTCGTTTTCGCGAAGCACTTTCATTTTTTCGGTGGCGACCAGCCACTGGTAGTACAAGGTCCTCGCTTCTGCCCGCAGGGCATTGAATCTTACCGCGCGCGCCTCGCCTTCCACCGCCGCGCGGGAGGCCAGGTAGTTTTGGTTGGCCCGTTGCTTTGCGGGGTTGGGGATCTGCTGCTCCATCGAGATCATGACCGAACCTTTGTCGCGTTCCTCCATCAGGCGCTGGCCTGGGTAGGGCGTCATGAACGTTCCGGCGCCGACCATGGGAGCCATCCAACTTTTGGCGCCACCCGTGTAGGCCTCGTAGGCTTGCGCCCGTTGATCGTACTCCTTCAGCATCGGGTTCGCACGATCGATGCGCGCGAGAACGCTGTCGAGGGTGACAACCTGCGCCATAACCGGAGACAGACCAGGCACCAGGAGCGAGAGCAGGATCAGGATGTTATGCTTTTTCATACACGTCAAGTTTACCGAGCTTGCGCAGCTCATATTCCTTTGTCATTAAAAAGATGAGGGGTGTCACCAGCAGGATGTGGGTGGACGATGTGAGCACGCCGCCGATCATGGGCAGCACGATGGGCAACATCACATCACTGCCCACGCCCGTAGACCACAACACCGGCACCAGGCCAAAGAGCGCCACCGACACCGTCATAAGTTTGGGACGCAAGCGTTTGGCCGCGCCATGAATAACAAATTCTCTGAGTTCTTCCGGTGTGATCGTCTCGCTTGAGTTGCCGCGGAGTTTTACCAGTTGCTGCATGGCGTCGTTCAGATAGATCACCATGACCACGCCCGTCTCCACCGCAATGCCAAACAACGCGATGAAGCCTACCGCCACAGCCACGGATAAATGCACTCCATAGAAGTAAACCATATAGGCGCCACCGATCAGTGCGAACGGCACGGTGATGAGGCTGAAGAAGGCTTCGCGTATGGAATGAAAAGCGAGATACAGCGAGATAAAAATGATGAGCAGCACCACCGGCAAAATGATCATGAGCGTTTGCTGCCCACGGATCAGGTTTTCGTATTGCCCGCTCCATTCCAGGTAGTAGCCGCTGGGCAACGTGCCCATTTGTTTGTTGATGGTCTCCATCGCCTCTTTCACCGTGCCCCCCAGGTCGCGATCGCGAACATTGAAGAGCACGGCGCCGCGCAGCAAAGCGTTTTCCGAAACGATCATCGGAGGGCCATCCTCAAATTTTATATCGGCCACACTCGACAGCGGCACGATGCCCAATGCCGGCGTCTTCACCGGGATGCGTTTGATCTGGTCGATGCTGCTGCGGAAATCCTGCGCCAGGCGCACGCTGATGGTGAAGCGTTGTCGCCCCTCGATGGTCTGCCCGATGGCCGCACCCCCGATGGCCGATTCCACAATGGTGTTGACGTCGTTGACGCTCACCCCAAACCTGCCCAGCGCTTCGCGGTTCGCTTCGATGGTGAGGTATTTCCCCCCCGTGATGGGATCGACGTACAAGTCTTTTACACCCGGAACCCCCGCCAGGGCCTTCTTCACTTTTTCAGACAGTGCATAGATGCTGTCGAGTTGCTGACCATATACTTTTACGCCGACATCAGTTCGAATGCCGGTCGAGAGCATGTTGATCCGGTTGATGATCGGCTGCGTCCAGCCGTTGACGACACCGGGGATTTGCATTTTGGCATCCAGTTCGTTGATGATGGCCGCCTTGGTGATGCCCGGGCGCCATTCCGATTTCGGTTTGAGCATGATGATGGTCTCGATCATGCTGATGGGCGAATTGTCGGTGGCGGTGTTGGCACGTCCCGCCTTGCCGAGCACCTTGTCTACTTCGGGCACCGACTTGATGATCTTATCCTGCACCTGCAAGATGCGCTTCACCTCTTCGTTCGAAATGTCGGGTAAGGTTACCGGCATGAATAAGATGGATTGCTCATCCAACGGCGGCATAAACTCCGTGCCCAGCGAAAGCAACAAGGGCACGCTCACTACCAACGCCAGGATGTTGACCGCGAGCGTGGTCTTGCGCCACTTCATACATGCGCGGATGACCGGCTCGTATATTTTTTCCAGCCCATGCGTGATCGGATTATGTTTCTCGCTCCGGAATCTTCCCTTCATAAAAAACGAAATGATCACCGGCGCCAATGTCACGACCAACACCGCGTCCACTACTAGAATGAATGTCTTTGTCCAAGCCAGGGGATGGAACAACTTCCCCTCCTGCCCCGTCAACAAAAACACAGGCAAGAACGAAGCGATAATGATGACCGTGGAATAGAAAACTCCCCGCGAAACCTGCCGCGACGACTTCTCTATGATCGCCAACCGCTCATCTTCCGGTATAGCATTATATTTTTTTCTCATAAGCTCTTTATTTTATTTTGCTTGCCCGCCGAATCCGCCAGTGGCGGAGAAGGAGGGTGTTAAACCTCCTCAGGATTGAGTTCCTCAAACCGATGCGACAAATGCTTATAAGCATTCTCCGACATAATGATCCCATTATCCACAATCACTCCAATCGCCAATGCCACTCCCGTCAGCGACATGATGTTGGATGTAATATCAAAAGCATTCAAAAGAATAAAGCTCGCCGCCAGCGTCACCGGGATCTGGATCAGAATACTCGCCGCACTCCGCCAATGAAACAAAAAGATCAACACCACCAGCGACACCACGATCATCTCTTCCATCAACGTCTTCTTCACCGACGACACCGACTCCTCAATAAGCTGGCTCCGGTCATACACCACATTGAACTTCACGCCCTCTGGAAACCCTTTTGACACCTCCTCCATCTTCTGCTTCACCCGTCCGATCACTTCATCCGCGTTCTCGCCATAGCGCATCACGACGATCCCCCCAACAGCCTCTCCTTCACCATTCAAATCAAAAATCCCCAAACGCGTCTCCCCCGAGGTCTGCACGGTGGCCACGTCGCGGATGCTCACAGGAACGGTGTTCACCGTCTTCACGGGGATGTTTTCGATCTCTTCGATGGATTGCAGATAGCCTGAGGTCTTGATGATGTAGCCGATGTCGCTCATCTCAAACTTGCGTCCACCTGTCTCGTTGTTGTTGGCCCGCACGGCCTGGATCACGTCCTGCACCGACAGGTTGTAGTACGCCAATTTTGTGGGAATGAGACTCACCTGGTATTGCTTTTGAAAACCGCCGAACGAGGCGATCTCGCTCACGCCGGGCACGGTTTGAAGGCCGAACTTCACATACCAGTCCTGTAGCGCGCGTTGCTCTCCTAAATCCATGCCTGGCGCCGTGAACGTGTACCAGAGAATGTGGCCCACCCCGGTTCCATCGGGACCCAATGTGGGCGTAGCACCTTCCGGCAATAAGCGGGCAGCATAGTTCAAACGCTCCAGTACGCGCTCGCGGGCCCAATAGATATCGGTGTCATCCTGAAAGATGACATAGACGAAGCTCATGCCGAACATCGACGTGCCTCGCACATACTTGATTTGTGGCAGGCCTTGCAGGTTGGTGACCAACGGGTAAGTCACCTGGTCTTCGATGATCTGTGGACTGCGCCCCATCCATTCGGTGAACACGATGACCTGGTTCTCCGAAACATCGGGAATGGCATCGATCTTGTTTACCCTGACGGCCTGAACACCCCAGGCCAACAACCCGGCGGCCACCAGCAACACCAGGAACCTGTTCCGCAAGGACAGGGAGATTATTTTTTCAATCATGATTGAAAACGTAAAAAGGAATTGAAATAAAAGGAGTTATGCACCCTCCTTCTCCGCCAATGGCGGATTCGGCGGGCAAGCCATCCATCGCTACTCTCGACGCTAAGCTTCAGCGGTCGAAGAAAGCTTCGGCGGGCGAGGGAAAGATCAGATCAAATAAGAAAAACCCGCAGCGAAACGGTGCGGTCTGTCGATCGTAGAGGTGGATCGTAAGGATAAAAAAACGTGCGCGCTAGCGGCGCTGTAGGAATAATCTCGGCTATCAGCACAGAGGGCTGTTCGATGTCCACGGCAGGAGCGTGGCCAATATGATATTCTGAAAGGGTATGCTTGAAGCCCTGCCCTTCATGCACTACGGTCTCGTCTTCACAGCACGGCTTTTGAAGATGGCGATGACAAGGTGGCATCTGCTTCTCCATCCCGCACTTCTCTGCCTTCGTGAGCAAAGCCATATGCTGCACCTGCCCACCACACCGGTGTATACCCACGATGAAGCTGCTGGAGGAGATAAACACCAGCAGACTAAAGGTGATGGCCGATATGAAGCGTATGGCTTTCATGACAATGGCTACAAAGATAATGTTTTTTTTAATATGGTGAATACGCCGCTTTGCTTGCCCGCCGAATCCGCCAGTGGCGGAGAAGGAGGGCGGTTAAAATTACTGCACCCTCTCCCCTACATACCCAGCTTTCTTTAAAGCCTCCAGGACCTTCCCCTCCTCCCCGTCTACACTAAGGATCTTAGCAGGATTCTCAACATCCACCTTCCAGTTCCCAGCTCCTACAGCCTCATCCAAATGCGGCGTCACTTTCGCCACACATCCCATGCACTTTATATTCGTCTTGAATTTTGAAGTTTCCATACCATTTTGATTTTGATTCTCTATACAAATAAACGCAACCTTCGCCTCGCGGGTGTTTCAGAATTACCGGAAAGGTTTACATAATTCCCTCAGATCTTTGCAGCCTTCAACCGAAGGCTATTCGCCACCACGCTCACCGAACTCAACGCCATCGCCGCCCCCGCGATCATGGGATTCAACAAAAATCCATTCACGGGAAACAACACCCCCGCCGCCAGCGGAATGCCAATGACATTATAGACAAACGCCCAAAACAAGTTCTGCCGGATACCCTGCACCGTTTTCGTGGAGAGGTTGAACGCCTTCGGGATATAGGCAAGATCGGACGTGATGAGCGTCATCTTAGCCACGTCCATCGCGATGTCGGAGCCCTTGCCCATGGCGATGCTCACGTCGGCCTGGGCCAGGGCTTGTGAGTCGTTGATGCCGTCGCCCACCATGGCCACGATCTTTCCCTGTTGTTGCAAGGTCTTGATGAAATCGGCTTTCTCCGCCGGGAGCACGCCGGCGCGATAGGATTTTATTCCCGCCTGGCGCGCGATGGCCTGAGCGGTTTGTTCGTTGTCGCCTGTGAGCATAAAGACCTCGATGCCCTTGGCCTGGAGCGCTTGTATGGCGGTGGCCGCTGTGGGTTTGATGGTGTCGGCAATGGCCGCTACGCCAAGGACTTGATTTTGGTTGGCAAAATAAACGACGGTGTGCGCTTTAGCCTGCCATTGAGCGGCGGCCGCTTCCACCGATGAACTCATGGCGATGTTGTTTTCCTCCAGCAATTTTTTATTTCCGACATAATAGCTATCCTTTCCCGCCACGGCTTTAACACCACGCCCCGTAAGGCTTTCAAAAGCATCAATCGGATGTTGTGTCGCGCCGGCATCTTTCAGCCACTGGACCACGGCCCCGGCCAGGGGGTGCTCGGAGCGCGATTCGATGGTGTACAGCAGATCGCGATAGCCGGCCGTTTGTTTCACGCCTACAAACCAAACCAGATCTTTAACCGCCGGCTTGCCTTCGGTGATCGTTCCCGTCTTGTCGAGTACGATGGCATTGACGCGATGGGCCAGTTCAAGGCTCTCCGCATCTTTGATCAGGATGTTGTTTTCCGCGCCCTTGCCCACGCCCACCATGATGGCCGTTGGCGTGGCCAACCCCAGGGCACAGGGACAAGCAATGACCAGCACCGTCACCGAGGTGAGCAAAGCGTGGGTGAACGCCTGCTCTCCACCCCAAACCATCCAGGCACCAAACGTGAGCAAGGCGATGGCCAACACCACGGGCACAAAGAGGCCCGCGATCTTATCGACCTGCTTTTGCACCGGTGCCTTACTGCCCTGGGCCTCCTGCACGCGCTTAATAATGTGCGCCAGGAAAGTATCGGCTCCGACTTTTTTAGCCTCGAACGTGAAGCTACCCTTTTGGTTTAGGGTGCCCGCATACACGCTGTCGCCGGTGCGTTTCTCCACGGCCACCGGTTCGCCGGTGATCATGCTCTCATCGACAAACGAAGAACCGGAAAGCACCGCGCCGTCTACCGGGATTTTTTCTCCCGGCCGCACCACAATAGTATTCCCAATTTTGACGGCGGCCATCGGCACATCTTGTTCGTTGCCTTCGCTGATGATGCGCACCGTGTTGGGTTGCAGCCCCATCAATTTTTTTAGCGCCGACGACGTGTTAGACTTGGCTTTCTCTTCCAACAGTTTGCCCAGCGAAACGAAGACGACCACCACAGCAGCCGCTTCAAAATAGACATGGGCATGCAGCCCGCGGGCATGCCAGAATTCCGGGAAAAAGGTGTTGAATGCGCTAAACAAAAATGCAATGCCCGTACTCAGCGCCACCAATGTATCCATATTCGCTTTCTCATGCCGTGCCTGCTTCCAGGCGTTGACAAAGAACTGCCGACCAAAATAGAATACTACGGGTGCTGAGAGCAGCAAAGAGATATAATTGCCATAGGGCATATCCATAAAGAACATGCCGATGATCACCACGGGCAACGCCAGCACCGTGGAGCCGATCGTACGGAACTTGATGGCCTCATATTGTTTGCGCTGCGCCTCCTCTTTCACGGCTTGCGGATCTTCTACGTTGACCACCAGGTCGTAGCCAATGGACTGCACCGCCTTCTGCAACGCGGCCGGCGAGGTGCGTTGCGTATCGAACTCAACCCAGGCCGACTGG
>CBIHQM010000016.1:0-32016 GCA_966211885.1 uncultured Chryseolinea sp.
TTATGCCGTCGGCTTCGTTAGTTCGTGGTTCGTGCCGAAGCATATCGACAGCCCGCCACAGTCGTCGTTGGGCTTTGCGCTGTTGGTCAATGCGGGGCTTCTTTCCCTGTTTGCCATCCAGCACAGTGTTATGGCGCGGCCTGCCTTCAAGCGTTGGTGGACACAATTTGTTCCGACGCCCATTGAGCGGAGCACCTATGTGTTGCTGGCCAGCTTATGCTTGATCCTGTTGTTCTGGAAATGGCAGCCGATGGGCGGTGTTATTTGGGCCGTTGAATCGGAAGGAGCGGCCACTTTTCTGAAATCACTTTCTATGCTGGGCTTCGGCATTGTTTTGGTGAGCACATTTCTGATCAATCATTTCGACTTGTTCGGGTTGCGCCAGGTGTGGTTGAATTTCAGAGGCGAAAAATATACGGACCTTCCTTTCCGGACGCCTTTCTTTTATAAGTATGTGCGTCATCCCTTGTATCTGGGATTTATGATCGCCTTCTGGGCAACTCCCGTCATGACGGCCGCCCATTTGTTCTTTGCGATCATGACCACACTCTATATGCTGACGGCCATCCAATTCGAGGAACGCGACCTAGTCACACACTTCGGCGTGAAGTACAAAGAATACAAACGTTCTGCCCCGATGCTGATCCCTTTCACCAAAGCATCAAAAGATAAAAAAGCGGATCGCGAAGCGTCGGAAGTGACGGTTTAAATTTTCAGGTAAGGATCATCATCTCCTGGTAATTTTCACGACCAACGGGCAGGTCGTGAAACATTATTGGGAGATTATTTTTGGAGTGGATGTCATCATGGAGTATTCCGTGGGGGTGACGCCAAATTGTTTCTTGAAACATTTGGTGAAATACGACTGGTCGTTGAACCCCACGGCATAGCCGATCTGCGTGATGATGTCCACTTTTTGCCGGATCATTTCGGCGGCGCGTTTCAGCCGGATGTCCTTGATAAAATCGTTGGGTGAGAGGCCGGTGAGGGCTTTGATTTTCCGGAACAATTGTGTGCGGCTCAGGTTCATTTCTTCGGCCATCTGCTCGACGGTGAACGTGTAGTCGCCCAGGTAGGCGTCGACGATGGAGCGGGCCTTGTCGAGGAATTTGTCGTCGAGCGAGGCTTCGGGCGCGGGTGTGGGGGAGACCAGGATCCTTTCGCGAAACTTCAGGGCGAGTTTTTTTCTTTGACTGATCAGGTTGTCGATGCGCACCAGGAGTTCGTCGGGTGAAAAGGGTTTGGTGAGATAATCGTCGGCCCCGGTTCTCAGGCCATCGATGCGCGCCTGCGGTTCATTTTTAGCGGTGAGCAAAATGACGGGAATGTGACTGGTGCGTTCATCGTCTTTGATTTTTTTGGTGAACGCTATGCCATCCATCTTGGGCATCATCAGATCGCTGAGCACCAGGCTGGGCACATACTTTAAGGCCAGTTGCAAGGCCTCTTCTCCGTCGCTGGCCGACAACACGGCGTAGTTATTGTTTTGCAACGTGGCCGCCATAAATTCCCTGAGATCGGCGTTGTCTTCGATCACCAACACGGAGTCTTTGTTGTGGAGCAAGGTTGGCGATGTAGTGTGATTGCCGGCGATGTCAACCGTTTGGTGGCCGACGTAAAACGGAGAGCGCGCATCGCCGTCGTCCACCACCACGCTGGCATCGAAGGCCTCTTTGTGCACCGGGATCCTCGCCGTGAGGGTTGTGCCCTGGCCCGGCTCGCTTTGAAGGGAGATGGTACCGTGGTATAGCTTGATCAATTCTTTGACAAGCGGAAGACCGAGCCCTGTGCCTTGTTGCTGCGAGGCCGCCTGCTTGGTCTGATAGAAAGCCGAAAACACGTGCTCCTGTTCTTCCTTCGGAATTCCCGTGCCGGTGTCGGTCACCACAAGGGAAAGATCCCGGTTGTCGACGAGGTCGGCCGAAATGCTCACGGTGCCACCGGCGGCGGTGTATTTAAAGGCATTCGACACCAGGTTGGTGACGATCTTTTCGGTTTTGTCCTGGTCGAACCAATAGGATTTGTCGTCGAGGTTGATGTTCCGGATGAACTCAATTTGTTTATACTGCGCCAAAGATTCAAACGATTCGGTGATGGCCATCAGGAATAGTTTGAGTTCACCTTGCCGGATGTGCAGGTCCATCTTTCCCGACTCGAGCTTGGAGAGGTCGAGGAGTTGGTTCACCAGTTCCAGTAGCCGGTTGGCGTTTCGCCGGATCAAGACCAGGTTCTTTTTTCCGCCCGCCGGCAATTTCTTTTTCAACTCATTTTCCAGCGGGGCGAGGATCAGCGTGAGCGGCGTGCGGAACTCGTGCGATATGTTGGCAAAGAAATCGGTTTTGAATTTGTCGACCTCTTTCAGCTTGTCGTTGAGCAATTGCTGGATGTCGAGCAGTTGTTTTGTTTTTTGGGTGCGCGACCGTTGCAGGCGGTAGATCAGGAATGCGATCGCCAGGGCCAGCACCACGCCGCCGATGAGCGCGTTCCTCCAGATCTGGTGGATCCGTTTTTCCTGTTCCAGCAATTGGATGGTCTGGTCTTTTTTTTCGGTTTCATATTGTGTTTCCAGCGCTGCAATTTGCCGGCTGCTTTCCAAACCATAGAGACTGTCCTTCAGATTGAAATATTTTTGTTGGTAGGCCTGTGCCTCGGCGATGCGACCGGTTTTTGTTTTGATCGCGACGAGCCCGGCATAGGTTTCCAATAGCGCGCTCTTGGTGCCGAGTTCGAGGCTGAGTTGCTCGCAGCGTGTGTATTGTTCGTCGGCCTGGGAAAGGTCGTTTAGATTCGCGTAGTACATGCCCATGCGGGTGCGGGTCAGCAACTCGGCACTTTTATTTTTGAAGGCCAGCGCGATCTGCAAAGCTTCCTCCAGGTACAGCTTTGTCTTTTCTCTTTCTTCATCGCGGTTGATATAGTACAAAGCGACGTTGGAGAGCAAGAGATTTTTGATCGAGATGTCCTTCCGGTTGGCGAGGTGGCGAAGGCCCGTTTCATAATAGCAGAGGGCCTCTTTTCCATCGTTCCGTCGCCGGCAGTGATTTCCCAACGCGTTGCATGCCCGGGCGATGCCTTCAACATTTTGTATTTCCAGGGCCAGGGTGAGGCCACGGCTGGTAAAATCCTCGGCCTTTCTATTGTCCAGTTCCGTGTAGAGCAATCCCAGTAGCATGTAGGCTTCCATCATGCCCTTTTTATAACCCACGGCATCGCCGGTCTTCAAGGCCAGCAGGCCGTACTCAATGCCCTTTTCAGCGGCAGGCTCCAACCAGGCGAGCAGACCCAAGGCGACGTAGGCGTCGCATTTGCCGATCTCGTAGTCACGATCTTTTGATAGACGAAGCGCCTCTTGTGCATAGGCCGTCGCCGAATCGGGGAAGGACACCCTGATCTGGTAGGCAAGCCTGTTGAGGACGTCAATTCGATGCGTGCCCTCGAGTGTTCCCGAGGAAAGTAGAGCCCCCAGGCTGTCGGCAGTTGACTGCCCGCATACCCCGAGGGGCATGAACAGCATGATGAGGAGCACTTTTTTCATAACCTAGTTTCGTTAGCTAAAGTTAACCTATCGGACCTTGGCGAAATCGCGCGCGTTTGAAATATACCAGGCGTTGCATCATAGATACCTGATTTCCCTGAGGCGCCTCGCTTGTCCTCCGGACTTTGCGCCTAAAAATTTACGAGGCTTTTGGCAGAGAGCCGTTGAATGGTCCAATTTTTTTAAACGATGGGGAATTTTTGAGCAATCAGAGTCCCCGAGACGGGAGACTCTGATTGGGACGTCTCCCGCCTCGGGGACTTTGCTACTTCAACTCCTCCCTGACTTTCTCAAGCAACACCTTCGTAGCCTTTATCCCATCATCGTTCGACAAGTAAGACGTGTCGCCACCAAAATCGCGGAGGAGGCCGCCTTCATATTCAATGCCCACATAGCCACCGGTCCAACCCGATGCTTTGATGATGCCGAAGATCTTGTGGAAGTCGGTTTCGGGATCTTCACCGCTGGCCGCGAATTTATGCGTCTTTGCGCTGACGCCTTTGGAATAGGGCATCATCATCTCAACCCCTTTATACTTGTCGTACTCTTTCAGACATTTGGTAGCCATCAGCGCCTTGAAGTCCATCGACTCGGCCTTTGTTCGCTCCATGCAGAAATTGCCAAAGTCGGGTAACAAGCCTTTATTTTTGGCACCGAGTTGTTTCATGATCCCTACGAGCCATTCGGGGTTGGAGGAATGTCCGAAGTGATTTTCCACGATCACATTCAATCCCGCTTTGCCGGCGTACTCGAGCAGCTTCCCATAACCATCCACGGCTGCCTTCGCAGCATCGGGTGCGCTGGCTTCCTCACCTTTGCCGGTCATGGCACTCATGGCATCGCCGAGATTTACCCGGATGCTCGTGCATCCCAGAAATTTCGCCGCGTCCACCCAGGGATAGTGACTTTCAACCGCATGCTGTCGTTTGGCGGCATCCACTGCCGCCAGGTTCTCGCCATCGACCATGATCAGGTGACTCTTGGCACCCAGGTCATCGCACATGCTTTTGAGTTCCTTCATGTAGGCCGTGTCCGTGTGTTTGTTATTGAAGAAACCGGAAACCCATTCCAGCACGCTGATCCCATGATCGTTGACGGCCCGTTGGGGAAAATCGAAGTTGGTCATTTTGTTGGAGTACAATTCCGAAGCGTAAGAGAACTCGGCCAACGAGATCTCGAAGGTGAACGGGGCTGCCGAAGTTGTGGCTTTTGCCTGGAGCGTCGACGGGATCAGGGTAGCCATACCTAGGCCGGCCGATGCCAGGCCCAGGGTCGAAAGAAAGTCTCTGCGTGTGTAGTTCATGGTGTTGGTTTTTTTTTATTGCTGGTGGTACTGTTAGGAGCTGTTTGTTATTCGGCCGAAAAGGTGACGGAAAGCGGAATATACAAAGCACCCGTGGCCTTGTCGTTTTTGAAAACAAAAAAGAGGTCGTTCATGCCGCTGCTGTTCACCGCTACGCGATGGGGAACCGGCATGCTTTTGCTCATCATCGCGATCGGCTCGTTCGAAGGTTGAATAAACTCTGTCTGTCCGATCAAAGGACCGTCGGCCGATCCGGTGTGGACCTCGATGATGCCGCCCATCGAATTCAGTTGCTCGACGGGAGCGGTCACGGCGAAGTATAGGTTCTTCACACCGGTCATGTCGATCTTTTTGAAACTCGCATAAGTGTTGGGCGCCGTCACGATGAGGAGGTTGCTGTCGCCCATTTTGAAGCGCATGATGTTGGGCGATGCTTCGTCGGCATTTCCGAACAAGATCGTGGGACTCCGGAGGGTGATCGTTTGCTCCGAGGCAATGGCCTTCACCCCGTTAAAGCCTTTGTCCTTATACGACGCCGACATCCTGTACACCCCTTTTGTCGGGTCGACGCCATCGGGGATTTTCACCGTGACTTCTCCCTTCACCGGGAGGGTAGGCTCCGGCTTCTTCACGCTCGAAAGACTGAGAATATATTGAACGATCTGTTTGGCTTCCGGCAAGCCGATGTCGGGGTGCGGTGCCATGGCCACCTCGCCCCAAACGCCGGATCCACCTTTGATGACCTTGTTGGAAAGCAAGTTGATATTGTCAGCTGTAGGTTTGTATTTCGTAGCGACGTCGAAAAAAGCAGGGCCAATCGATTTCTTATTCTCAAAGTGACAGGCCTTGCAATCGCTCCGGGCCATGAGACTTTTTCCGGCCATGAACGTAACCGGTGCTTCCTGATGTCCCGCAGGCTGCGGACTACCTTCGCCGTCCTGGTAGTTCGCCGTGATGCGAACACTCGAGGCCGCTATTCTTTTGTCGTCGAGACTTCCGTCTTCTTTATCCGAAACTTTTACTTCGTAGGCGATCTTCTGATTGGGGAAGAAGAAGGATTGATTGCTGCCGGCCAGCGAGAGCGACACTACGGGCGGTTCGTTGCCCGCAGAGATGGCGAACTCCTTTGCCGCCGACAGGCCTTTTGTGTCGGTGACTTTGAGTTTTACTTTATAGTTACCCGGGACTTTAAACGCATAGGAAGCGTTGGCCTCGGTGAGGGTTGCCACCGGGGCACCCTGGGCGTTTGTTATTTTCCATTCGTAACGAAGCGTATCGTTGTCATAGTCCTTCGTGCCTTCGGAAGAGAACGTTACCTGCAAAGGTGTGGCTCCTGCCGACGTGCTGGCCGAGGCCACCACAACCGGTTTGCGATTACCACCATTGTATTCGATGCGTACCAGTTTCGACTCCGGGTTTCCCATGAACCACCCTTGTCCATACTCCAGCAAATACAGATCGCCATTCGGACCAAACGCCATGTCGATGGGGTGGTCGAGTTTCAGGTTTGGGAGAAACCGCTCCATCCGCGAGTAGTTGCCTTTGTCATTCAGAGTGACCACGATGATCCAGTCGCGCATCCACTCGTAGATGAACCATTTGTTATCGTAGTAGGCCGGGAAGGGACGCTTGGCATTTTTAAAATCGCCGGCATGATACATGGGACCCGCCATGGCGCTGCGGCCACCACTGCCCAACAACGGGAACCGGTTCGATGAACCAGGAGTGTACCAGATCGTGGCTTTTTGTGCGGGAGGCAATTCTTTCAAACCGGTATTGTTCGGAGAATTATTGACGGGCTTGTCTGCAACAAACTGCTCACCCGACTTTTTTGTCTCGAAATCAAAATCCCAGTACGCTTTGTTGTCGCCAACAAAATAGGGCCAGCCAAAATTACCGGGGGCTTTCGCAACGTTGAATTCGTCTTCTGCCGTGGGCCCAAGCCCGGTGGAATCTTTCCCGGCGTCGGGGCCAACGTCGCCCCAGAACAAATAACCGGAGTGCTTATCCACCGCGATGCGGTATGGATTCCTGTGACCCATCGTATAGATCTCGGGTTTTGTCAGTTCCGTTCCCTTCGCAAAAAGGTTTCCCTCGGGGATGGTGTATGTGCCTGCGGCTTCGGGATGGATCCTCAACACTTTTCCGCGCAAGTCGTTTGTGTTGGCCGACGATCGTTGTGCATCGAATGGCGTTCTGCCGGCACGTTCATCGATCGGGGCATAACCATCGGATGCCCGTGGACTGGTGTTGTCGCCCGTAGATAAATATAAATTGCCTTGAGCATCCCAGTCCATCGAACCGCCGGTGTGACAGCACTCGTCGCGTTGCACGGGAACTTCCAGGATCACTTTCTTCGATGCCAGATCAATTTTATTTGCCGTCATTTTATATCGCGCCACTACGTTCACCGGGGTCTTTCCGGCGGGAGAGTAGTACAGGTAGATCCAACCGTTGGTAGCAAAGGCAGGGTCGAGGGTCAATCCCAAGAGTCCATCTTCTGCTTCCGCCTGAACGCCCTTTGCGTCCGGATTATACTTCGTGCTCACGGGGATGGTCGCGATCACCGAGATCTTTTTTAGTTTGGGTTCATACAATTTGATCAACCCATGTCTTTCGATCAGCAGCACCCGCTCGTCGGGGAGGATGGCCATCTCCAGCGGCTCGTTCAAACCCTGTGTCAACACCACCTTTTCGAACCTGTTTTCGTCGGGCGTCTGAGCCCCTGCCGTGGTGGCCACCAGGAGCACCAAAGCGCTAAATATTTTATGCATAGTCTGCCGGGGTTTGAATTTCACTTTTCCTGTCTATTTTTACTGTGCGTAAGGTATACGCAATGTAAATAAATTTAAGTGCGTAAGAAATACGCACAGTAATGAACTGATTTTCATGGACTTAAAAGAGTATTTTTCCAATATTTTGCGGGAAGTCTCCATCGATTGCGTCATCTTCGGGTTCACCCAAGGCACGTTGAAAGTGCTGTTGATCCGCTGGAAATCAATTGATAAATGGAGCTTGCCAGGAGGGCGCATCTATAAAGATGAAGGTGTCGAGGAGGCAGCCGACCGCATTCTTTTCGACCGGACAGGATTGGAGGGAGTGTTCTTGCAACAGTTCAATACGTTTGGCAAGACCAACCGGTTTGTTCACTACTCCAAGGAAGAGACCCGTGAGTTGGTGGAGAAATCATTGGGTGAAACTTTTGAGGGCCTGGATATATCGCCGCGCACGGTTTCGATTGGATACTATGCGCTGGTGAACATCGACAAGGTTGTGCCGAGACCGGATGCCATTTCGGATGCGTGTTCGTGGTGGGATATCGACAAGGTCCCAAAGCTCTTGTTCGATCACAATGAAATGATCGACGTTGCCACGCGGACGATACGCAATGAGATCAGACATCAACCCATCGGAAAGCTTCTTCCCGACAAGTTCACGCTGAACGATATCCACAAGTTGTTCCAAACCATCCTCAACGCCGAACTCGATCGAAGGAATTTTCACAAGTTGATCACGGGCTATGATTTCCTCGTCAAGCTGAACGAAAAAAAGACGGGTGTAAAGAACAAGTCGCCTTACTTGTACAGGTTCGATTTCCGGAAATATGAGAAGGCGTTGAAAGAGGGAATATCTATATAGTTTTTGTCTTGCCCTGTACGTTCTTTGGTGTTAGCGGACATCTTCATGGGGCCGACGTTTAGCTTGCAAGATTTTTTGTATATTTTGTTCAAACCCGTTAGATATGGATATAGAACAAAATTCCCTCCCGCATTGGAATCTTTCACAAAGAATTGTCTTCAGATTCCTGTTTGCTTACCTGGTGCTTTACATCTTACCCTTCCCGTTGTATTACATTCCGTTTTCGTGGTATGTATTGGGTCCGCTCCATCAGCTGTTCGCGCAATTGGTGGAGGCGACGGGTCCGCTGCTGATCGGCAAATACTACACGCCACTCCATGCGACAGGAGCTGGCGACACGTCGTTTAGCTACACCTCGATATTTATTTTATTGCTGCTGGCGACCGTCGTCACATTGATGTGGTCGTTCCTGGACAGGAAGCGATTGGCTTATGGAAAACTAGCAGCCGGATTGAATATTCTTGTGCGCTACTACCTGGGGTATATGCTGCTGAATTATGGGTTCAGCAAAGTCTTCCCCCTTCAGTTCCCGACCCCATTTCCGGGGCGATTAAGTGAAACGATCGGAGAGGCGTCTCCGATGGGTTTGCTTTGGACGTTCATGGGAGCGTCGCCCGGCTACGTGATGTTTACAGGGGCGGGAGAGGTGTTGGCCGGAACGTTGTTGCTTTTCAGACGGACGCGGTTGTTGGGCGCCATCGTGGCGGCCTTTATTATGTCGCACGTCTTCGCGCTCAATATATTTTATGATGTCCCCGTAAAACTCGGCTCACTCCATTACTTGCTGATGTCACTCTTCCTGATGGCACCCGATGCGCAGCGGCTGGCCAACTTGTTTCTTTTGAACAAACCTGTTGATCCGGAAACACCTGGCCTGACCATCCACGACAGGAGGCTTCGATGGCTTAGAATTGGGCTGAAGGTCGGACTGATCTATTTTATATTTTTCAACACCATGGTCTACGCCTGGGAGCAGAAACAAGAAAATAACAACATTGAACAGGAGGTTGCCAACCGGACCACGGCAGGAGAGTTTGAAGTTCTGCACTTCATTGTCAACGGCGACACGCTATCGGGCGTGAATACTGAAACACGGCGGTGGAGGAGTGTGCGGTTGGGCGGCGGTGTAATGGCGATTACGTACATGGATGGCATGATGATCCCATGGCACTGCTCGATTCAAAATGGCGCGAAGAAAATTAAAGTTTTTTCAAAAGATCTCACGACGTCCGGCGACTTCAGCTTTGAAAAGCAGGATGATCAATTATCCTTCCAGGGAATTCTAAATCAAGATTCGATCCGTATCGTTTCTAAACGAGTATCCGAAAACCCTTTTCTTTTGTTAAGTCGCAAGTTTCAGTGGATCAGCGAGGAGCCTTTTAACAGGTGACCCTTTCGCGCCTTGTTTCTTTCATGATGTCACGGCAGGGGAGAAGGAAAAATCTGCTACACATGACGTGCTTTTGAAAGAAAGATCCGATGGATCACGACAACAGCGCCCTAAGCGTTTCCGCAGCAAAGTCCACTTCCTTTTCCGTGTTGAAGATGTGCAGCGAGAACCGTATGCCGTTGAACCATTGCTTGTGGGTTGGCCGGACGCTAAGTTTATATTTCTCCAGTAACATCTTCGAGAAGGAAGTTTTCTCCAGGTTGTCGGGCAATTGACAGGCCAGCATGGGAGCGGCGAGCGGTCCCGCGACCGGACTCATGATGGTTAAGCGCTTGATCTCCGAAAGGTGTTTATACAATCGGCTTCTGAGCGCCAGGTTGTGCGCTTCGATCCGCGAGATGCCAACGGATTGGATATACTCGATCGCGCTTCCCAACCCCAATATAGTGGCCTGATTGACCACCCCATTTGAATCGTTATAGGTGTTGTGAGATTCCTCGAACTGTATCGGTCGGATCAGATCCTTTGCCTCTTCTGACAGATAGAGGAGACCGGTGCCTTTCGGTCCCATCAGCCACTTATGGCCGCTCGTGGCGTAGGCGTGACATCCCAGTTCTTTAAGATTAACCCTTATGGCACCGGCAGCCTGAGCGCCATCGACAACACATAAAATATTTTTGGATCGGGCCAGTGCCGAAATTCTTTCAACAGGCAAACGAAGGCCCGTCGATGATGTGACGTGACTTATGCTGATCAGCCGGGTATCCTTTGTGATAGAATCGCTGATCTTGTTCAAGACCAGCTCCACATCATTTTCGCCGGGTGGAATGCTGATCGTGTCGATCGCTACGCCGCAATACTTCTGATAATAGTTCCAGCAAAGTATCCCTCCACCATGTTCCTGATCCGTGGTAATAATACGATCACCCGCTTTTAACCTCAAGCCTTGGGCGATGGCATTCATACCAGCGGTTGTGCTGGCGGTGATCATCATTTCGTGCACATCGCAGCCGAGAAATGCCGCCGCCGTTGCCCGTGTTTTTTCCGCCAATGATTCGGCGCCCCATTTTCCATAAAACTTTAGCGGCAAGGATTCCAATTCTTCCCAACGTTTCTTGGTTGCTTCCATCGTGTCGCGACGACAAGGCCCCAGCGTTCCTGTATTCAAATAGACCACGCCCGGCTCGAGGGCGTATTCCAGGTTTGATGCTGTGATGGGTGTCGGCGGATTTGTTGCTGCGTGGGCGGCTGCGAAGGGGTTAACCAGCAACCCGCCTGCCGCACCTGCGGACGCGGCACCCAGGAATTGTCTTCGACTGTAGTTCGATGTACTCATATGAAAATATAGTGATTATCACGGGATGTATAGCTCACTATAAGAAATATGACGTACAGGCTGAGAGATTGGGCGATCAGGTTTTATGCGTCAAGGCCTTCGCCGATGCGGCTGGTTCTTGCGATTTTCTCAATGTTCTTTTGATTGCCTTGTGATAAATTATTTCACGGTATACCCTTTGCCTTCCAGGCAGACGGTAAAAGCCTTCTTGAAGCTGTCGGTCATGGCAGTCTGTTGTTGTGCGGCGGCTTGATTGTTGGCTTGTTGTTGCTGGGCATCACCAACTTTTTTAGCGCGTCGTCCGGCGAGGCCACCGGCAACGGCCCCGATGGCTGCACCTTTGCCGGCGTCGCCTGCGATGGCACCGATGGCTACCCCTGCGGCAGCACCTTTGGCGGCACCCTTAACAGCACTTCCATCGGGTGAGGTGTCTACTTTTTCAGCTTCCACTTTTGGAGGATTGATCGGGTCGACGCCTGATTGTTCTACCGCCCACCGGTAACAGTCGCCGTCGTCTTTCTCTTGCGTGGCCTGGTCCTGGTTCTTGGCGGGAAATACATAGATGCCGAGGCTCTTGGCGAAGGTGTTGTGAGGAGAGGCGGCGGGCGTCTGTGCAAGGCTGGCGGATGAGGCGACAAGCATGTAGGTGATCAATATTTTTTTCATGGGGTTTGAGTTTTTGTTGAAGTATTTTTTGAAGGACGCTATTCTGCTGCCATGAACTCGTAGCCGAGCTGTCGCAGCACATCCGCTTCGTTGTAGAAGGTGCGGCTGAGCGTGATCTTTCCATTTTCGACGCGGTACACGGCGTTCATGTTGAGGTACACGGGGCCGCGTCCGTCCTTGTAGGTGATCTTGAGGCTCGCCCAATCGGATACATAATCGCCAGGGTGAGGACCGTCGGTGACCTTGGCCGTGATGTTTACCGTTCGCCGGTAGTCGATCTTGTCATAAAGATTCTCGGCCACGTTTTTCCAGTTGGCGATGGCTTCCTCCTTGTTGGTGGAATCCGAAAAGGATGGGCCATACCCAATGTAGTTGTCGGCCAGGAGGTCGCTCATGGTCTTTGTGTCTTTCTCTTCTACTGCCTTGATGTACTTTTCAATCACGGCGATGTTTTCCGTATTGGTCTTGTGCTCGCTGCCGGAGCACGCCGCCATAAAAATGACTATGGCAGAAAGCGCGGGGAATGTTCTCATGATCTTTTTGTGGTTTAGTATAATCGTTTCAGACGGTCGGGTGCGAATTCAACTTTGCCGCAATGCGCCTGGCCAAACCGGTCATCGCTGCATGCCTAAAACTAAGGGCTCACGGTAAGAAATTTTAAACGGCATCGTCTACAATTTCACAGCAAAAATTTATCCGTGGACTGCAGGCGGCGTTGCGTGACCTGGTCGATCAACACCTTGGCATCGGTGACCAGGTCGTGTAGAAAGGCATAAGTGAAGTTTTGAAAACTGACGCGGGTGTAGAACATGTCGCGCACAATATGGTAGTAGCGGATGGCGAGGTCGGCGTTGTGGCGGTGGCCTAAAAAATCGTTCCAAAGTTGCTCAACGGCGGCATTGACTTTCAGGTCGATCAGCTCGCTGGTGTTATAAAATGAATAGCGGTCTTTCGTTCGCGTCAGTTGCACCTGGAACATCACCGTGGTGGTGTGCTCGATGAGTAAAAGGAGATAGTCGGGATCCAGTGTTTTGAGATGCCGGATATCCTCCAAGAAGGCCTTCACTTTTTGGTGATGCAGTTTTGTGAGTTCCATGCAATAGCCTTCGAGATCACCGAAGTAATGATAAAAACCTGATTTATTCAGTTGGAGTATTCGGGCGAGCCGCTCGATCTGGAGACCCTCCAGACCCTCGCGCGCAAAAAGGTGATAGCCCTCTTCGGTCCACAACGATAAATTCCTTAATTTTTCCATAATGCGGTACTAAAAAAATAATGACCCCGTTTTAACGATGTTACCCTGACGTCCAAAAGCTTATCCGTCAGCTTCACAGGCGAGATTGCTGTTCACAAATTGTTGCATCAATACTTTCGATTCGGTCATGAGATCGTGCAAGAACGGATAACAAAGATTTTGAAAGCTCATGCGCGTGTAAAACATGTCGCGCACAATGTTGAAATACTGCATGGCCAGATCTTCATTGTCATGAAAACCGAGATAGTCGGTCCACACCTCGCGCAAGATCAGGTCTTCCTGCTCGTCGATCTTCGAGGCGAGTTTCACAAAGACTGGATTTTTTGTTTGGATCAACTGAACCTGGAAGAATATGGGCACTTTGTGATGGACCACGGCATGCAGATATTCCGGGTCGATGGTTTTCACGTGGCGGATGTGTTCCAGGAAAACGTTTGCTTTCTGTTCATGCAGATGGAGAAGCGCCACGAAGAGACCTTCGAGATCGCCAAAGTAGTGATAGAACCCTGACTTGTTAAGTTGAAGTATGCGTGCGAGCCGTTCGATTTGAATGCCATCAGCGCCCTCTTTCGCAAAGAGGGTGTAGGCTTCTTCCGTCCATGCCGATGCGTTTTTGGACCGATCCATTTTTCAGAGGGTTTTATGAAATATAGGATTTTTCCCGACAGCATTGAACGGCACCGTTCATGACGTCTTTGCGATGTTACCTGATGTTACGCAACGTTAAACGAGACGATCGAAGTCATGGGGGAGGGCGCCACCCGCACCAAGGGGCAATAGTGTTTCGACATTTGATGTATGAAGGGGTGTTGGCTGGATGAAGCGCAAGTCATTCTTTTGCTTCGGCCTTTTTCTTGCCTACGCCGATGGGTATGCCCAGGTTAAAATATACGGCGCGGTTATATTGATTTGGAGAGGTGTCATCTACGACGATGTCTACGATACCATAATAGTAAAGGAGGCTGAGGTTCATGCCGTTGCCACGCATCATCCGGTAGCCAATGCCGGCCATCACACCGGCATCGAGGGGGTGATAGTTATCTTTGATATTCACTTTGTAGGTGAGGTCGTCTTTCTTTTTGATGGAAGCCACAAATTCGTCCGTGGCCTTGCTCATCAGGCTGAACATGGGCCCAGCCTCGATAAAAAGATTGTTTTTCCATTTGTATTTCATCATAAACGGCACCTGGAAGTATCCCACCTTCCGGATCACGCTTCCACCCGCAAACGCGTTATCAAGGTTCGGGTCGTTCAAGGAGTAGACGGGAATGTCTTTTGCGCCCATGGTCGATTTGACCAACACGCCGGTGTGGAACAACCAGGAAGGGTTCTTCGTCTTAATGTCGAAATAAAAACCAAGATTCAAACTGGATTTGTGCGATGAGGGGTTCAGGCCGTGGAGGTTGCTCAGCGTGAGGCCACCGTCCAGCCCAAACTCAACCTTGCCGGTGTTGAGTTTATCGCCCAGTAGCAAGGAGATGATGACCTGTCCGCTGGATGCGGCACAGATCAGCGAGAGCATCAAAAGCGTAAAAAGTTTTCTCATGACGATATTTTATAGGCGTCTGGAAGTATTCACATCGACTCCTCCGGGCTTACCGATTTAACCGTTAAATGCCGATGATTTAACGGTATTTTACGGTCAGGATTTGTCAATTTTTTAACGACTTCCGCAAGGCCGGTTGTGGCCGATGCGGGTTGCTCCTGGCAAACTGCCCTGCCAAACAAAAAAATATTTCATTGAAAAGTGCGTGGTCACCAGGTCCCAAAACACTTTTGTTTTTTCTTTCGGGTTCGACGCTACTCTTTTGTTTCGATGGTCACCTTCGCGACTTTGCCATTGAACTTCGAAGCGCCGGCATAGTCTGTCACCGGTGTGCCGTCGTCGGTGCCCACATCGGCGAGGTCGTCGACTGAAAATATTCCGGGCTGTGTTTTGGCAATATTGTTTTCACCGGCCTTCGTGCCGTCTACAGAGAGCGTTCCCGTGCCACCGGCGCCGGGTTTATTTTCAGCGCGTTTGAATTCATAGACCAGTGTGTGCTTGCCGGGTTTCAACGCCTGCGGAGCGCCGACGGTGTAAGACTCTAATCCCAGATAATTATAGGTGAACGCGGGCCTACCTTTCTTCACATAGAAGGAGAAGCCACCAAACCGGCCGCCCTGGCAAACGATCACGCCATTGCCATTGGTGCCCACCTCAACATCGGCCGTGATGGTATAGGAAGTGTTGCGCGTGTTAATAAATACATCCACGCCCATGCCTTTCATGCCTTCGCCCAGGGTAAGCGTTGTTCGTCCGTCCATCACGGTCGGTCGGTCCACCAGCTTGGCATCGGTGCGTTCTACAAGCCTGTCGTCGATGGGCAGCACGTGATAGTGTTCGGCCTCTTTCATAAACAGGTCTTGCATCGATTTGAGCTTCTCGGCATTTTGACTGGCCACGTTGTCGGCCAGGCTGAAGTCTTCGCTAGTGTTGTATAATTCCCACACGTCTTCCGTCAATGTGTGATCGGGCTTGAATTGCCATGCGGGGCGGTGAATGGTGCGGGCTATCCAGCCATCGGCATAGAGGGCGCGGTTGCCAAACATTTCGAAGTATTGTACGGTGTGTCGTTCTTTTGCGGCCGCGTCGTCGAACGAGTACAGCAGGCTTGTTCCTTCAACCGGGTCTTGTTGAATGCCGTTCACACTTTTTGGTGCGGGAATGTGACACGCCTCAAATACGGTGGGCGCAATGTCGATCACGTGCGTGAACTGTGTGCGGATCTCGCCTTTGGATTTTATGCCCGCAGGCCAGTGTGCCACCATGCCGTTGCGCGTGCCACCAAAGTCGGAAGCCACTTGCTTGGTCCAGGTGAACGGCGCGTTCATGGCCACGGCCCAGCCGGCGGCATAGTGAGGATACGTGTTTGCGCTTCCCCATTCGTCGTAGTGCTTGAGCATGTCTTGTACCGTTTCGGGCACCTGGTTGAAATAGGTCATCTCGTTGAACAAGCCGTTCATCGAACCTTCGGCGCTCGCCCCATTGTCGCCGACGATGTAAAAGATCAGCGTGTTGTCGAGTTCGCCGAGGTCTTCAATGGCCGAGACCAGGCGGCCGATCTCGTAGTCGGTGTGTGCGCCGAAGCCGGCGTAGGTTTCCATTTGCCGGGAGAAGATCTTCTTTTCATCCGCCGAAAGCGATGCCCAATCCTTGATGTCTTTGGGCTTGGGGGCAAGCTTGGTGCCGGACGGCACGATGCCGAGTTTCTTCTGGCGCTCCAGCGTTTCTTCTCTCATTTTATCCCATCCCTGGTCAAACTTTCCTTTGTATTTGTCGATCCATTCTTTTGGTACGTGATGGGGTGCGTGGGTGGCGCCGGGAGCGAAATAAATAAAGAATGGTTTCTCCGGCGTGAGCGCTTGTTGAAAACGTACCCAGCTGATGGCGTTGTTGGTCATGTCGGTGGTGAAGTGATAGTTTGGATCGTGCGGAAGTTCCACCTGCGCGGTGCCGTCATAAACCAGCGGCGCCCATTGGTTGGTCTCGCCACCGATAAAGCCATAGAACTTGTCGAAGCCCGAATGCGTGGGCCAGCGGTCGAGCGAACCCGACACAGAAATTTCCCACGGCGGTGTTTCGTGATATTTGCCAAACGCTGCCGTGCTGAATCCGTTCTGACGAAGCACTTCGGCCATGGGCGTTATGCTTTGCGGCCTCACGCCGTTGTTGCCGGGAAAGGCCGTGGCTGTTTCCATAATGGAGCCGGCGTTGTTGCTGTGGTGATTGTAGCCGGTGAGCAACGCGACACGCGTGGGTGAACAAAGCGAGGTGGTGTGAAAGCGATTATAGCTCACGCCGTTGGAGGCCAGCTTGGCAAGTGTGGGCATCTCGATCGGCCCACCAAAACTGCCGGAGGCTCCAAATCCCATGTCGTCGATCAGGATCACCACCACGTTGGGCGCGCCGTTCGGAGCTTTCACATCGAAGCGGGCCGGTGCCTTGACCTGGCGCGCATCAAGTTCTTTGTAGAGTGCCCGCGCCGGTTCTTTGATGGGAAGCGTGGTGCGGTCCGGTTCACCCGATGCCGCGGGTGCTGTCTCCGGTGCTGTCTGTTGCTGCTTTTGTTCGCAACCCAATGCAAGACAGGCAACCGCAATAAGGGGATAGATTTTTTTCATGGGCGGGGTGAGGGATGAATGTGAACCCAATCTAGTCTCCCCGCGAAAACAAATTTAGACGGTAACGTTTAGTAGAAGATCTCCGCGTACACCGTGATGCGATGGCCGATCGATCATGGGCTTAACAGCTGACAGACTGCAACGACACGCGAGACGGTGCGATCAGTCGGCATCGCGCGACGAAACATGCCGGTTGGTTGGTATTTGCTTTAAGACCTCATTCATTTCGGCGGCGAGGCTATGGAGGAATTTGTAGTTGAGGTTGTCCGGGTCGATGCGTGCGTAAAAGAAATGCCGGATAATATTTAAATAGGCATGGACCACGGTCTCTTCTTCCGGTATGTCGCCGATCCGTCTCCACATGGAGATGAGTTCTTTGGCAATGATCTTGCCGGCTTCATCCATGTCGTGAGCGGCATGGGCATGATTGCTTTTTACGAGGAGCTGCGACTCGACCAGGAAAAATGTCCGGTACCGGATGATGAGGAGCAACAAGTCGGGATCGATGGTCTCACAACGCGCGATCTCCGCGGCTACCCCGTCGGCCATCCGGACGTGGTACTGCAGCACATTTTTCAGGAAACCTTCCATCGTTCCGAAATAGTAGTAGAAGCCCGATTTGTTGAGGCTGAGGATCCGGGCCAGCCGCTCGATCTTGATGCCACTCAATCCGTCCGTGGCCAGCAGTTCGTAGCCAGCTTTGGTCCATGTTTCGATTTTTAATTCGCTCATAGGGGTGATCAAAGAAAGGCAATAAGAATTAAAGTTCATGGACGAAACCGTTTAGCAAATGGGCGCACGTGCCGCTTATATTCGCGAACCTCTGTCCGGGCCAGGGACCGGCGTGATCGGACGTATCTCAACAAACGGTCATGTGCTGGCTGGCATTTTTGGTTGACCAAAACGATGCACTATGAGATCTACCCTCACTTTCTTACGCGTGGCGCTGAAGGAACGCGGTGTAGTGGTGAGGCGCGGGTTTCTTAAAGTCCTCGTTTTTCAGTGGCTGTCCATGTCGCTGCCCGTGGCTGCACAATCGCCCAACACCCAGTTTTGGGGTGAGTATACGTTGAACTATCCGTTTGCCAATTCCTTTAACCTGGAGAACGCCTTTGTATACAGCACCCTGGCCAACACGCCGCGGTGGCGCGCCATCGAGTACACCCCGACGCTGGAGTATTCACTCACACAACACATCGACCTGACGCTGGGATGCACGCTCTCTTATACCGCGCAGACGGAAGATTACAATACGTTCGAAATACGGCCGGTGCTGGGAGCCCGTGTAAACTTCACCCCAAACCAGCGTCTGCAAGCCCGGGTCTATCTGCGGCTGGAGCAACGCAACTTTCTAAACCTCGACACCGATGCGTGGGAACGGGTGATGCGGCCTCGTGCGCGCGCTGAATTCCTGTTTCCGATCAACCACAAAGACATTCACGACGACAAGCTCTGGTACGGCATTGCAGACGTGGAATTGCTTTTTACCACCGACGACGTGGAGGAGCGATTTGCCAACCGCTTTCGCGCCCGGTTTGGGGTGGGCTACCGGCTGAGCTATACGTCGCGGTTTGAATTTCTCTACATGATCCAACAATCCAGGAGCGGGATCAATGAAGATTATCAAACCAGTGATAATATCTTCCGCTTCCGGTACAAACATTATCTCCGCAAGAAGAAGCCGACCCAATCCTCCGGCACCGGCAACTGAAGTGAGATGGTGATGGTATTGCCGGTTTTTGTCGCGATAAAATTTTCGCAGGGATAAAGTAAGGGCATTGTCACTTGATTTCATGGACGCTTCCGTTTAGAAACAATGCACCGGGCGGCTTTATATTTATATACCCATCCCTTGGCGACACGGGTCAATAAGAGACAGTCAAAAAACAACCACGTGTTATGGATATAAAAAAAATCGAGACCCTGGATACGGCGTTGATGCAGGCGTCAAAGAAAATTAGGGTACTGCAAGCCTTGCAATGGCCTTTGGGCGCTGAAGAGAAATTTCTGGAAGGTTGGCGCAAGGGCAATCCGCAGTTGCCGGAGGTAAACCTGGAGCGTCACGACTACAATGACAGCATCGTGGCACTCGAAGAAATTTCGGCCCGCTGCGATCACGACGATGTCGTAGAAAAATTTCTATCCGAAACGGCGCAAAGCTATGCCTACTCAGCGCGCATGCTCCAGGCCGTGGGCACGCCTGACTTTACAACCTACTCCACCAAAATTTATGGTCGCCCCGACACGTTGTACAAACTGCAGGGCATGAGCGCCGTGGATGGGGCAAAATTTTTTCTCGAGGTAACCGATTCCTTGTTGGGGAACGCTCATCTTCCTCCCACACCCGCCGACATCTCGGCCCAGGATTTTGCGGGGTGGCTAAAAGCTGAAGTCGACGAATTTTTTTGTCACGATACCGTCGAGGTCGTCATCGACAAGAGTCTGTCGTCGAAAGCACTCGCCGGCGCCACGCGCATCCGCGTTCGCGGCAGTGCCCTGTTCTCGCAGTTGGACAAAGATCAGCTTCTTTTTCACGAAGCCTATGTTCACACCGCCACCATGCTCAACGGGCGAAAGCAAAGCAACCTCAAGTCGCTCAGTCTCGGGGCGCCCCGCACCACGCGCACGCAGGAAGGGCTTGCCGTGATGGCCGAACTCATCACCAACGCCATGGACATCAATCGCCTGCGCCGCGTGGCCCTTCGCGTGCTGGCAGTGAAGCAGGCCTTGGATGGAGCGGACTTCATCGAGGTGTTTAAATTCTTCCTGGATGCAGGCCAATCCGAAGAAGAATCTGTGCGATCGGCCCAGCGGATCTTCCGTGGAGGGCATGTGAAAGGTGGTATTGTGTTCACCAAGGATGCCGTCTATTTGCAGGGGCTTATCGAGGTCCACACCTTTATGCGCGTTGCCATTCGCGACAACCGGCCCGATCTGATCCGGAATCTTTTCTCAGGAAGGCTTACCCTGGCCGACGCTCTGCGACTGGCGCCCCATTTTGAAAGTGGATGGCTCAAGCCTCCCACCTACCTGCCCGGTTGGGCATCGGACCTTCGCCGGCTCGCGGCCGTGATGGCGTACTCGGCGTTCGTGTCGTTTGTCAAGCTTGAGAAAGTTTACCTGGAGCGGGCGATCGAGTTTGAGGAAGAGCTTAACGCGGTGTAGGAGACCAGCGTCCCCAAGTTTGCGCGAGATATCAATGAGACCTGCAACCGAAAGAAGATTTGAAACGAGCCTGGAACAGCGCTTTGCGAATTTCTAAATTCTTAGGGAAAGCCATCCTCGGCTTGGTGCTTGTACTCGTGATCGTCGTTGCCCTCTTGCATTTGCCCGCGATCCAACGACACATCGCCCCATGGCTTTCCAACTATCTGTCGTCAAAATTCGGAACGCGTGTGGAGATCGGCAGCGTTTATTTCTCGTGGCTTGGTCGTTTGCGTGTGGGCGAACTGGTGGTCTGGGATGTGAAAAACCAAAAGGTTCTGTCGGCACATAAGATCGAAGTAGTGTCCGATATCAGGGATATTATCTCGGGGAAATATGTAGTGGATACCCTGCACCTGGTAGACATCAATTTTCATCTGATCGAGAACAAAGATGGCTGGAACATTCAGCCTATACTGGACGCTTTCCGCGGGTCGGGAAAAAAAAATACATCACCCTCTGCACCGGTTATCCTTCAGGCCAACACGATCCTTTTAGAGAATGTATTTTTCGAATATGCTTCCACCGTTAAAGAAATATCCGTTTCCAGTAGTCTCGGTAGGTTCGCCAGTAAAAACTTTATTTTTTCCAGTCATGAAAATGCCATTGGGGCCGATAATGTCTCGTTGCGAAATACAGCGGTAAATATTTTGACAGGCGGACGCACTGAGGCAATCGATACAACCCAGGTCTCAAAACTGTCGTCATCATGGATCCGTCCAGATTTTGGTATGGGCATCCGGATAGCGGTCGGAAACCTTGAACTGATGGATGATGCATTTTCTTTTCATGTGGACCAGGTCGTGCATACACCCAAAATGGACCCTGATCACCTGGAACTACAGCACATTCAAACAAGTCTGTCGGACATCGTGATCCGGGAGGATGCGCTTAGCGCAATATTGAATTCTCTTTCCACGGAACTGCCGGGACTTACCATTGTGAATGCCACCACGAGCTTACAGGCGAATGAAGACCGGCTGACGCTTTCCGGTCTGCAGCTCGCTTCGGACGCGAGCGAACTCGAAGCTGAACTTATGGGCTGGTCCGACTCAAGATCAAAGCAAGATCCGGATTGGTTTAACCTGCAAGGGAAAGCCAGCGGTCATGTCGATGTCCGCGATCTTGGTTATTTTTTTCAGGATTCGCTGTTGAATCGCTTTGCACACTGGGAGACGATGGCATGGACGCTGAAGGGCAACTACATCAAAGGCGCCGGTGAGCTCGAGACGTTGCACCTGAAGACGAAAGACAGCGACTTCCTGGTCCAGGGCAGAGTGTGGCACGTATCGAACTATGAAAGCTTGCGCTGGAAGGATGTTGTGGTGAACAGTTCGATGGGAGCGGATGTTGCCCGTACACTCCATGCCTTTTTTCCAGGCCTGCAAATACCTCCCATCGCTCAACTCCACATCACGAGTGCGGGCAACCGGAACAAGACAGTGGTGGCCGGACAGGTAAATACACCCTGGGGCGATCTGGGGACCAACGGCTCCGCCTCCTTCAAAAAAAATAGCGTCGGTCTCGATCTTGAGCTTACCGGCAAAGACATCGAGGGTGGAAAATTTTCCGGGGTCGACTGGCTGGGACCGGCCAGTTTGTCTTTGAATGTAAAAGGAAGGCTTGGCCATGATCAGGGGCTCAACATGAAGGGGGTGATCAGCAAAATTGAAATGGTGAATGAGCCGGTACACAACATTGCCTTTCGGAGCGAAGTCACGAACACCCGTGCGCAGATCGCGCTCTCCATCGCAGACACCCTTTACCGCACGAAGGCAACATCGGAAATTTTATTTTCCGGACCGCTGACCATCACCACCGAAATTGAAACGGACCGGTTTAGGATGGGCAATTTTATATCGGCCGACAGCACCCTGGCAGTTTCAGGGAATTTTACGTCCACCGTAAGATCCGACAAGAAATTTATCGGCGCGCACCTGGCGGGGAATCACATCCTGTTTCAAAATCAATCGACGAAATACGCGCAAGACACCCTTGACGTCGCTGTGATGACCACGCCGACCGCCAGTCGCTTCGATTTTTTTTCGGATGACGGGAGCGGCCACCTCGCAGCAAACATTGGCCTGCAATCACTGACCCCGTGGATCCAGACCTGGCCCGCCCGCGTGCTTCGCCCGGTCCGTGATCCGCACCGGCCAGCACAAAGCAAAACGGTCACGTTTGATTTTCAACTTCAGAACATCAGCCCCTTTTTATTGCTGGGTGCCAACGTCGAGGATTTTTCTTCGCTACACGTTTCGGGTGAGGTGGATGAACAAAAACAGGAAGCCGTGGTGCGGGCGACGGCTGGAAAATTTAAAGGGTATGGTTTGGTGTTGGATACGCTGCACACATACTATGCAATACGGAACGACAGCCTGAAGTCGGGCTTGCAGATAAAGAACTTGCACGTCCAATCCATCGCCCTGGGCAATCTCGATTTCGACGTGCATAACAAGCAGGACACGGCCATGGCGAATCTCCTCCTGTCAAACGACTCCACGTCACTGCTGGTGTTGCGTACGCGCATCTTGCGGTCGGATAGCGGCACGTACATTTATCCGGACAAGCTACGCGTCCTGGAGAGCGACTACACGCTCGATCGCGGGAACCCGGTGTACATAAAAAGTGGAAATGTCGTGTTGAACAACTTTCAGGTGGCGCGCGACGCCATGCGCATCGGCATGAACGGCGACCTCCATGCGTTCGACCTCACCCTAAGTCACGTGGACTTTGCCCATCTCAATGCGCTTCAGGCATCCGACTCGACGCTTATAAACGGAGGTCAGATGAATGCAAAAGTTTCGTATAGGGCAGGTCAGAAACTCGATCTGTCGGCAACGATCGACAGTCTTCGCTTGTATCACTCCAACCCATTGACGATAGTCGTCAAGGCTGTGGGCGATACGGCACGGGTGCCGTTTGAGGTGCAGGTCACCAATGAAGCAAACAAGGTGGACGTCAAAGGACAGTACTTCCTGAAAAGCAACAGCGTGGATGCCGCCATGCGCGTGGATGTCCGTACGCTGGAGATGTTTAGTTTTTTGGTTTCAGGGATCATGGACAAAATGGATGGGGGCGTAAACGGAGATGTGACCATCCAAGGCCCGCTACAGAAGCCGAAGGTCAACGGACAGCTGCGATTTCTGGATGCAAATTTTACGACGGCGAACCCCAGGCTCACGTTTGGCGTGCGCGACGACGTGGTGACGTTGAAAGATTCCCTGATGACCTTTCAAAATTTCAAGATCTACGACCAGGAACATCATCGCCTCATGGTAAACGGTTCGCTGATCTCGCCCGACTACCAATCGGTTGCCTACAATCTGAAACTCCACACGGATCGGTATTCCCTGCTGACCAAGGCTGACTCGTTGAACCGCCAGTTGAAAGGTGAACTGGTAATCGCCGGCGATGTAGCCTTGACGGGGACCACAAAGAATGCCAGCGTGAAGGCCGACATCACCATCAAGGACAGCACGTCGCTGGTATTCGAATCATCGGACAATGAAATTAAACTTTTGACCAGCACGGGCATCGTCGACTTTATTGACCCCACGGTGCTGCGGGGCGTTACGGCTGGTGGACAATCCGGTTATTTTTATGATTCGCTGATCAGCAGTCTTCCCGAATTCAATTTGAATTCGACCGTGAAGATCGAAGAGGGTGCCACGATGCGGATTGCGATCGATGCACAGTCCGGTGATTTCATTAAGGCTTCTGGTGGTGGGAACCTCGAGTTGGAGTATGACCGCACTGGGAATGTTGGTATTTCGGGAACCTATACCATCAGGAAGGGCACCTACCGGGTGTCGTTTTATGAGCTGGCAAAAAAGAACTTCACGCTGGTGCCCGGGTCGTCGATCAGTTGGAGTGGGCGGCCGGAAAGCGGTGAGCTTAACATCCGGGCGATCTACATCGTTCGCTCGTCGTCGATCGGTCTGATCGGGAATGAAATAGGGGAGAGCGAAAAATCCATCTACAAGCGCTCGCTGCCCTATGAAGTGGGCATCACCATCAAGGGGACGATAGAAAAGCCGATGGTGTCTTTTTCGCTCGATCTTCCCCTGGAAGACAGGGTTAATTATCCCGTGTTGGCCAACAAGCTGGACCGGCTGCGCCAACCGGAATTTCAATCGGAGTTGAACAAACAAGTTTTCGGCATCCTGGTGCTTGGCGGTTTCATGCCCGAGTCGACAGGGCTGGATATCAACGAAGGTCAGGTTGCCACCACGGCGCTGTCCAATAGCGTAAACAGTCTGCTCTCTGGTCAACTCAACCGGTTTGCAAACCGCTACATCAAAGGCGTGGATATCGATGTAGGCATCCAATCGTATAGCGACTACTCAGCGCCCGGCGGCAAGACGCAAACGGCGATGGACTTTCGCATGACGAAACGTGTGATGGACGACCGCCTCTCGTTTGAAATTGGCGGCGATTTTAATCTCAACCAGGATCAAAGCGGCGCAAGCACGGGCGACAAAAACTTCAGGGGCGATGTGGCCATTATCTACGACCTCACCGGCAATGGGAACAAGAAGCTGAAGTTATTTAATAACGAAACGTACGACATCGTTTACCAGGAAGTGCGCAACACGGGGATCTCCCTGATCTTCATCCGGGAGTTCGACAAAAAAAAGAAAGACAAATGAGACGGTCGGCGGCACACGGGCTCCTTTCACTTCTTGTGCTGGTGTTGACAGGGTGCACCGGGATGAAACACATTTCGTCTGACGATCCGCTCTACGTTGGACACAAAATAGAATTTGTGCCACCGGCCCGTGCGTCTAAAAATCTTATGCCCTTCATTCAGGACGTGCTGAAGCCCCAACCGAATAATCAATTCTTGTGGATGCGGCCGGCGTTGGCGCGCTACATGATGTTGTCGGACTCGGCCCGGGGTAAGAAATTCTGGAAGAATAAAATTACGGAGCCGGTGTTGATATCTCACACCAAACCAGCCCAGGTGGCAGCGGCTATCCACAACCGGATATTTCACAATGGATATTTCAACAACACCGTGCGCTATGATACGATCCGGATCGGAAAACGGAAAGCGGAGTTTCGCTACACCATCACCCTCCGCGAACCCTATCGCTATGATTCTGTTTTGTTTCCCCAACCGCTCAACGACCTTTCAAAAAAAATCCATGCAACGCAACCCGGGTCGCTCTTGAAACCCGGCGACATCTACCGGCTTGACGCGGTGAAGGCCGAGCGGGCCCGCATCGATCTGCAGTTAAAAGAAAATGGATACCTCTATTTCAATCCTGAATTCATTGCACTAAGAGCCGATTCGGTCACTGGCGACCACCAGTTAAAAGCGGAAGTAACGGTGAAACCCGAAACACCGCCCGAGTCGAGGATCCCCTATGTGATACGAAACGTATACATCCACGCCGATCACGTGCGCGAGAATGCATCGACGGATACGGTGGCATCCGGCAATTATTATTTGATCGAACAGAATAAAGACCTCACGTTGAAGGCCATTCAAAATGGAATTTTCCTGAAGCCAGGAGAGCTCTACGCCACCTCCAACTACCTGCACTCTGTTCGCTACCTGAACGAGCTCCCCATTGTCCAAAACGCAACCGTAAAGTTTCTGCCTCGCGGAGACAAGGGCGCGCTCGACGCCGTATTCTACCTGTCGCAACGAAAACGGCTGGCCTACAGTGCAGAGTTCAATACGGTGTTCCGGTCCACCAACTACTTTGGTCCGGGAATAATCTTTAGCTATACGGACCGTAACGTGAAGCGCGGCGCCGAGATGTTGAAAATAAATTTGCGCGGAAGAGTCGAGGTACAGATCTCCCAGGGAAGCGTCAATCCCGCCTACGAGTTGGGGCTGGAGGGCAACTATACCGTGCCCCGGTTTTATCCCGGTTTCCTGTTTAACCTGGGAGAAAAACGTTTGCCCAAGACAACGCTTTCCACGGGATATAATCTCTTTAACCGTCTCGATCTTTATCGCATGAACTCGGTCTTCATCAACTTTGGCTACCACTGGAGTTTGAGAGATCGCGTCACGCACGCGCTAAATCCTGTGGAAGTCATCCTGACGACGGTTCCGGAATCGTCTAAGTCGGAGGAGTTTATTCGTTACCTCGAGGAGAACCCCGGCGTGCAACGCAGCTTCGACGAACAATTTATGGTCGGCTCCGGATATGAATTTACCTATTCACCGACCGCCTCGCGGAACAACTTTTTTATCCGGGGAGGTATCGATGGCGCGGGCAATTTGCTGACGGCCCTCTATGGCGCCGTGAAAGCATCGACCGATTCCCTGGGAAGATACACGTTGTTTGGTGTTCCCGTTTCTCAATACGTTCGCGCACGCGCCGACGTTCGCTACAGTTTTAACTTCAATCGACGATCGAAATTGGTCACGCGCTTTGTGGTGGGGTTGGGTGTTCCCTTTGGCAATTCGAGTATCCTTCCCTACATCAAACAATTTTATGTGGGGGGAACCAACAGCCTGCGCTCCTTCGTGGCGCGGTCGGTAGGCCCGGGTAGCGAGACGCCGCCCACGGGATACACCGACCTGACCGGCGACATCCGGCTGGAAGGCAACCTGGAATACCGATTCGATCTGTCCGGACGGCTGAAAGGCGCCCTGTTCGTCGACGCCGGAAATGTCTGGCTCTTCCACGACGACCCCTCGCGGCCCAACGGAACATTTAAATTCAACAAATTCCTCAAAGAGGTGGCCGTTAGCTCAGGATGGGGACTGCGATGGGACTTCGACTTCATTGTAGCACGCGTCGACTTCGGCTACACCCTCCGCACACCCTACCGCCCCGAAGGAGAACGCTGGGCAACCGACTTTCACTTCTGGGACCCCACCATCAACATCGCCATCGGATACCCCTTCTAAGAAAATTCCCTGGCGCATAATTAACCCCAAACACCCCGTTGTTGGTGTCCCACCAACAACGATTCGCAGCAAAAGGCTTTATGAATGAGAGCTCACAGCAGGGAACGCACATAACCGTGATGTGCTCCCTTTTTTTCAATGATTAGTCTTTGCCGAAAAATTGTTGGCGGAACGCCAACAACGGCGCTGCCGGTCATAACAGCGGGGGTGTACAGTTAACGATGTTCGCCCTGGATTTTTTATCACATCCATGAACCGCACAATGCGAAGACGATTTTTTTTATCGGTCGCTCGATTCCTTCAAAACATTTTCAGCATACAACCATCCGAACTTCCGGATATGCAGGTAGTTCATTTTCCCGGTCAGGTCAAGCCGTTTGATCAGGTCGTTGAGCGCTTTTGAGAACACGTCGTACGTATCTAATTTTTCAGGATCGAGTGGGAGCTGGTTTGCTTTGATGTATCGTTTGTAAAACTCAAGGTGTTGCTCGCTATAAATCGGAAACACGTCCGGGCTGTGGAAATTGCAATATACCGAAGCGAAATGGAGCAGGTGATAGGCTTTGCCCTGAAAGGTGGCGGTGGCTATGGCTTCGACCACAGAGAGATCACCTTTTTTCAAACGTTCGTCGATACCAAGCTTGAGAATGTGCGCTACCATGTCGTTTGTAATGCCATGGTTGCTGACGTCGGGGTCGTTGATGGCGCTGATCTTTGTCAGGATATCATCAGCCGATGTGTTCGACGGGATCTTTTGAAACACCTCGAGATTTCGGTTGTCGCTCAGGAAATACATTTCCTGGCGTGAAAATATGTCGAGGTATTTTTTTAAGGTTTCCTGAAAGGGCTGCATATGAATGGCCGTGACGTTTCCGGTAGAACTAAATGTATCGAATTCCCGGGCTTGGATTTTCCTGTGCCTGGGATTTAACGGTAAAAAAAACGCCCATGTAACGGTTAAACCCATGGACGCTGGCGGCTTAAATTCGGTATTTTAGTATGTCACCGGGCCATCGTCGATCAACGAATGCCGGCGCGTGTCTTAATGCCTACCACTTATGAAAGAAGAAGCAACTGCCAAACTGGAGAACCTGAACACCTTGAGCAAAAAAGAATTGATCAGGAGCGCCAAAACCTTTTCCAAACAATATTGCGTTGGTGACGGAGAAAAATTCAAACTGAAAGAATACAGCACAAAACCGAGCATTGATCTTGACGCCAGCGACAAGCCCCTGACCAAGCAAGCCCTGCAACTGGGCGTGGATGCCCTCGCTGCTTTGCAAGAGACGTTGTACGCCCAGGACAAATGGTCGTTGCTGGTGATCTTTCAAGCCATGGATGCCGCCGGCAAAGACGGGGCCATCAAGCATGTGATGTCGGGCGTGAACCCGCAAGGTTGCCAGGTGTCTTCGTTTAAGGCGCCCAGTGCCGAAGACCTTGATCACGATTTCCTCTGGCGTTGCCAAAAGCACTTGCCGGAGCGGGGACGCATCGGCATTTTCAATCGCTCCTATTATGAAGAAGTGTTGGTGGTGAGGGTTCATGAACAAATCTTGAAATCACAAAAACTTCCCGCGAAACTGTTGACGGACGACATTTGGAAAAGCCGCTTTAAGGACATTCGTAACTTCGAAAAATACCTGACCCGGAACGGCACCATCATCATCAAGGTATTTCTCAACGTTTCAAAAGACGAACAGAAAAAACGGTTCATCGAACGGGTTGACGATCCGGACAAGAATTGGAAATTCAGCGCCAGCGATGCACGCGAGCGCAGCTATTGGGACGACTACATGCATGCTTATGAAGAGATGATCCAACACACCTCCACGGAAGATTCGCCCTGGTATGTTGTGCCCGCCGACAACAAAGCCTATGCGCGCATTGCCGTTGCCTCGGCCATCATTCATGCCTTGGACAAAATGAAGCTCGAATACCCGAAGGTGAGCAAAGAAAAAATAGAAGAACTAAACGGTATAAAAAAAGCATTGCTTGCGGAATAAACCCTGAAGGAGCTCCTTATCCGCCGGAACTCTTGGGATGGTCATTTAGACATGGGCCGGCACCGGGGAAATTCGTAATTTAGATGAACTGCCCACGAAGCAGTCACCCATGATCTCACCGCGACAGGCCACATGCTTTTTTTTATTCTGGATGGCGATCGCCGGCCAGTCAACGGTCTGTGGACAGGAAATGAGTGATGCCCTGCTGGAACAGAGATTCAAAGCGATGAAAGACGACAGCCTCGATGCGTTGCTGCGAAAATTGTATTTGCATGAACTTAGTTTGCCCCCGGAAGACGGTATTCTGCATGCCAGACACGTCGTGGAAGTAGCAAGGAAAACAAACAGCAACGAGGCCGTTGCAAAAGCCTACAGCAACGTGGGGCAACTTTGCTTTGATCATAAAAAACTGGCGGAAGCTTTTGAGAATTTTAAGACCTCGTATATTCTCTCACAATCAGAAAATGTGGCTACGAAGGCCTGGGTTGTTTTGCACATAGCGCATTTTTATTTCAACATTGATTTATTGCCGGAGGCTGAGAAGAAAACAATTGAGTCGATAGCCTTGCTCAAGCAATTGAGCAAGGATAAGCTACGGTTCTCGACCACCTATTTTCTTTCCATGATCTATTATCGCGAGAACAAATTTGATTCAGCGTTGCAGGTATCAAAAGAAGCAATCGATCTCTTCAAAAAGATCGGCCGGCCGGAGCGCCAGGACACGACAGAGTTCATCAGCGCCCACAATACCGTGGGGCTTTGCTACTTCGCCCGGGGGGACTATGATAACGCGTTGGAGTGGTATAAAAAGGTTGTTGACCTCTCGCGGATTCTGAACATGAAAGTGTGGGAAGGAATTGCGAGTGGAAGCCGCGGGAAACTGTATTTGAAACTCGGTTACCTGGAGAAAGCGCTCGAGGAGACCCGTCATGAGTTGTCGATCTCAAAAGAATCGAAGGAATGGTCGGATGCCTGCAACTCAGCCGTTTCAATGGGAAGGATCTTGACGTTGATGAAGCGATACCCGGAGGCGGAGCTTTACATGGATTCTGCAAAAAGCTTATTGCCTCATGGCAAGGAAAACAGGTTCAGGTTCACCTATTATGAAGTGCGGGCAGAACTTTCAAGGGCACAGGGAAAGTTCGAGGACGCGTTTATGGTCTTGAGAACATTGGCCCGGGAGAAGGATTCGGTGGACCACCAGAACGAAATCGCCAATGTCAAGCGGGATGCCGCAAAACAGGAGATTGAAAAACGCGATACGGAAATTGAATTGCTCCAGGCCAGAAATGAAATTTTGGCATTGGAGGCCGCCCGCAGCAGTTTGCTCAGCCGTGTGTTGATCGCCTCCGTCCTGGCTTTTGGTGTCCTGGTGGCCATCATCTATACCGCGTACCGGAATAAGCAGTTGTCGAATGCGCAGCTCATGGCGAAGAATGAGGTTATTGAAAAGCATGAAAAAGAACTGGTGGGATCATTGGAGAACCTGAAGGTTGCCCAGGCGCAGCTGGTGCAGTCAGAGAAGATGGCTTCGCTTGGTCAACTCACCGCTGGTATTGCCCATGAGATCAATAACCCGTTGAATTTTATTTTGGGTGGTGTGGAAGCCGTTGGCGATGAGATCCAGGATTTAAAAGTAATGGCGAAAAACCCTTCCGGGCGGGAAAGAGATCTTGAAGAGTCTGAAAAGAATATTGGAAATCTGTTAGACACAGTGAAGAATGGTGTTCATCGGATCAATCGAATTATTGACAGCCTCCTGTATTTCTCGGCCCCGCAGCACGACAGCAGGGAAGCCGTTGATATTCACGATACCCTGGAGGCTGCGTTGACGATCATGAACAGCAAGATCAAAGACGCGCAGATCCAGGTCACGAAATCCTATGGCGATGTACCCCCGGTTTCTGCAAGTCCCGTTCAACTCAGCCAGGTATTTCTCAACATCATCGACAACGCCGTTTATGCTTTGCGAAAATCCGAGGGGCAACGGAATTTGAGGATAACGACCACGTTGCAGGAGGAGAAATTGAAAATAAGTTTTTCCGACAACGGCATTGGGATACCCGACAAGATCTTGGGGAACATCATGGACCCGTTCTTCACAACGAAGGAGGTGGGTAAGGGCACAGGTCTCGGTTTGTCGATCAGCTTGGGGATAATCAATAATCACAACGGATCGTTGCAGGTATTTAGCAAGGAGGGAAAGGGTGCGGAATTTATTATTTACCTGCCGGTAAACGGGATGGATAGACCGAAAGGACAAAGGTCTGCCTGACATGAATGCCACTGACCAACCTTTGCCTTCGTGCGCAAAAAAAAAAACGGCAAACCAAGTAGTATTCAATTTTAATGCATAACTTCTATACGTAATCCATGCCGATGAATCATAAACAGCGATAGTCATGAAACAAAAAATAATCGAGTCCGCACTTTTATCGAGTTCGATATTTTTAATGATCGCCTGCGGGCCAAAGAAAGAGGAGCCCGTGGCAGCGCCCGCCATTGATAAGGAGCAAATAAAAAAAGAGATCCAAGCCAAGGAAAACCAATTTGCTGAATTGTACAATGCCGGAGAACTGCGGAACATCGGCTACTATGCCGACGATGCAACGTCCTTTTCTCAAAACAAGCCAGCGCTGGTAGG